>CAZWAG010000012.1:0-34105 GCA_964631845.1 uncultured Eubacterium sp.
CGGCAATGGTGTATTTCTCAGACCATTTCTATCTTGTAAGAAATATTGTCACAAGTGATTACCAACCTTTTGCTGTAATGGTTATGGAGATAAACAAAGACAAAGTATTTGAAAATTTTGACAACATGGTATGGAATCAAAGTAGCCAGATATATCTTGATGATGTAATGATAATGGAAGATGACAAAATTACAGAGAGGAGTTCTAAAAGGCTACAGTCTTACTATAATAAATACATAAAGAAGGAACAATTAGAGAGAGAGACAAGCTATTATAATGAGTATGATAGGACAAATATGGTCGCACATTACAGCATGAATGTAAATGACCAAAAAGTATCATATATTGTAAAGATTGATAAAATAGGTGTATTAAACAGAAAAAGTCCGATTTTCCTTACATATATTGTGGTTATTATTTTGCTGGGACCACTGCTTTGGGCTATTATTTATTATTTTAATAATAACGTAAGCAAGCCAATTGCCCAGTTGATGAAGGCGTCAGAAAAAATTGAAAAAGGTGGTTATGGTTACACAATGGAACCCTTCTATAGCAATAGAGAGTTTGGAAAATTGATTGAAACTGTAAACAATATGTCAGTAAGCTTAGAAAATTCTTTTCACAGAATTTTTGCTGAGGAGGTTGCAGCCAGAGATGCAAATATTAAAGCACTTCAGTCGCAGATTAATCCTCATTTCCTTAATAACACATTGGAGATAATTAACTGGAAGGTTCGTATGAGTGGAAATACTGAAGCAAGCAGGATGATTGAAGCGTTGAGTGTAATGATGGAAGCAACTATGAACAGAAAAGGGGAGCAATTAATCCCTATAAGGGAAGAAATGAAGTATGTTGACGCATATTTGTATATTATTGAATGCAGATTTGGTGATAAATTTTCATTTACAAAAGAGATAGACGAGAGCATATTGGATATAAAAATTCCAAGACTTATTATTCAACCGATAGTTGAAAACATGGTAGATTACGGTGGGGATGAGTATGGAAGAAAAATAGGAAAATTAAAAATATTTAAGAGTGATAATTATCTTCACATTGTACTTGAAAATAATGGCTCCATATCAACAGAAGATGCAGAACATATAGAGAGCTTATTGTCCGAGACATCAATGGAAAGTGACAAAAATAATATTGGTATAAGAAATGTAAATCTGCGCTTAAAGATGCTATATGGAGGTGACAGTGGACTTACAATAAAAAATGAAGATGGTAAAACCACTGTGAGTGAAATACTTGTTGATTTGGACAATTCAGACTATCAAAAATCATATGACTAAATGGTATATAATGTGTGTTAAAAAGATAACAAACAACTCCGTGCAAGTTTAACCAATAAAATACAAGAAATCTATAAAATTTGCAATATAATACCAAAGAAAAACAACAATATGCCAATAAGATTCATTAACTTATTGGCATTTTTTTTATAAAATAACATATGTAAAATATGAACGGAGAAGATATTCTTCTCGAAAAGGAGGAAATAATGAGAAAAGCATTATCATTAGCACTCGTTGGTGTTATGGCATTTTCTTTAGTAGGATGCGGTGGCCAGAAAGACGAGGCAAAAAAATCAGAAGGTGTAACTTTAAAGGTAACAACTACATATGCAGGTGAAGATACAAACGCACAGAACTATGTAGATGCATACAAGGAATGGGAAGAAAAGACTGGAAATACTATCAAAGATAGTTCAGCAACATCTGATGAAGCTTTCAAGTCAAGAGTACTTACAGACTTTGAAGCCGGTTCAGAACCGGATGTATTGTTCTTCTTCAACGGAGTAGATGCAAATCCAATCGTTGAACAGGGCAAGGTAGTTTCAATTGAGGAAATCAGAAAAGAATATCCTGATTATGCAAGCAACATGAAGGACGACTTAATGGGAGCTTCTCCAGTAGATGGAAAGAACTATTCAGTTCCTGTTAATGGATTCTGGGAGACATTGTTTGTAAATAACGAAGTATTAAAGGAAGCAGGAGTTGAAGCTCCTACAGCTGAAACAACATATGATGAGTTCCTTGATATGTGTGCAAAGATTAAGAAAGCAGGTTACACACCAATCGCTGTATCTTTACAGCAGGTTCCACATTACTGGTTTGAGTACACAATCTTCAACAATGACACATTGGCTACTCATTTGACAACACCTGCAAAGGTTGACGATGCAGCTGGTAAGGCTTGGGAAGCAGGTCTTAAGGATATCAAGGATCTTTATGAAGCAGGTTATTTACCAGAAAACACACTCACAGCTACAGATGATGAAACATTCCAGATGTTCACAAGTGACAAGGCAGCATTCCTTATAGATGGTTCTTGGAAAGTTGGTGGTATTGAAGAAGCAGTTGATGATATTGAAAACTTCTCAGTAACATATATGCCAGCAAAGAACGACAGAAAGAATACAGAAATCATCGGTGGTATCTCAATGGGTTACTACATCACACAGAAATGTTGGGAAGATGAAACAAAGAGAGCTGCAGCAGTTGACTTTATCACACATATGACAAGTGATGAAAAGGTTGCATTGTTTGCAGGTAGCTCATTAACAGCTCTTAAGGCAGCTCCTGAAGTAGATGAAAGTGCATTCACAGCATTAGGTAAGTCAGCATTAGAATTCAGCGCTGGTGTTACAGGCGTTGTAGGTGCTGTTCAGGATAACTACACAGAAGCAGCTAGAGAGCCAATCTTCGCAAACATGGCTAAGATTGTAAAGGGTGATGAAAAGATTACAGATGCTATTCAGAAAGTAATTGACAAGGCAGCTGAATAAAAAACAATCATCTTAGTAAGACAGAAATAAATAAACTTTCAAAGAGGGTTGTTGCGAAGCAACAGCCCTCGCATTTTGTAGAAAAAGGTAAAAAACATGGACGCAAAGATTTATAAAAGTAAAAAATTTATAGCATTCTTTTTGATTCCAGCGTTTTTAACAATGGCAGTATTTCTCTACTATCCATTTATAAGAAACATTATTAACAGCTTCCAGCATATTAAATATATTGGAACATCATCAGGAGAGTGGAATGTACCTATTTTTAAGAACTACCTGGAAATCCTAAAGGATCCGACTATGCTTATAGCGCTCAAGAATACAGGTATTATGATAGTGGCAACTATTGTAGGACAGGTTGGAATTGCGATATTACTCGCTTTGTTGGTAAGTAATATAAAAAAGGGTTCAGGATTCTTTAGAGTAGTATATTTCTTTCCAATTGTTGTATCAGCCACAGCACTTGCACTTTTGTTTAACTTGATTTTCTTATACGACAAGGGCATGGTAAATCAGTTCTTACAGTTTATAGGAGTGCTGGACGCGGGAACTAATCAATTGATAGATTGGAAGGCACAACACCCGATATCGACAATGCTTATTCCGGTAATATGGCAATATGTAGGTTTTTACTTCATTATACTGTTAACAGGGTTAAGTAGTATTTCGGAAGATTTGTATGAAGCGGCTTCAATTGACGGTGCATCAAAGCTTCAACGTGTAAGATACATAACCTTACCATTGTTGAGAAACAGTATTTGTACTTGTGTTGTTTTAGCAGTTACAGGTGCTCTCAAGGTATTTGACCTGCCTTGGACAATGTTTGTAAATGGAATGTCGGATACGTGGTTGACCGGTACATATATGTATTCAAAGGTTTACACAGATGTGGATTACAGTTCGGCAATTGCGGTTGTTATTGTAATACTCGGTGTAGTCCTATCGATAGTAGTAAATAAGATATTTAAGCAGAATGAAGATTATGATGCGTAGGAGGTAAACAAATGAGAGAAAGAAAATTTAAAATTTCAAGTGTGCTTGTATACCTCGCGTTAATAATGTGGGCGTTAACAACAATTTTTCCACTTGCGTGGTCAATTCTTAATTCGTTTAAAGATAAGAAGGCCATTTATAACAATTCATTTTCATTGCCATTTGGTGAATTGTTCTCTTTAGATAATTATAATAGTATATTTGAAAATTATAATATTTTTTCAGCATACAGGAATAGCTTTATAATATCGGGAACTGTTGCCGTTGTTGTAATATTGTTCTCGGGTATGGCAGCGTATATTTTATCAAGATATAAATTTCCTGGAAAAGCTATATTAATGGCATTGTTATATGCAGGAATGATGTTCCCTATTTATTCAACTATTATTCCTGTACTTAGAATGATGACATCATGGAAAATCGCAAATACAGACAATCTGGCGCTAAGCCTGCTTTCGGTAATATTGCCGCAGATAGCCGGTAATATGTCGTTTGCAATAATAGTATTGTCTAGTTATATAAAAACATTGCCGGTTGAATTAGAAGAAGCGGCATATATGGAAGGATGTAACATATTCCAGATTTACTTCAAGGTTATTATGCCTCTGAGTAAACCATCCTTCGTTACAGTAGGTATCTTTAGTTTCCTTTGGAGCTATAATGATTTGTTTACACAGATGTTTTTCTTAAGATCAGAAGACCAGTATGCTATCACAATTCTTTTGAACAACATTGCGTCAAAAGAAGGTGTAAACTATGGAGCGTTGTTCTCATCTGTTACATTGATTGTTGTACCGGTTCTTCTCGTTTACCTTTGCCTGCAGAAATATATTATCAAAGGTATGACTGTCGGTGCGGTAAAAGGATAAAAATTTATTAAACATTAATGAAATTAAATAAAAAATAGATTATAATCGTTATAATGAAAGTTACATTAGAAAACGGAGAATAAGATATGTACAAAGTAGTTATTGTTGATGACGAACCTATTATCGTTGAAGGTTTACAAAAAGGCATTGAGTGGAGCAAGTGGGATTGTGAGATTGCAGGCACAGCCAGCAACGGATTAGAAGGCGTTGAACTTATAAAAGAGGTTAAGCCTAATATCATAATCTCGGACATATCCATGACAAATATGGACGGGCTTGCAATGATTGCGGCTATCAAGTCGGAATTCCCAAATACCGAGGTTTGCCTTCTGACTGGCTTTAGAAATTTTGAGTATGCTCAGGTTGCTATTAAGCTTGGAGTTACAAGATTTTTACTTAAGCCTTCAAAGATTGATGAACTTGAGGAGGCTATCAGTGCAATGATAGAAAATCTCAAGTCTCGTGGAGATATGGGTGAGCAGATTGTAGAAAATATCTGGAATATCAATGATGAAAAAGAAAAGTACATATATGAAAACTTCATTAAAGACAGACCTGTTTTAAGTGATGATGAAGAATCAAAGATTCAGTTTACAGACGCAAATAATTTTATTATAAAAAGTGCTTTGGTATATATGTATGACAATTACACACAGAAGCTTGCGCTGTCCGATGTGTCGCAACACTGTTATGTCAGTAGCTGGCACTTGAGTAAATTGCTGAATCAGTATACCGGTAAAGGATTTTTTGAAATCATAAATGTAATTCGTATTGACAAAGCAAAGCATCTTTTAAAGACGTCAGCTTTAAAAATACAGGATGTATCAGAGCAGGTTGGTTTTCAGGATGTAACACATTTTTCTAGAATTTTTAAGAATCATACAGGGGTATCGCCAAAAGAATTCAGAACTCATTATGACGACTAGTAAAAAGGAGTGTCTCAAATGAGAATTATCAAAGCAGAAGACTATTATCATATGAGTAGAATGGCTGCAAATATTATTTCAGCCCAGGTGATTATGAAGCCGGATTGTGTATTGGGGCTTGCTACAGGCTCAACGCCAATCGGAACTTACAAACAGCTTATTCGCTGGTATGAGAAGGGCGACTTGGACTTTTCTAACGTTACCACAATCAATCTTGATGAGTACAAGGGCTTGTCTCCGGAAAGCGACCAAAGCTATCGCTACTTTATGAACAAAAATTTATTTGATTCTATTAATATTAATAAAAATAACACTTACGTGCCGGATGGTCTCGAGGAAGACAGAGAAAAAGCGTGTAGTGATTATAACAAAATCATTAAGAGTCACGGAGGGGTTGATTTACAACTCTTAGGACTGGGAAACAATGGTCACATTGGATTTAATGAGCCAGGGGAAGCTTTTGAAAAAGAAACTCATTGTGTTAAACTGTCAGAGAGCACAGTCAATGCAAATTCAAGATTTTTTGACAACATTGATGATGTTCCAAAGGAAGCTTATACAATGGGAATCAAAGCAATAATGCAGGCCAGAAAAATTATCATTGTTGTCAATGGCTCTGGAAAGGCTGAAATTGTAAAAGAAGCATTTACAGGACCGGTGACACCAAAGGTTCCTGCATCAGTATTACAGCTTCACAATGATGTTACCCTGATAGGTGACAGGGAAGCTTTAGCATTGCTGGATATATAAGCAACATAATCGAGTGGGCGCTAGCCTGCTCGATTTGTAGCATATAGGAAATCTCTAATATAATTTGGAGGGCAATATGATTATCAAAAATGGAAAAGTATATACAAAAGATTTTGTGTTTGAATATAAAAATATAAAAATTGAAGATGGGAAAATAATGGAAGTGTCAGATGATGCTATATCCGAAGAAGGACAGGAGGTCTTCGATGCATATGGCAAATATGTAATTCCCGGGTTGTGTGATGTACATTTTCATGGATGTATGGGATATGATTTTTGCGACGGGACAGATGAGGCAATTAGAAAAATGGCAAAGCATCAGCTTGAAAACGGCGTTACAAGCATTTGTCCTGCAACTATGACATTGCCGCTTGAAAGACTAAAAGAAATTTGCAGGACTGCGGCTAATCACAAAGAGGCAGAGGACGAGGCAGAGCTTGTGGGAATCAACCTTGAGGGACCTTTTATTTCAAAGGAAAAATGTGGTGCGCAAAATCCGGAGTATATCAGTGTAGCGGATGCAGATTTTATTAATGAAATTGTGGATATATCAAACGGACTCACAAAGCTGATTACAGTTGCACCTGAAGAGGAGGGCGTTCTGGATTGCATAGATAAAGCACATGACAAAATAAACTTTTCAGTTGGACATACGAATGCAGATTACGCAACGGCTCATAAGGCATATGAGTTAGGGGCAAAGCATGTCACACATCTCTTTAATGCTATGCCGGGATTCACACACAGAGAACCGGGCGTAATAGGAGCAGCAGCAGAATTTGACGATGTAATGGTGGAAATCATTTGTGATGGAATTCATGTTCATCCTGCTGCAGTAAGAGCGGCATTTAAGCTGTTTGGCAGGGACAGATTAGTTCTTATAAGTGACAGCTCAAGAGCTTGTGGGATGCCTGACGGAGAATATGAGCTTGGCGGACAGAAGGTATATCTTCACGATAATGCATGCTGGCTGTATGAAAATAAGCTTGCAGCGAGTGCAACTAACGTATTTTTGTGTATGAAGAATGTCATCAATATGGGTATTCCAAAAGAGGATGCTATAAAGGCTGCGACATACAACCCGGCAAAGGCAATTGGAATCCTGGACAAATGCGGAAGCATTGAAGTGGGCAAACAGTCGAAGATAGTAATATTGGATGAAAAATTTAATATTGATAGAGTAATTAAATAGAAACTAATAAAAGGTATATTTCAAAACAAGGACAACAACGTGTTTTGAAATATACCTTTTATTTATTCTTTTGTGCATTTTGACAAAAATATTTAATATAATGACCTTTTGACACCCCCATCATTATAGGAATAAGAAACTAACAATGTTAGTACAGGCTATATTTCAAAGTCAAGACATGATCTTACAGCTGTATAGGGTCTAACCTTGCCATCGGCAACAGCAACATGATCCGGGTGAGTAGCGTATGCTTTGAGTGCAGCTTCGCTCTCAAATGTTGAATCAAGCATTAAATCTGCGTTTGAACTGTCAAGTCTGCCGGTGTTCACTTTGATGTCAATTAATCCGGGAATCTTACCTGCAAGACCTTCAAGGCCTTCTTTAATACCTGATTTTATCTGCTCTTTTTCTTCTGATGAGAAGTCATCTTTTAAAGTCCATAAAATAATATGCTTAACCATAGTAATCTCCATTCCGCCGCCATAGCGCGACACAAATATTTATAATTTAGTTACTGATAAAATTATTTTTTTATTATACCATAGTTGAGAAAAATATTGTGAAAATATATAATTAAAAAGGTGCGAATATCATTTTTTTAAAATGTATTTTGTAAGAAAGAGTTTTGGTAAATATAATTCCTTATGAGTTATATATTTGTTGATAAATAATAGTTTTGATTGAGGAAAAAATATGTCAAGTAATCTAAAAGACAAAAAAATTATATTTTTAGGATCGTCTGTTACATACGGTGCAATGAGTGACGGTTATTCTTTTGTTGAGGCACTTAGAGATAAGGACGGGATAGTAATATTGTCAAAGGAAGCGGTTAGTGGGACAACGCTTGCCTATAATGGCTCGGATTCATATGTTCAAAGGCTAAAGACGATTTCTTCAGAGCTAAAACCGGACATGATGATATGTCAGCTATCTACGAACGATGCCACAGGAAAAATGCCTCTTGGAAAAATATCCGATACTAATCGCGATATTGATATAGAAAAGACAGCTTACGACACGACAACAATTACAGGAGCGATAGAGTACATAATTCATTACACATACCAGACATGGAATTGCCCGGTGGCTTTCTACACAGGAGCGTGGTTTGACGACAAAAACTATGCTGATATGGTAGATAGACTTCATCAATTAGAAAAAAAGTGGGGTATCTATATTATAGATATGTTTTCAGATGAAAGCTTTAATGATATTTCGAAGAACAAATATGATTCTTATATGCAGGACCCAATTCATCCAAACAAATCCGGATATTGCAATTGGTGGATGCCATATATTGAAACAGAATTGCAGAAGATATTTGAGGTTGAATTTGCAAAGCAGTTTGCAACAAGGGCACACGCTGGTCAGGTTGACAAGGAGGGACTTCCATACATTACACATCCGATAAAAGTGGCAAGCCTGGTGGATGGCTACGATGAAAAAATTGTGGCTTATCTTCATGATACTGTAGAGGACACTGATGTTAAGATAGAAGAAATAAAGGAATTATTTGGGGAGAAGATTGCCGATGCGGTAGCGCATATGACTCACACAAAGAACAAAGATTACTATGAATACATTAATCATTTATCTGAGAATGAAATTGCCGTAAAGGTAAAAATGGCAGACCTTACGCACAATATGGACATCAGTCGTATACCAAACCCACAGGAAAGAGATTACGAAAGATTAGAAAAGTACAAGAAAGTATACAAGATGCTTTCGCAGTTAGGAGAATAAAATGAGTGAATTTTTAATAGTTGTACAGCAGATGGTTATGTTTGTAGTTTATCTTGCTGTCGGAATAATTGCAGTAAAGGTCAAATTATTTGACCAGAAGTCACTTAATGTTTTGTCGAAGCTGATAATGAAAATAACACTGCCGATTATGATTTTTATGAATACATTAAATGGTGCTACAAGACAGCAGTTTATGGAGACGTTGCCGATTCTTGTTTTGACGGCAATAATGTATTTTACATTATATTTTTTATGCCTTTTGATGAAAAAAGCATTTAAACTGACAGGTGATACAGGAAGCGTGTACCATGCCTGCTCTATGTTCGGCAATATAGGATTTATGGGAATACCCATTCTCGCTGCACTATTTCCTGAGAAGGGGATGCTGTATATAGCAATGTTTACAGTGGTAGATCAGTTGGTTCTCTGGACAGTTGGAATTCAACTTACTACGCCCGAAGACTCAAAGCAAAAAATGCAGCTGAAGGATACAGTACTCAAGATGATAAATCCTGCGACGGTTGGTATTGTCCTTGCGGTGCTTGGAATATTTGCGGGAGTTCATATGCCAACGCTTATTGATACATCGTTAACCAAAATAGGAGCAATAACTACGCCACTTGCAATGATATATCTTGGAGGTTTATTTTGCTTTACTGATATCAAATATTACATTAAGAGAGCTGAATTCTTTGCTACAGCCATTGTAAAGATGGTAGCATATCCGCTCGCGTTCTTCTATGTAATGAGTTTATTTTCAGTGCCTGACGATATAAAGGTTGCAATGGCAGTGCTTTCTGGGCTTCCAACAATGTCCTCAATCGCAATGTTTGCAAAATCACAAAATTCAGAGGGTGAGTATGCGGTGGGCTCAATATTTGTCACAACTTTGTTGTCATTAGTAACTTTGCCGCTTGTCTGCTATGTGATAGGTTGATGCTCATGCCTCTACAGAGTTTATTATTCAAAATGATTTGCGCAAAAATATCAAAAAACAATATAAACATATCGAAAAACGATAAAAACATATTGACCTACGGAAAATATTGGAATATAATACCTATAGGATAGTTGAATTTAAGGAGAAATATTATGGGTGAGAAAATTACAAAATTTACAAAAATTATATTGGACATTATGTTTGTGCTAGGCATCATTGTTACACTTTCTATTCCATGGAGCATAAAAAATATTTTTGAAGTGTTTGATATGGAGCCTATGCACAGCTACAGTTCAATCATAGTAGCTCTTATGGCCAGCGGAGTAATGGCCGTGCTTATCATATGGGAGCTAAGAAAAATTTTCGCATCCGTTATTAATCACAATTGCTTTGTAAACTCAAATGTGATAAGTCTAAAAAAAATGAGTGTATACAGTTTTGTGATTTCTATAGTTATGTTGGTCAGATGTATTTTTATAAAATTAACGCTGGCGGCTTTGTCTATGGTGTTGGTATTTGTTATCGCAGGACTCTTCAGTATAGTTTTGGCTTTTGTGTTTGACCAGGCCATTAATTACAAAGAAGAAAATGACCTGACTATATAGGAGGGTAGTGTATGTCGATAATAATTAATTTAGATGTAATGATGGCCAAAAGAAAAATTGGAGTATCCGAGCTTGCCGACAAAATAGGTATTACTCCTGCAAATTTATCTATCTTAAAAAATAATAAGGCGAAGGCTGTTAGATTTTCTACGCTTGATGAAATCTGCAAAGCGTTAGACTGTCAGCCGGGAGATATTATTGAATACGAGGAGGATTAGTATGGATAATTTCAAAATATACGGGGTTCCAAGCCTGCTATACTCATTGCTTTTTACAGTTTGTCTGTATAAAAACTGCACGGGGCTTATGTTTACGCTTTTTTGCACTGGAACTGTGATATATATGTATTTTGTTATAAAAAAGACAGGCAAACAATACAGTCTGTTTAACTATGGATTGAGTGCTGCAATTGTACTTGTTGGAGTATCTAATTTAATCAGCGCAAATGTAGAGATAATGATGCTAAATTATCTTATGCTTTTGGCGTTGATAATGATAAACACGGTGTATGCTATGGTACCCGCAGATAAATTAAATATTATCACAAGCATTACTGTTTTTATCAGAGCCGGTGTTGGTATGTTTGAAAGCATAGCTGTTCCGTTTGCCAGCTTAAGTAATATTGTTAAGACAAAGAGAAAAGAAAAAAACAAAACAGTTGCATATGCTATCATAGGCATTGTTGTCGCACTGCCTGTTTTGATAATCGTAATGGCAATGCTTTCAATGGCAGATCAGGTGTTTGGACAACTGACGGAAAAGATATTTGGAACAATTTTTTCTTCAAATATCTTTGCAAATATAATTGGAGTGTGCATATATCTGGTGATAGGATTTAGCGTTCCGTTTGCGTATATTTATGATATTGAAAAATCTAAAGACAAATATGAGGGCAATATCAGGAAAAATGGAGAACCAATTATTGCAATCATTGTTTTGTCAGCAATATCGGTTGTATATGCGGTGTTTGATGCAATACAGATTGCGTTTTTGTTTATGCACAAAGGCAGTTTGCCAAAGGGATACACATATGCAGAGTATGCAAGACAGGGATTCTTTGAACTTATTTTTGTCGCAATCCTCAATATAGTGATTGTTATTGTGGCAATGGAACTATTTAAAAAGAGCAAATTAATGTATGGGCTTCTTGAGTTTGTCAGCGGCTGCACAATCATAATAGCAATATCGGCAGTTTATAGATTGTTCTTATATATAGATGTATATGGCCTCACGTTTACAAGAGTGTTTGCAATGTGGACATTGTTTGTGGTATGTCTTCTTATTGCCGGCCTTATGCTAAAGGTTGTAATGACAGACATCAATATATTTAAGTACTTTACAATTGTAATTGTGTCATGCTATCTGGTGCTCGCACTTAGCAATAGCGAATACTATATCGCAAAGTACGATTTAAACAAATATAAAACAATAGAGCAGATACAAGACAAAGCAGAATATGACGAGTATGATATGATAGTGGATTATGAGTATCTTATGGGACTATCCACTGATGCAGTACCGGCAATGAAAGAGGCGGGGCTTGATATAAAAGAAGCGTTGGATAACGAGGAAGTATATAAATTCTGGCAGACACAGTGCAACCAGAAGACAACAATTCGTGGCTTTAATATATCAAAATATAGGGCCAAAACAATCGTAGATTCGTATAAATAATTACAAGAAAATAAAGGATAAAGAGCGTATTTCAAGATAATGAACCGACCTCCCAATCGTTAGATTTTTTGTCTGACTTTTGGGGGCGGTTCAAAAGATTGAGATACGCTCTTTTTGTATTTGGAAAAATATAGCACCACAATATGTTGTAGAATTACATTTTTTGCGATTGGAACGTTTCAATGAACATTTAGTACAATTCGGTGCGCAATTTTTGTCACATTTTGTACTTTAAAAATATTTTTACAGGCTTTATAATGAAATTAGTTTGAAGGACCGGTTTTTTATGAATAAAAGAATAAACAAAATTCTTAATGAATTGATTTGGAATGGAAATCTAAATGTTGGGGAATTGAGCGAAAGATTTAATATTAGAGAGCGTTCCATTAGATTTGACATTAAGAGTTTAAATGACGAATTACAATTAAATAATTTGCCAGTCGTCAATGAGGATGCAGAAGGGACATTGAGCATTGACAGGCAAATAGATATTAAAAAAATTGAAGAGTTTGTTTCAAAGTGTGATTTTTATTCATACACAATGACTCTAAATGAACGACATACAGTTATTGCGATGATATTACTCAATGCTCAGGACTACATTACAGTTGAAAGGATAGCAGAGCTGATTGGCGTTAGTCGAAATACTGTGTTACATGATTTACAGGATTTGAAATCATGGTTTTCGGATGCAGGAATGAATCTTACTGTAAAGCAGAGAAGAGGATATATAGTTGAGGCACCGGAAACAGTTATCAGAAAAAATATTGTAAAGCTTTTAGAAGTCAATTGTGATGATATGTATTACCAAAACGGATACAATCTCAGCATATTCTGGAACTTACTTATTAATATAGTAGATTCGATAGATATATATTTTGAATTGAAGGATTTACTGGTAAAGGAAGAGGACAATGTGCAAATGTATTTTGCTGATTATTCTTTCTTTGAAGCCCTACTTGAATTGGTAGTGACAGTAAACAGAATTTATAATAACAGGCTGATTGATATGTCGGAGGTTAAGGATGCCAGAGAACTCGTAAACAGCTCAAAGAAGCCTTTTAGTGAGAATATATTAAATGCGATTGGAAATGCTCATAATCTCACAATTTCTGATGCGGAAATTCTTGTATATACAAAATGCTTAAGAAGCAAGAGATATATAAAAGACGGAAAACACAGCTCAAGTACTTTGGATATCAGAATCATGATAGCGGAAACAATCCACGAAATCTCCAGTGATTTTGGAATTGATTTTTATCTTGACTTTGATTTGTACAATCTTCTTGAAGCGCATATGAGATCAGCGGTACACAGAGTAAAAAATGGAGAAATACTTGTCAATCCTCTAAAGGATTCCATTAAGTCGGATTACCCGGATATATTAGAGATTGTAAAGAAGCGAATGGTTTCTTTAGAAGAATATGTCGGCAAAGAATTTTCGGAAGATGAATTATTATTTTTAGTTTTGTATTTTGCATCTGTTCTTGAAAAAGAAAAGGTAGAGAACGAAAAGAATTATAAAGTGCCGGTCGCACTTGTTTGTGCTACAGGAAGAGGAACTGCACAATTTATGATGGCAAAGCTAAAGATGTTAGATGATTTGATTGAAATAGTCAGTGTTTCATCCTATCACAATATGACAGAGGTTCGCCAGAGTGGAGCTCAGATGATTATATCTACATTTCCACTTCCAAATGCAAAGCTGCCATATGTAGTAGTGAGAAGCCCAATGCTATCAAAAGAGGATTTTGCAGACATTCAGGAAAAGGTAGCTGAAATAAAAGGACATAACGATGAGGAGCCTCCGGAGGAGCCAAAGGAAGAATCCTTAAAACTGGAGCTTCAAGGTGCATTCAGGGAATTACTTATAGAAGAAAGAGTTATGCTCGATTATGAGGCTGAGGATTGGGAGGATGCAATAAGAGCTTCGGGAAAATTACTCTATGAGACTGGAATGGTTGAAGAGCAGTACGTTGAAGAGATGGTAAACAACGTAAAAGAGCTTGGCCCATACATCGTCGTTTGTAAAGGAATGGCACTTCCTCATGCAGATACAGATAAAGGTGTTATAGAAGAGGCAGCAACAATCGTAAGATTGAAGAATCCAATCGATTTTCACAGTGGATACAATGATCCTGTAAAATATGTTGTTGGAATTAGTATCAAGGATGCAAAGAGTATCAACCATGCAATATATGACATGATGATGATTTTTGGAAATGAAAAAGTTACAGAGGCAATGGATCAGGTTCAGACACCAAAGGAAATGATTGAATTTATAGACGGAATGAAAAATTAAATAAATTAGGAGGACTCAATATGAGCAAGATTACAAGTAATCCTGAAAAACACTATTTGGCAGTGAAGGTTTCAGGAGAGACAGACAAGGATGTTTTAAGAGCAACAGCAGCAGAGCTGTTTGCAGAGGGTTACGTAAAGGAATCATACAGTGATGCCATAATTGAAAGGGAAGAAAAATATCCAACAGGCTTGCCAACAGGAGAGATTTGTGTAGCTATTCCGCACACAGATCCGGAGCATGTAAATGATGCGGCTATCTGCTTATCTATTTTAGAAAAGCCGGTTACATTTAATGTAATGGGAGCAGAGGGAGAAACTACAGAAGCTTCAATGTTATTTATGTTGGCTGTTAAGAGAAAAGAAGATCAGATGGACACATTGATGAAACTGATTAACGTTTGTCAGGATCAGGAAATGCTAAAACAGTTAATAGCATGTGATGTTGACAAGATTAATGAAGTAATGACTTCTCTAATGGATGAATAGAGATTTCAATAAAAAATACTACAGAAAGGAGAATAAAGGTTATGAAAAGAATTGTAGTAGCATGTGGCTCAGGTGTAGCTACATCAACAGTAGCAAATCAGAAAATCTCAAACTTTTTGGATGAGAACGGATACGCTGGCAAATACCAAATTGTACAATGTCAGGTTTCAGAATTAGCAGAGAAAGCAAAAAGTGCAGATTTCTGCGTCGCTACTACTATTGTAGGTGGAGGTATTAGCTGCCCGGTATTACCTGGACTTCCATTACTTACAGGAATCGGAGTTGACAAATTATTTGCGGATATTGAAGCGGAAATGAACAAATAATTTGAAACTCAAAGGAAACATTTAAATTTTTTGTATAACAGAAGGGAGAAAGAATAATGCAAGTTATTGAAAACATTTTTGGGTACATTAACTCATTAGGAGCAACAGTTACAATGCCAATCATTTTAGTTATCTTTGGCATGATTTTAGGAGCAAAATTTGGTAAGGCACTTCGTGGTGGTTTAACATTTGGTGTAGGTTTCATCGGATTGAATTTGGCAGTAGGTCTTATTGGAACATACTTGGCACCGGCAGTACAGGCTATGTCAGACAGATTTGGTCTTACTCTTACAACAGTAGATATTGGTTGGCCGGCAGCAGCAGCTATTGCTATGGGTACAACTATCGGAGCACTTATTATTCCAATCGGTTTGATAGTTAACATTATTATGTTAGTTACAAAGACTACACAGACTATCGACGTTGACGTTTGGAACTATTGGCATTTCGCATTTACAGGTTCATTAGTAGCTATCGTTACAGACAACCTTGCATATGGTGTTATCGCAGCAATTATCAATATTATTATCGTATTTGTAATCGCTGACTACACAGCTCCAAAGGCTGAAGAAGTACTTGGTATGCCAGGTGTTTCAATCCCTCACGGATTTACAGCAGCATTCGTACCATTCGCTATCGCAGTTAACTGGATCATCGACAAGATTCCAGGTGTAAGAGACATCGACATCAACATTGACAAATTACAGAAGAAATTTGGTATATTCGGTGAACCAATCCTTATCGGTTCTATAATCGGTGTTATCGTTGGTATCTTAGCCGGATATGATGTAAAGGGTGTATTAGAAGCAGGTATCTATCTTGCAGCAGCTTTAGTTCTTATTCCTAAGATGGCAGCTTTACTTATGGAAGGTCTTATGCCTATTTCAGAAGCAGCTCAGGCATTTATCTCAAAGAGATTTTCAAATGTTGGAAAGATCTATATCGGTCTCGATTCAGCAGTAGGCGTTGGTCATCCAATTACATTAACAGTTTCATTAATCCTTGTACCGGTTGCAGTATTCTTAGCAGTTATTTTACCAGGAAACACAGTACTTCCTATGACTGACTTATCAGTACTTCCATATATGTTTGTATTGATTATTCCACTTGTAAATGGTAATGGATTTAGAGCTTTAATCACAGGTATTGTTTGTCTTATCGGTGGTCTCTATATTTCAACAGACTTGGCAGCAGTTACAACAAAGGTTGCTCACGGTATTGGACAGTTCACAGATACAGCAAACTTATCATCAATCTGTGATGGTGCTAACCCTCTTACATGGTTAATCTACAGAGCAGGTAACTTAAGCATCGTTGCACTCGTAGTTGTTGGTGTGGGTGCACTTGCTTTGGCAGTATTAAACGGAATGCGCATCAGAAAAGCAGCAAAAGCTGATGCATAAAAAATAAAAAAATAATTAAAGGAGAGTTGTAAGTAAATGAAAAGTTATGTGTATAATCCAACGCATTTTTTCATTCAACATACACTTCCCGGAGTATTCACTCTTCTGATCGGGCTTGCATGCCTGATCAGAATGGTGACTACAGGTTTTAGCGGATTTCTCGCAATCGTATTATTGGTATGTGTATACAATGTATGGAATGAGTTTGTTTCTGCTAGCAATCCATCGAGGGTAGATGTTGATGAAGACAGTATTACGTTTACAAGAAATAAAAAATCACACACTTATAAGATTGATGATATCAAACAGTTCTCAATGAGATTTGTATCAGGAAATACTACAGCATATATGAATATCAATAAAGCTGGCGTGCTAAATGGCAGATACTGGTTGCGTGTAACTGAATTTAATGATGAAAAAGAATTAGTAGATTATATCTATGATTTAGATGAACGTGTAAATAAAGATTCATTGGTTACAAAGGCCCGCCGAGAGGGCAGAGAACGTTTGGCAAATAAAGAACTCATTAAACAGCGTGAACAAGAATATTTGGACAAGAAGATGGCTGAGCGTAAAGAAAAAAGAATGGCAAAAAAGGAAGCAAAGAAGAAAAAATAATATCGAATAAAACTGGATTTTAAAATAATTCAGATAGAATATATTGGCTATATGCCGCAGGAGGAATTGAAATGTTAGTTACTTTGAAGGAATTGTTAGATGAGGCAATGGTAGAACACAAAGCGGTGGGTGCTTTTAATGGTTCTACATTTGAAGCAATTAGGGGAATTATTCAGGCTGCAGAAGAATTAAATTCACCGGTTATTTTGCAGCATGCACAGAGTCATGATTCACTTATCGACTTAGAAGAAATTGGACCGGTTATGAAATATTATGCAGAGAGGGCAAAGGTTCCGGTAGCTTTGCATTTAGATCACGGCAGTTCGTTTGAGCGCTGTGTTCAGGCTTTGAAGCTTGGCTTTACATCTGTTATGTATGATGCATCAGCGAAGAGCTATGAAGAAAATGCAAGGGAAACAGCAGAGATTGTTAAGATTGCACATGCAGTTGGGGCAAGCGTTGAGGCAGAGCTCGGTCATATATTTACATCCTCAGTAGTACAGGGTGAAGGTGGCGGAAACGCTGATGGTACAGATGATTATGAAAATTTAGATGATATCTATACAGATCCGGAGGTGGCAAAGAAATTTGTTGAGGAGACAGGAGTTGATTGCTTAGCAGTAGCATTTGGAACAACACATGGCGTTTATCTCACAGAACCAAAGCTTGATTTGCCTAGAGTTGCAAGACTAAGAGAGGCAACAGGTATTCCACTTGTAATGCACGGTGGCTCGGGTGTGTCAGATGAAGACTATGCAGTTGCTATTGAAAATGGTATTTGTAAGGTTAATTACTATACATATATGAATACGGCAGGCGGAAAAGCATCAAAAGAATATTGGGCAGATGATTCAAAGCCATTATTCTATGATTCAATGTCATTGGTGGCAACAAAAGCGATTAAGGAAGATGTTAAGAGAGCAATTAAAGTATTTCAGAAGTTATAATTGGAGGTTAGATAATGGCAGTTTATAAGGAAACAATTAATTTACAATCACATGGAAAGACACCAACATATATTAATATCACACCGGAAGTTAGAAGAGTAATCGAGGCAAGTGGTATTCAGAATGGTATTGTTGTGGCTATTTCACCACACACAACATGTTCAGTATTTTTTGAAGAATTTGTACATGATTTTACAGAAGATGGAGATGAATTCCTGCAGGTGGATTTAAATAATGCATTGGCAAAGATTATTCCTGATCATGTAAGTGCAGATCAGTACAAATATCCGGGAGAAGAACATTACAAGGACGTTGAAACATGGCCTGATGTAGATTTTTATCTTCCAAACGGAGACAGAACTGCGTTGTTTAATGGAGATGCACATCTTAGATCAACTATCGTTGGTTCAAGTGCTACATTGGAGGTTGATGAAGGAAAGCTTGGCGTAGGTGCTACAGGATATGTATATTTTGTAGATTTTGATCGCACAAGACCAAGACAGAGAAAATGTAAAATTATCGTAATAGGTGAATAGGAGGGATAGTTATGGCAAAAGTTGAGGCACCATTTTTAATAGTCAATCCAAAGTCTTATCTATATGGACAGAAGAGTCTTGAACTTGCAAAGGCAGCTGATGCAGTTGCAAAGGATACAGGACTTCAGATATTCTTTACTTGTCCATATGCAGACATTAGATTGATCAAGGAAAATACAGAAAATCTCGTTGTTTGTGCTCAGTCTATGGATCCACTTACACCTGGACGGGGAATGGGACATGTTCTTCCGGAATCATTAAAGGAAGCTGGAGCAGAGGCAGTATTTTTAAATCATGCAGAAAATACAAAGACCGTTACAGAGCTTTATGCAACAATCAATCGGGCAAGAGAGCTTGATATGATTACTATCGTTTGTGCTGATTCGACTGTTGAGGCAAAAGCATTGGCAAATATGAACCCTGACATTGTGTTGGCAGAGCCAACAGACCTGATTGGAACAGGACAGGTGGCAGATGATTCATACACAATTGAGACTGTAAAGAGCTTACACGAAGTTAATCCAAACGTATATGTTATGATTGCTTCAGGAGTTAGTACAGCAGACGATTGCTACAATGTCATTAAACTTGGCGCTGATGGTACAGGAGCAACTTCAGGTATATTAAATGCTCCATCTCCGGCGCAGCGTGTTAGAGAAATGGCAGAGGCAATTGTAAAAGCCAGAGATGAAAAATAATTGATAATTCTTTTATAACCTTTGTAGAGGGGATTGCATTCTAAGTTGGTGCAGTCCCTTTCTTTATTAATACACTTTATTTTTTACTCAACATATGGTATTCTTATATTAGATTTTTAGCGTCAATTTGGAGGTAAAAATGGATAGGATTTTACTTAAGCTAAGCGGAGAAGCTTTGGCAGGTGACAAGAAGACAGGCTTTGATGAGGATACTTGTGTAGCCGTTGCACGTCAGGTAAAGAAGATTGTGGACAAGGGTGTACAGGTAGCAATCGTTATAGGCGGTGGAAATTTCTGGAGAGGACGTACCAGTAATAAGATTGACAGACCAAAGGCAGACGGCATTGGAATGCTGGCAACCATTATGAACTGTATGTATGTATCAGAAATTTTCAGAACAGAGGGTATGGATACAAATGTTTACACACCGTTTGTCTGTGGCACATGGACCAAACTTTTCTCAAAGGATGAAGCTGTTGCTGATTTAAATGCAGGAAAGGTTATTTTCTTTGCCGGAGGTACCGGACACCCATATTTCTCAACGGATATGACAATGGTTCTTCGTGCTATTGAAATAGAAGCAGACTGCATATTGGGAGCAAAGGCTATCGATGGTGTATATGACAGCGACCCGGCAATTAATCCGGATGCGAAGAAGTATGACGAATTGCCTATCAGCAAAATTGTCGATGACAGACTTGGCGTAATTGATCTGGCTGCAAGCGTTCTTGCAATGGAAAATAAAATGCCAATGCTATTATTTGGATTAAACGAAGAAAATAGTATTGAGAGAGCTGTTATGGGCGAATCAATTGGTACAAAAATAACAGTATAAGTTAATAATGAGATAAAAGGAGATTATTATGGAAGAATTAATTATGACTTATGAGGATAAGATGGAAAAATCCTTAGCTAACTTAAAGGAAGAATTCAGCACAATCAGAGCAGGTCGTGCTAACCCACATATTTTAGACAAAATAAAGGTTGATTATTATGGAACACCTACTCCAATTCAACAGGTAGGTAATGTTTCAATTCCAGAGGCAAGAATGATTTGTATTCAACCATGGGATGCTTCATTGTTAAAGGATATTGAACACGCAATCAACACATCAGATATTGGAATCAACCCAACAAATGATGGAAAGGTTATCAGACTTGTATTCCCAGAGCTTACAGAGGAACGCAGAAAGGACCTTGTAAAGGACATCAAGAAAAAGGGTGAAAACGCAAAGGTTGCAGTTAGAAATATAAGAAGAGACGCAATGGATGCTATCAAGAAAAAAGGAAAAGAAGATGGTGTTTCAGAGGATGAAGTAAAAGAATATCAGGATGATGTTCAGAAATCAACTGATGCTTATGTTAAGAAAATTGATGATGTAGTATCAGCAAAGTCAGACGAAATAATGACTGTTTAATTAGCGTAATATATTGGATTTGGAGGAAACTAAGGTTTCCTCTCTTTTCCGTTAAAGGAGAATCATATGTCAAAAGATAATGAATTAAGAGGTATGTCCATTCCGCGCCATGTTGCGTTCATTCTCGATGGAAATGGCAGATGGGCAAAAAAACGTATGTTACCTAGGAAGGCAGGGCATTCTGCCGGAGCAAAGACAGTAGAAAGAATATTGGAAGATGCTCATGATATAGGAATCGAATATGTCACGATGTATGCTTTTTCAACTGAAAACTGGAACAGACCGGAGGATGAAGTAAACGCGCTTATGAAGCTTCTCAGAAATTATTTGCAGGACTGCATTAAGAGAGCAAATGACAATGACATGAGAGTAAAAGTCATTGGAGAGCGCTCACGTCTTGACGATGATATTGTAGAAAAAATAGAAGAGCTTGAAGAAGTATCAAAAAACAATACAGGAATCACATTTGTACTGGCACTTAACTATGGAAGCCGAGATGAAATTACAAGAGCCACAAAGAAAATGGCAAAAGATTGTGCAGAAGGCAAGCTAGACCCAGAGCAGATTACAGAGAAGACTATTGAAGGATACTTGGATACAGCAGGTATTCCGGATCCTGACTTGCTTATAAGAACAAGTGGTGAAATAAGATTGTCTAACTATTTATTATGGCAGCTTGCATACACTGAATTTTATTTCACAGATGTATTGTGGCCTGATTTTAACAAGGAAGAGTTGATTAAGGCTGTAGAAAAATACAATCAGAGAGATAGAAGATTTGGAAAGGTAAAATAGGATAAATTATGGTATTAAGTAAATTTGCAAATAAGTCATTTTTTACAAGACTTGGCAGTGGCATTGTTTTAATTGCACTATTGTTGGCTACATTGATTCCTGGAGGAAATATTACATTTTTTGTAACAGGACTTGTATCCTTAGTAGGTGTATATGAATTGTACAAGGTTCTTGGCATTGAAAAAAATACCCTTGGTATAACAGGTTACCTTGCAGTAATCGCATACTATGCGTTTGTATATTTTGAGCTTACACAGTATATGATGATACTGATGGTAGTATTTTTAATGCTGCTTCTCGCACAGTATGTGTTCATGTTCCCAACCTACAAGACAGAGCAGGTATCAAATGCAATTATGTGTATGGTTTATGCGGGTATAATGCTCTCATATATATACCTTGTAAGAAATGGAAATAATGGAGCATATACAATCTGGCTCATCTTCTTGTGCTCATGGGGTAGTGACACATGCGCATATGCTGCGGGTGTTGCATTCGGAAAGCATAAGATGGCTCCTGTACTCAGCCCGAAGAAATCAATTGAGGGTGCAGTAGGAGGCGTTATTGGTGCAGCAGCTTTAGGTGCAATTTATGCATATATTTTTGCTGACAAAATCGAAATGAGCGTAAATCCGGTAATTGTATTTGCAGTAGCATGCGCAGTTGGAGCACTTATTTCAATGGTTGGTGACCTGGCTGCATCAGCGATAAAGAGAAATCACGATATAAAAGATTACGGACATCTTATTCCGGGTCACGGTGGTATTATGGACAGATTTGACAGCGTTATCTATGTAGCACCGGTAATTTGGATAATATTACAATTATTTTAAAAATAAAATATAAATGAACATGCAGTACAAAGAGGTATTGCAGAACGGAGAAATATGAGAAACATAGCTATTTTAGGGTCTACTGGTTCCGTAGGGACTCAGACTTTAGAAGTAGTGCGCGCAAATAACGACTTGAATGTCGTTGCTATAGCGGCTGGTTCTAATGTCAGAAAATTAGAGGAACAGGTTAGAGAATTCAAACCCGAAATTGTATGTGTTTACAACCAGGAGGCGGCCACTGAACTAAAAATTCTAGTTGCCGATACTAACGTTAAGGTTGTATCCGGCATGGAAGGTTTGATCGAAACAGCTGTATACGAAAAGTCAGATATCGTAGTTACAGCATTTGTAGGAATGATTGGTATCAGACCTACTTTAGAAGCAATTAAGGCAGGAAAGGATATTGCGCTTGCAAACAAAGAAACATTAGTAACTGCCGGTCATTTGGTGATGAGAGAGGCAAAAGAGCATAATGTGAAAATTTTGCCGGTTGACAGTGAACACAGCGCAGTATTGCAGTCATTAAACGGAGAAAATCCAAAGGAAATTGACAAAATTCTCCTTACAGCTTCGGGTGGACCATTTAGAGGATGGAGCAGACAACAGATGAAAAATGTGTCTGTTGAGGACGCACTAAAGCATCCAAATTGGAAGATGGGGCAAAAAATTACCATCGACTCCGCTACAATGGTAAACAAAGGACTAGAAGTGATAGAGGCTAAATGGTTATTTGATAAGGAGGTAGATGACGTTCAGGTTGTAGTTCAGCCACAGAGTCTGATTCATTCTATGGTTCAGTTCAAGGATGGAGCCATTATGGCTCAGCTTGGAACACCGGATATGAAACTTCCAATTCAGTACGCTTTATATTTCCCGGAGCGCAGATATCTTGCGGGAGACAGAATTGATTTTAGCAGGTTGTCTGAAATTACCTTTGAAGTTCCGGATATGGAGAACTTTAGAGGCTTAAAGTTGGCTTACGAGGCAGGCCGATTGGGTGGCTCTATGCCAACAGTATTAAATGCGGCAAATGAAAAAGCTGTAGCTAAATTTTTGAATAGAGAAATTGGATTTCTGGAAATATCAGGAATTATTGAATTTTGTATGAATAAACACCAGAATATTCACAATCCTACAGTTGAGCAAATATTAGATATTGAACAGTGGACTTATGAATTAATTGAGAGCAGGTGGTAAAAAAGTATGCAAACGTTAATCAGCATAATTATTGCGCTTATTATTTTTGGCGTTTTAGTATTAATACATGAATTTGGTCACTTTATTGTGGCAAAGAAAAACGGAGTTGTTGTAAATGAGTTTTCAATTGGTATGGGACCAAGAATTGCCAGTCGAGTTGGAAAAGATGGCACGAGATACTCACTTAAGGTTCTTCCATTAGGTGGTTCGTGTGCTATGTTGGGAGAAGACGAGGACAATGAAGAAGAAGGCTCATTCAATTCAAAGTCAATATGGGCGAGGATGGCAATAGTATTTGCCGGACCATTTTTCAATTTCATATTGGCATTTGTATTGTCATTAATAGTAATTGGAAGTGTAGGAACAGATATTTCTTACATTGCACATATTGACAAAGAGTCTTCGGCTTACGAGCAGGGACTCAGGGAGAATGACCGTATAACAGAATTTAATGGAGCGTCAGTTTCAGTAGGTAGAGAAATATATCTTGAGCAGTATATAAATCCGTTAGATGGAAAGGATGTTACTATCAAATATGTTCGAGACGGCAAGGAAAATACAGTAACTTACACTCCGGATTCAGAAAAGAGATATCTGATGGGAATAACATATTCTCCAGGGTCAGGTGCGGTTACACTTAGCGAAGTATCAAAGGGCTCACCAATTGCAGAAGCAGGTGTAAGTGCAGGCGATACAATAGTTGCAATCAATGGAACAAGGATTGCAAGCGGAGATGAACTTAATGAATATCTTACGGTTAATCCATTAGACGGAAGTGAAATTGAAGTTACGTTCAAGAGAAACAATAAAGAAAATACAGTAAGCATTGTTCCTGAATATACAAATGTATATTCATTGGGATTTAACTATAACCTTAGTAGAGAAAAGCAGAGTGCATTAAATGTAGTCAAATACAGTTTCGTAGAAATGAGATATGAGATTATGACTGTATTGAAAAGCTTAAAGATGCTTGTGACAGGTAAGGTGTCAGCAAATGAAGTTTCAGGACCGGTCGGTATTGTTGATTTGATAGGAGACACATATCAGGAGTCAAAATCATACGGCTTTAAAACTACATTATTGTCGCTTATCAACATGGCGATAATGCTTAGTGCAAACTTAGGTGTTATGAACCTATTACCTATTCCTGCGTTAGATGGTGGCCGTTTATTCTTATATTTGATTGAGATAATTACAAGAAGACCGATACCGAAGGACAAGGAAGGTATGATTCATTTTATTGGATTTATTTTGCTGATGACACTTATGGTCTTTTTGTTATTTAATGACATTAGAAAACTTATTTAAAGAGGTTTATATGTTTAGAGACAACACAAAGGAAATTAAAATAGGAAATAAAGTTATCGGTGGCGGTAACCAAATAATGATTCAGTCAATGACAAACACAAAGACTGAAGATGTTGAGACTACTGTGGCTCAGATTAAACAGCTTAAGGAGGCAGGTTGTGATATTGTAAGATGCGCGGTTCCTACAGAGGAAGCTGCATATGCATTGGCGGAGATAAAAAAGCAGATTGATATTCCGTTGGTTGCGGATATTCATTTTGACTACAGACTTGCAATACTTGCTATCGAACATGGAGCAGATAAGATTAGAATTAATCCGGGCAACATTGGCTCTATCGATAAGGTTAAGGCGGTAGTAGATGCTGCAAAAGAAAAGAATATACCTATTCGAGTGGGTGTGAACAGTGGCTCGTTAGAAAAAACTATTTTAGAAAAATACGGCAAGGTTACAGCTGAAGGTATTGTTGAGAGTGCTTTAGATAAAGTGAAAATAATTGAGGATTTAGGATATGATAATTTAGTTATCAGCATCAAATCATCAGATGTAATGATGTGTGTTAAGGCGCACGAAATAATTGCCCGGAAGACAAATTATCCGCTTCATGTGGGAATTACAGAGTCTGGAACAATCACATCAGGTAATATAAAATCAGCCATTGGCCTTGGACTTATTTTGAATCAAGGGATTGGTGATACAATCAGAGTTTCGCTTACAGGTGAACCGGTGGAGGAAATAAAGAGTGCAAAGCTTATTTTAAAAACACTTGGGCTTCGTGAAGGTGGCATTTCTGTTGTCTCATGCCCTACATGCGGAAGAACTCAGATTGATCTTATAGGTCTAGCAAACAAGGTTGAAACAATGGTTGCAAAATATGATAATTTAAATATAAAAGTTGCTGTTATGGGCTGTGTTGTAAATGGCCCGGGTGAGGCAAAGGAAGCTGATATAGGAATTGCCGGTGGCAAAGGAGAAGGCTTACTTATAAAGAAAGGACAGATAATAAAGAAAATTCCGGAAGATGAGCTTATTGATGCCTTGGAGGAAGAACTAAAGAATTGGAGTGAATAGAGTGGAAAAAAAGAAATTTTTTGACGTATTTCCAACTTTACAACTTAATAGTGATTTGGAGGCTATGTTTGAGCAGGTTTACGTTACAAGGGTAGTGTCAAACATCAATCATACAAAGATTCGAATATACATTGAAAGCAGCAGACTTATTGAAAAGTCTGCTATTTTCAGCGTAAAAGATGCTATTTGTAAGAATTTAAGGACCGGAAAAAAGCTTGAAATAGATATAATTGAAAAATATCATCTGTCAAGCCAGTATACTCCACAGAATTTGCTTGAAGCATACAAGGATAGCATTGTTCTTGAACTGAGCAAACTCAGTCCAATCGTATCGACAATGTTTAAGAAGGCTCCTTACAGATTTGATGGAAACAAGCTCATAATAGATTTGGAGGCAAATATAGTATCAGAATCCCGCATGAAGATAATGAAGGATACTATTGAAGAAATATTTACGGACAGGTTTGATATGCCTATAGAGCTTGAGATTGCAAAGAAGAGATACGTGGAGAACAGATTTGCAAAGCAGAATGCAAGAAGACTTAAGAATGAGGTGGAAGTTCTTTTAGATAAAGGTAAGAGTGAAGAGAAGCCACAGCAGGATAAAAAGGAAGATAATAAAAAGGAAGTAAAGAGAGTACGGGCAAGCCGCTCTGACAATCCGGAGGTGGTATATGGAAGAGACTTTAAGTTTGAGACAGAGACACCGCTTAAGGATGTTTTTGAGGGAACAGGAGAGTGCGTTGTCAAGGGTCAGATAATGACCATGGATGAGAGAGAAACGCGTACCGGAAAATATATTGTAACACTTGAGATAACAGACTTTACAGACAGTATTGCTGCAAAGATATTCCTGGCAAATGAAGATGTTAAAAATGACTTTACAAAGAATGTAAAGAAAAAGTCTTTTGTCAGAATTAAAGGTGTTGCTTTATACGATACATATGACAAGCAGGTTGAAATAAGCAGAGTTGACGGTATGAAAATAATTCCACCCTTCTCTACAGAAAAGAGAAAGGACACTGCTGTGGACAAGCGTATTGAGCTTCACTGTCATACAAAGATGAGTGATATGGATGGTGTCAGTGAATGTAAAAGTATTGTGCGTCGTGCTTACGAGTGGGGACACAAGGCGATTGCGATTACAGACCATGGCGGAGTGCAGGCATTTCCGGATGCATGGCACGAATACTGCGATATCAAAAGCGAGTGTAAGAAGGCAGGAAAGGAATGTGACTTTAAGGTTATTTACGGTGTTGAGGCATATCTGGTAGATGATCTTAAGGATATGATTGTCAATCCACGAGGTCAGAGCTTAGATGATACATATGTTGTATTTGATATTGAGACAACCGGATTTAGTGCAAGAACTGACAAGATAATTGAGATTGGTGCGGTAAAGGTACAGAACGGAGAAATCATTGACAGATTCTCAACGTTTGTAAATCCGCTTATACCTATTCCTTTTAGAATTGAACAATTGACATCTATCAATGATCATATGGTAATTGACGCTCCTACAATTGAGGAGATATTGCCATCATTTATGGAATTTTGTGAGGGTGCGGTAATGGTTGCCCACAATGCAGATTTTGATATGGGCTTTATATCAGAAAACTGCAAGAGACAGGGATTAGAGTGCGATTTTACAATCGTTGATACTGTGGCGATGGCAAGATACCTTATCATTGGTCTTGCAAGATACAAGCTTAACAACGTTGCAAAGGCACTTGGTGTTGTTCTTGAAAATCATCACAGAGCTGTAGATGATGCTGAATGTACAGCACACATCTTTATAAAGCTTTGCAAGATGTTAAAGGACAAGGGAATAACCGACCTTGACAAAGCAAACGAAGAAGGTAAGCAGTCAGACAACTTAAAGGCAAAGCTTCCGGCGCATCACGCAATTATTTTGTGCAAGAATCTGGTTGGAAGAGTAAACCTGTACAAATTGATTTCAATATCACACATAGAGACTTTTGCAAAAAGACCAAGAATAATGAAGAGTGATTACTTAAAGCATTGTGAAGGTCTTATGATAGGAAGTGCCTGTGAAGCGGGTGAGTTATATCAGGC
Source organism: uncultured Eubacterium sp. (assembly GCA_964631845.1). Lineage (GTDB taxonomy): Bacteria > Bacillota > Clostridia > Lachnospirales > Lachnospiraceae > Eubacterium_G. The sequence goes on from CAZWAG010000012.1 coordinate 28,501, forward strand.
AATATTGAATGACAAGTCACAGCAGGAAATTGCAAGACTGGCAGAGTTTTACGACTACTTTGAAGTTCAGCCAATAGGAAACAATGCATTTATGCTTAAGACAGGAGATCCTACAATTGATGACAAAAAGAAGTTTTTAGTTGATTCAGTGCAGGAACTTCAAAATATAAACAAGAAAATTATTGAGCTTGGTCGCAAGTTTAACAAGATGACAGTCGCAACATGCGACGTACATTTCCTTGATCCGGAAGATGAAATATACAGAAGAATAATACAGTTTGGCCAGGGCTATACAGATGCCGACAATCAGGCACCGCTGTACCTTAGAACAACGGATGAGATGCTTGAGGAATTCTCATATCTTGGAAGTGATCTTGCAGAGGAGATTGTTATTAAGAATCCTGCTAAGATTAACGATATGATAGACAATATCTCGCCAATTCATCCGGACAAATGTCCACCTGTTCTGGAAAATTCAGAAGAAGAACTGAGAAAAATCTGTTTTGACAAAGCGCACGATATGTATGGTGAAAAATTGCCTGAAATCGTTGAAAAGCGTTTAGAGGTAGAGCTTGATTCCATTATAGGAAACGGATATGCTGTAATGTACATAATGGCACAGAGACTTGTTTGGAAGTCAAACGAGGATGGTTATCTTGTAGGCTCAAGAGGTTCTGTTGGTTCTTCGTTTGCAGCTACAATGTCAGGTATTACGGAGTGTAATCCACTCGAACCACATTATTATTGTGAGAACTGTAAGAGCTCAATATTTGAGAGAGAATTTTCAATGTCATCAGAGTATGATGAAGAGGAAATAAAGAAGGCGCAGGCTACCATCAAGGAAGTGAGAGATGAGTGTGGTCTGGGATTTGATTTACCGGATGTAATCTGTCCATGCTGTGGACAAAAGATGCACAAGGATGGTTTAGAAATACCATTTGAGACATTCCTCGGATTTGGTGGAACAAAGGAACCGGATATCGACTTGAACTTTTCAGGAGAGTATCAGGCAAACGCTCACGCCTACACTGAAGTTATGTTTGGAAAAGGTCATACCTTTAGAGCCGGAACAATTACCGGTGTGGCAGACAAGACAGCCTTTGGATATGTAAAGAATTACTTTGACGATCACAATATAGTAAAGAGAACAGCCGAGATTGACAGAATTGCAAGAGGGTGTACCGGTATTAGAAGAAGCACCGGACAGCATCCGGGTGGTATCGTAATTGTTCCCAGAGACAAGGAAATATATGATTTCACACCAATTCAGAAGCCGGCAAATGATATGAACACTGATATTATTACAACTCATTTTGAATATCATGCTATCGATGCAAACCTGCTTAAGCTTGATATTCTTGGACACGACGATCCTACTATGATTAGAAGATTGGAAAAGCTGACTAACACAAACGTCGTAGAGGATGTTCCTTTTGATGATGAGAAGGTAATGTCATTGTTCTTAGGACCGGAAGCGCTTGGCATCACTTCAGATGATATAGACGGATGTCCAACGGGTTCGCTGGGATTGCCTGAGCTCGGTACAGACTTCGTTATTCAGATGCTTGTAGATACAAAACCAACAAAGTTTGCGGACTTGGTTAGACTGGCAGGACTATCTCATGGTACAGATGTGTGGCTCGGCAATGCACAGACATTGATTGCCGAGGGCAAATGTACAATTTCATCAGCTATATGTACTCGAGATGATATTATGGTATATCTGATGAACAAGGGAATGGATCCACAGATTAGCTTTCAGACAATGGAGCACGTAAGAAAAGGTAAAGGACTGCTTGTATATACGGACAAAGCAGGAAATGAAATAGACGAAGAAAAGATTATGCGTGAGCATGATGTTCCGGAATGGTATATCTGGTCATGTAAAAAGATTAAGTATATGTTCCCTAAAGCACATGCTGCAGCATACATTATGATGGCACTTCGAGTGGCGTGGTACAAGGTATATCATCCATTGGCATATTATGCGGCATACTTTGGAATTCGAGCAAAAGCATTTGATTATGAATCAATGTGTCTTGGAAGAGAAAAGCTGGAGCGTTGTATGGCTGAACTTAAGCACAAGAAGGCTGACAATACTGCTACACCAAAGGATGAAGCATCTTTAGGTGATATGAAGATTGTTCAGGAAATGTATGCGAGAGGCTTTGAATTTTTGCCGATCGATATCTACAAGGCAAAGGCACATGAATTCCAGATAATTGACGGAAAGCTTATGCCATCACTTGATTCAATCGAAGGTCTCGGAGAGAAGGCTGCCGATGGTCTTGTTGAAGCTATAGAGGCACAAAATGGCCAGCCATTTGTTTCTAAAAATGAGATGAGAGAGAAGAGTAAGCTTACAAAAACAGTTATAGAGACAATGACAGATTTAGGTCTTCTTGATGGAATGCCGGAGGACAGCCAGTTATCAATTTTTGATTTTTAAATTAATTATCCACACAATTATTTCGACATGATTTAAATGTGTGGATATTTTTTTGAAAAAAGATATTGACATTACAGTATAAATGGAATATAATTCCATTAATTCATATAAAACCTATCGGAATAGTAGGAAATATAAAAGGAGGTCAAAAAATGAAAACATATGTATCAGTTGTAAAAGAAATGTGTTATTTAGTTATGTCTATGTGCCATCACATGGACTGTTTCTGTTGCAACAAAATAAAGAATGACTTCCTGTTAGAAAGTTGATTTGATACATAGATATATAAAATATGGTTTTGTGCAAATTTGGAAGTCTTAACTATAAGACTTCTTTTTTTGCGCAATTACATAATTAAGGAGACAAGAAAATGAAATTTTTTACACAATCTAAATACTGTTGCAGTATACGATGTTGTTGATTTTGACAGACAAAATAAATTCAAGAAAAAAGTAATAAATAAAAAGGAGAAATATAATGAAGAAAATAATTAAAAAAACAATTGCTCTTGCACTTACTGTTGCATTAGCATTTGGAACAAATATAGGAGTGTCAATTAAGAAAGTAGAAGCAAAGGAAAGTACATATCCATGGTCAGTTACTGATAAGGTGACAACAGGAGATTACATTGCAGATTATTATGATGGTGTTGAAGCAGGACATGTGTTTGAAAATTTAACTCAGGAAAGACTGCTGGATGTTTTGAGCAGCCAGGGTACATATTATATAGTTTTCGGTGGCCCTGAACATGAAACCAGCCAGAAAGTTATTTCATTAATTAATGAGCAGGCAAAGAAAGATGGAATATCTAAGATTTATCATTTTGATCCATATGTAGATGGATATCAATTAGACATTACAGATGAAGATACAACATGGTATGGAAATATATCTACTGATAGAAATACAGGCAATATCACGTCGAGTTATCCAATAAGCTTATTATGGGACAGAATTGTTGAACTACTTCCGGAGAATGATGCAATATCTGATTATTCGTCAGATGATACACTTTTGTTTGCGTTCTCAAATGACGGAAAAACAAAGGAAATTGTAGCAACATACAGCCTTGGGGAGGATGAAGATTTTGAAGAGAGTTCAGCCGGTACAGAAATTGCCAAAGTGTTTAGAGGCGGAAAATCTGATGGCAATGTTGTTAAAGGTTCAGTTAGAACTAACTTCCAATTTTTCAAGAGAATATATAACTCAGCTGCGACTTATGTAGAGACAAGAGGCGGCGAAAGAACAGCCGATAGATTGAATGAAAAGACTGAAATATTTACAGATGCAGATGAAACAGGATTTACATTAAAGCAGATTAATTTCGTTGAACTAATTGACTTATTAAATGCAGAAGGTGAGCATTATATCTTTGTTGGAGCATCATGGTGCCATAACACACAGGCTATAATTGGTTCAGTAGAGAGAAAAGCGAAAGCAAATGGTATTGATACTGTATATGTATACGATACAACAATCGGCAATCAGTTAAGCTTTGACGCAGAGGATGTAGATAAAGTAGTGGGAACGAGCAGTGCATTTAATTCAAGAAACAGTGCAACAGCTGGTTCAAGCAAATATAATATCAGTTATCTTTATGGTGAATTAGCATCTTACTTTGGTAACTTTATTACTGAAAATAATTCAAAACAGAATAATAGCATTGCGTATTACTTAAATGGTGATGTATCCGGAATATTAACATCATCAACTCCTTGGTCAGATGGCGATGAAGCAAAGAATGCTATTAGACTTCAAATGCCATTCCTCTTAGCATACAACAAAGATCAGAAGGAGCCTGTAACAAAGCAGTGGCTTCATAAGAATACATCAGCAGGTACAGAAGGAACTTATACAGAATATATGCTTGAATTGGCATGGGTACTTGGAACAGATGAAGCAAAGGAAGATGACAGAGCCAGATTTGATGGATTGACAAATGTTGAATTTGCAAAAGAGGCAGTACAAAGTTTGAGCAATGTGTTAGGTGATAAGCCTGAAGAGACTACAACAAATACTCCACAGACTGCAACTGAAAAAACAACTGAAAAAACAACGAATGCACCTATACAGTCATCAAACAACACTTCGATTTCTTTAGGAAAGGCTTCTATTAAGTCAGCTAAAAACAGTAAGAAGAAAGCGATTGTTGTGAAAATAAAGAAACTTAAGAATGCAAAGAAATATCAGGTACAGTATTCAAATAATAAGAAATTTAAGAAAGCAACAACAAAGAATGTAGAGAAGCTTACATATATTATTAAGAAATTGAAAAAAGGAAAAACCTATTATGTAAGAGTGAGAGGTGTAAACGGAAGCGTCAAAGGAAAGTGGTCTGGCGTAAAGAAGGTTAAGATAAAAAAATAGTTGTTAGCAAAACAAGGAGATAAGTCATGGATTTTAGTAGCATAGATATACTAGCAGTTGCTGCATTGGCCATAGTGCTAGTACTATTTGTAGGAATATATTATTTGAGTAAAAAAATAGATTTTACTTTGTTGGTTTTAATCACATTGGCAGCCGGAGTTGTCATCGGTGTAGCATTTAGTGGGCATACATCATGGATTACACCTATTGGAAAAGTGTATACAAGTGTACTTAGTGCACTTGTAATTCCACTTATTATAGTAGCTATTATCAGTAGCATTACATCGCTGACTAATACTGCACAGTTAAAGGGAATTGGCCTTAGGTCCATAGGATGGCTCTTAGCAACAACATTCTTTGCCATCATATTGGCTTTGGGACTTGGTCTGACATTTGGTATCGGAAAAAACTCATACCTTTCAATAGCTGGTGCAGACGCAAGCTCTTTTGAGACATCTGTAAGATCGTTTTCGGAAGTGTTCGTAGGATTTTTCCCTAGAAATGTTATTTCGGATATTGCTGAGGAAAACACTATTCCGGTTATTTTATTTGCTATTTTAATAGCTGTATGTTATGTGTTGGTAGCAAATGAAAACAGAGAAAAGGTTCAGCCATTTAAAGATTTTGTTGAGGCTTTTAAATTAATTATCTTTAAAGCATTAGAGTTTATAGTTGAACTCACACCTTACGCAGTATTGTCATTGGTTGCTACCAGTGTGGGAAATGGTCTTAGCAAAACAGGAATCATATGGTCACTGCTGGTATTCTTAATTGTCTCATTTATAGCTT
>CAZWAG010000013.1:0-33611 GCA_964631845.1 uncultured Eubacterium sp.
TTGAACGCCATAGAACCGGCGATGTGGAATGCCATTTCTGATGAATCGACCTCATGGTAAGATCCATCATATACTGTAGCGCTGATACCAAGTACTGGGAATCCTGCGATAATACCTGACTGTGCAGCTTCTTCGATACCTTCTCCAACAGCTGGGATATATTCCTTAGGAATGTTACCACCAACTACTGTAGATTCAAACTTGAATAATTCTTCACCGTTTGGATCCATTGGCTCGAACTTAACCTTACAGTGACCGTACTGTCCACGACCACCAGACTGCTTAGCATATTTGCTATCTACATCAACTGCCTTAGTGAATGTTTCCTTGTATGCAACCTGAGGTGCACCAACGTTAGCTTCTACCTTAAATTCACGGAGAAGTCTGTCAACGATGATTTCCAAGTGTAACTCACCCATACCAGCGATGATTGTCTGTCCTGTTTCTTCGTTTGTATGTGCTCTAAATGTTGGATCTTCTTCAGCAAGCTTTGCTAAAGCTTCACCCATCTTGCCCTGACCAGCTTTTGTCTTTGGCTCAATAGCGAGCTCGATAACTGGCTCTGGGAATTCCATTGATTCTAAGATTACCGGGTGCTGTTCATCACAGATTGTGTCACCAGTACCTGTAAACTTGAAACCAACTGCAGCTGCGATATCACCTGAGTAAACCTTGTCTAACTCAGATCTTGAGTTCGCATGCATCTGAAGGATACGACCTACACGTTCCTTCTTCCCCTTTGTAGCATTTAATACATATGAACCTGAGTTCATTGTACCTGAGTAAACTCTGAAGAATGCAAGCTTACCTACGAATGGGTCAGCCATAATCTTGAATGCCAAAGCTGAGAATGGCTCTTCATCAGAAGATTTTCTGATAACTTCATTACCTTCTTCATCTGTACCTGTAATATCAGGGATATCTGTTGGTGCAGGCATAAATTCGATAACACCGTCTAACATCTTCTGAACACCCTTGTTCTTGTATGCAGAACCAAGATATACAGGAACTGCTTCACAAGCGATAGTTGCTCTTCTGAGAACCTTCTTAAGTTCATCAATTGAAGGTTCTTCACCTTCAAGATACTGCATCATAAGGTCGTCATCTAATTCACAAATCTTCTCGATTAAGTTCTCGTGCCATTCATTAGCAAGATCCTTTAAATCATCAGGAATTTCTGTGATTTCGATGTCTTCACCCTTATCATCTTTATAGTAATATGCTTCCATTTCAAACAAATCTACAAGTCCTGCGAAATCGTCTTCCTTGCCGATTGGAATCTGAACCGGAATAGCATTTTTGCCCAAACGATCAATGATTGTCTGAACTGAATAAAAGAAATCCGCACCCATTTTGTCCATCTTGTTGATGAAAGCCAAACGAGGTACATTGTAAGTATCAGCCTGACGCCATACATTTTCTGACTGTGGTTCTACACCAGCCTTAGCATCAAATACACCTACAGCACCATCTAATACACGAAGTGAACGTTCTACTTCTACTGTAAAGTCAACGTGTCCCGGTGTATCAATGATGTTGATACGATGCTCTAAAGCGCCGGCCTTTGGTTTATGATGATCTTCTAATGTCCAGTGGCATGTTGTAGCAGCAGATGTGATAGTAATACCTCTTTCCTGCTCCTGCTCCATCCAGTCCATAGTTGAAGCACCATCATGAGTTTCACCAATTTTGTAATTTACACCAGTGTAATATAAGATACGCTCTGTCAATGTTGTCTTACCAGCATCGATATGAGCCATGATACCTATATTTCTGGTTCTGTCTAATGGATATTCTCTTCCAGCCAAAGGTTTTTCCTCCTTGTTTTTAATTTAGTTTATTTTAAACTATCTTTTTTCTAATTTAATACGAAACGATTAGAATCTGTAGTGAGCGAAAGCCTTGTTAGCTTCAGCCATCTTATGCATATCTTCACGTCTCTTAACTGACGCACCTGTGTTGTTAGCTGCATCCATAATTTCATTAGCTAATCTTTCTTCCATTGTCTTCTCGCTTCTCTGACGTGAGAACAATGTGATCCAACGAAGACCTAAAGCCTGTCTTCTAGCTGGTCTTACTTCGATAGGTACCTGATATGTTGCACCACCGATACGTCTAGCCTTAACTTCAAGAGCTGGCATAACGTTGTTCATAGCTTCTTCGAATACTTCAAGAGCTTCCTTACCTGTCTGCTCCTTAATTCTATCGAATGCACCGTAAACGATCTTCTGAGCTACGCCCTTCTTACCATCTAACATGATGTTGTTAATTAACTTAGTAACAACAATGCTGTTGTACATTGGATCTGCTAATACTTCTCTTTTCTGAGTATGTCCTTTACGTGGCATGTTACTTCCCTCCTTAATCAATTTTGCCGGAATTTTCATATTTATTCCTATTTTGTCGGAATTCTATCAAAATTCCCGTTTTGCATAGTATTCTATGCGATTAGATCTTCGGTACTCACATGAGTTGTGTCCTTGCTCACGGCTTTGGACCTCTTGTATATGTTTACACAATAATCCTAATAACCGTCACAAATCATTCAACCTGTGATTGGCTTATTTAAGCCATCCTTACTATTTGCCTGCTTTAGGCTTCTTAGCACCGTACTTTGAACGTGCCTGGCGTCTGTTTGCAACACCTGCAGTATCAAGAGTACCTCTAATGATATGATATCTTGTACCTGGTAAGTCTTTTACTCTACCACCACGGATAAGAACAACACTATGCTCCTGAAGGTTATGACCTTCACCTGGAATGTAGCTTGTTACTTCGATACCATTTGAAAGACGAACTCTGGCAATCTTTCTAAGAGCTGAGTTAGGCTTCTTAGGTGTAGCTGTCTTAACTGCTGTACATACGCCACGCTTCTGTGGTGATGCTGTATCATTCATTTTCTTGTTTAATGAATTGTAGCTCTTTAACAAAGCTGGAGCAGTAGACTTCTTAACTGCTGACTTACGTCCTTTTCTAACTAACTGGTTAAATGTAGGCATTTCTTTTCTCCTTTCATTAGAATTATGTGTTAATCACATTGTATTTGCTCAAACGGGCATAGTAATCCCGTTTAACGCATGCCATATAATTATAAAAAAGCACTCGACTAATGTCAAGCGCTTTTTTTATAGGCAATTTCACTTCCTATTACATTATACCAAATATTTTTATCCTCTGCCACCCGGTCTGCTTCCTCCTGTCGAGTTGCTGCTGCCCGTTGTGTTTGCTGTGGCAGATGATGTACTGCTTCCATTGTATGTAAGTGTATATGATGTTCCTGACGTCATATCTGGTGTTGAAATAATAACCATTGAATATGATTTTGTAGGTGTGAATGTATAAGTTTTTGTTCCATCATTGATTGAACATACTTTGTTAGCACTGCCACTGACATTATATACAGCGACAGCTCCACTTGTGCATGTTGGATAAACTGCCATAGATGATGTTCCGGCACCTATCAACAATCCACCACTCTTCTCAAACTTGTTATTATTGTCTCCGTAATCAAGTATTCCATTGCCACCTGATGTCGGACCGTAAACATACACTTCTCCACCTGTCATATAAATGTCGCCATTTGAATCAAGTCCGTCACCTTCAACCTGAACTGTATGTACACCACCGTTAATATAGAGCGTACCTGTGCTTGAGCTTTGTCCCATGCCACCAAAGTTTCCACCCCAAGGATTGTCATTTGTATTTCCCGAGCTGTCATTTCCTCCGGCTGCGTTCACTCCATCATCACGGGATGTTATATTTGTCGTTCCATCATTGAGATAGATTTCATATCCTTCAATACCTTCATAAGATGTTGTAGCTGTAACTTTTCCTCCACTTATAGTAAGTTTGTTGTCTGCATGGTATGCATCATCACCTGCTGCAACTGTTACAGTACCTCCTGAGATTGTGAGGTTGTTATTACTGTGTACAGCATCATCGCCTTCACTGTTTTGTTCTGTACGTGTTCCTGCCGCAGTTGTATCAACAGTGATAGTTCCTTCTTCTATGTTAAGTTCTCCCTCTGCTGTGACATCAGTATCGCTGGCAACACCTGCCTTTATACCTTTCCAGCTGTCTATAAATGTGTAGCTCGAATTCTTTTTAGTTGTAACATCTACAACAGTATCTTTTCCTTTTATCGTCAGATTATACTCCGCCTGAATGCCATCACTGTATGAAACAGCAGTAATATTTCCGCCTTCAATAATAATATCCTTTTTACCGTGAATTGCATCTTCAACCGTATTGCAGATTACAGTTCCACCTTTAATATTGATAAGTCCGGCAAGGGATGTTGTTCCATCCTCTGCTGTAATTGTTCCACCAGCCTTAATACCCTTGAAGCTATCGTGCGCACTGTTATATGCAGTTGAGACATCAACTGTGCCGGATGTCATTATGAAATTTGTATCAGCCTGTATTGCATCGCCCTGTGCTTTTACAGTTACATTTCCACCTGCAATATTGATGTATCCGAGTGTTTCATCTGTCTGAAGATTTGTCTTTATGCCATCTCCAGCTGATGTCACGTCAATAGTTCCTCCATTAATTAGTATGGCATCCTTGCCTGTAATGCCATCATCACCGGCATTAACAATATAATTTCCCGATTCAATTGTAAGCTTGTCTTTACATTTGATTGCATCTCCATTTGGATCAGTTACGTACAATGTACCGGTTCCCTTTAATGTCAATGCTTTCTTTGCAAACAATGCAGCATCCGGCTCATCTTCTCCTTCTTCAAACGTGTATGCTTCAGGACCTGTCAAATAATTTGTAGAGCCGTCTGCAAGAACAATCGATAAATCTGTTGCCTTCTTATTTGCATACAATGGTGATGTTGTTGAGCTCTTAATGTCAACTCCATTCAAAACAATCACGGAGCTTGCTGCATTTTTCTTTATTACAATATTTCCATCTGTCAAAGTTCCACTCAATGTGTACGTGGCAGAACTATTTAAAACTATTTCATTGTCCGTTACTTCTATGTCTGTTCCTGTGAGAGCCTTGCCTTCCTCGTTCTCTATTTCTACAGAATCATCATCAAAATATACATATACAGGATCTGTCCCGTTCCATACAACACTATCAACTGTGACCGTTGTTGTTGGTTCTTCTGTTCCTTGTGTTGTTGGCTCTTCAGTAGACTGAGTTGTTGGCTGTACAGTTGTTGGCTGTACAGTTGCTTGCTCTGTTGTAGTAGTAATAGTTGTTGTCTGTACAGTTGTCTGTTTCTGTGTTGTTGTGCCGGAGGTTACTTCATACGTTATTGTAGTTTTATCTGATTCAACACCGTCTTTTACTGAAGTAACTGAGATGCTGTATGTTCCTGAAATTTCAAAATAGCTTGCAGAAAGATTTGCTGATGTTCCGTTCACTGAATCAACCATAATATCATTTAAATAGACATTATAGGAGTCAACGCCTTCAACCGCCTGCCATGCAAAATAATATGGGAGATTATCATTTCCTGCATACGTCAATCCAATTGGAGCTGACGGTTTGGACACCTGTGTTGTTGTAGATATAACATTTGTAGTTGACTCTGTTGTCTGCTTCTGTGTTGTTGGTTCTATTATTGTAGGATTCTGTACAGTAGTTTCGTCAATTTTTACAGATGTTGTCATATCCATTGGTGATGTTGTAATATCAGTTTTCACTTCTGCGCTTGTTTCATCTACATTTGTAGTATGTGCATTTTGACTTGTTGATGTCACTGAATCTTCACTGCTTGAAGTTTTTCTGATAACATATCGATATGTAACACAGCTATCCGATTTTTTTCTTTTTTTGTTAATCGTACTAATCTTTGTTTTCTTTGAACTCTTTTCAAAATATACTTTCAAATTTTGTGTTTTTGATATGGTAAACGTCTTTGATTTGTTACTTTTGATTTTGTTTTTCTTTTTAAACTTTGAGCCAAATGTGTAATAAACTACATAACCTTTTTTAGCTTTAATTTTTACATTTACTTTGTCATTGTATGTTCCGCTCACATTGCTAATCTTATAAGCCTTTACATTTTTGACTTTGACTCTTAATTTTGCACTTTTCTTTGTTTTGGCATTTGTCACCTTTACAGTAGCATTTCCTTTTTTTGTAGCCGAAATCAATCCTGTTTTTGAAACTGCTGCAACCTTTTTATTACTAGATGAATAAGTTGCTTTCTTTGCATTTGTAGCGATTTGGTATACACTGCCGACATACAAAGTCTTTTTGTTTTTAGTTACGTTTTTGATTTTTAGTGTTGACGCCTCAACTGTTTGGGATGATGAAATTGGCATAAGTGCTACAACCATTGCCATTATCATTATCCACGCTATTTTCCTTTTTTTCATAGCAATCCGTTCCTTTCAAAATTATTCCAATTTATATAATAACTGTTATTTGTGAAATTTTGATGAAAAAGTGATAAAAAGAAAGGTATTGCACTTAAGCTTTTGAGCGCTCGCTTTTTAGTTAAGTACAATACCTTCTTTTTTTTAATAATTATTTAATTTTATCCATTGTTATTTCGACCTTAAATAAATCTCCATCCACAAAGATTTCAATATGTCCATCCTGCTTTTCGATAATTGATTTTGCGATTGACAAACCAAGTCCATTTCCCTCTGTTGTACGCGAGTCATCTCCTCTTACAAATCTCTCGAACAATTCTTCCGGCTTGAAATTAAGAGGATTATCTGAAATATTCTTTACGGAAATTGTAACCTTGTCTTGATTCGTCACAACATCGATATATGCTCTCGTCCCTGACATCGCATACTTATAAATATTTGAATATAAGTTGTCAAATGCCCTCCATGTCTTTCTGCCATCTGCCATCACCCATATTGGCTGTTCGCTTATGGTTTTTATAACACTGATATTTCTTTGGCTGAATTTGTCATCAAACTCAGCTAAGCTCTGGTTAATAAGCTGAACAATATCAAGCTTTTCTCTGTCGAGTGTAATCACTCCTGATGTAAGCTTTGACACCTCTACCAAATCCTCTGTGAGATGTTTAAGTCTCATTGATTTCTGGTCTAATATATTTAAATATTTCTGTGCATTTTCACTCTCAAGACCTTCTTCCTTTAACAAATCTACATAATTGATAATTGAAGTAAGCGGTGTTTTTAAATCGTGTGACACATTTGCTATAAGCTCTGTTCTCATTCTTTCGTCTTTCATACTTTTTTCTACAGCATGATTGAGACCTTCGCCGATACTGTTCACTGATTCTTTTAATTTTTTATTTGAAGGGAATTTAATTTCTCTCTGTATTTGATAATTCATATTTCCTTCAGTTATTTTGCGGGTACCTTCAACAATATCTTCAAGCTCATCAAAATAATTCCATATCACACCACACATCACTGCGATTAATGCCGCAATTGCCATAAGCAAAACTAAGAAATCAAAGAAGTCATCCATGCAGGTTGCCGCGCACCACATAAACACAACAAAGGCATATCCAAACATTGCTCCAGCAAATAGAATAACTTTTGTTGTAAGATTAAGCTTTGAACTTCCGGCAGCTATAATACGCTTTACAAATCTAATTATCTTTACTACGATTTTCTTAATCCACTTTAATATCTTTCCTGTAAGTGTAGTTGACATTAACTGGTGTGTTTTAAATCTTCTCATAAAGCTCTCGCATATTAGAATTATAAGCTCCACTGATGCAACACCGACAACTATAACGAGTATTTCAAACAATTCTCTGTAATGTCCAAACAGTTCAACCAATACTTCGACTGCGCAAATAATCGCCACCATAATAACGCCACCAACCACGTCAAGCCACGCTCTGTCAATTTCACATAAGCTTGCTTTGTCATTTTTTCTTTTATGTCCGGCAAGAACCATCAAAATGAAAAACGGTACTAAAGAAAGTACAATGGAACCCACAGCTATTGTAATATAATTAGCTTCATTTTTTGCATTTAACTCATACTCTTCTTTTGTCGGCGCATCCTTTATTTGATTGTGATAATATGCAAGCGAGCCATCATTATCATACTCATTATCTACTGCAAATCTCATTTCCTCTATTTGGTTTTTATCATCCAGATAGTTCAAGTTATTCTTAAGATAACTTATAATGTCCTCATCCCCGGTCCATGCATTGTTGCTTTTTGAATAAGTCACTATATTATCAAAATCCTGTTCAGTAAATATAGAATCCTTTACGTCAACGTTGCTGATTTCGCTATAACTATCACCATCTTTTAATTTAATATAATAGACAAAATCTCCATCAAACACCATACCGTCTTCGTCTATTTCATTTCCATATATTTCCTCTCCGTTTGATTTGGCAACGGCATACTGTACAGCATCGTAGGAAATATTCATATATGTTTCTTTATAGTGCTCTTCTAATCCATCTTTTGATACATTATTCACCTCTATATAAGCTACATTTGTCCAACAAATCAAGCTGACTGCTGCAAGCAGTAAAATCGTAATATGAAGTGTTATTTTTTTTGCCATATTTTTTCATCCCTTCTCTACATCTTTTCAACCTTGTATCCAATGCCCCACACTACTTTCAAGTATCTGGGTTCCTTTGGATTAATTTCGATTTTTTCACGGATGTGCCTGATATGTACTGTCACTGTATTGTCAGTTGCTATCGCCTCCTCGTCCCATACATTTTCATATATCTGGTCGATGTTGAATACTCTTCCTGCGTTCTTTGTCAAAAACAAAAGAATATTGTATTCAATAGGAGTTAGCTTTACTTCCTCGCCATCTACAGTTACCTTCTTGCAATCATCATCAATCTCAAGACCTCCCACTATATATGTGTTGCTCTTAACCTCTGCGATTGTTCCAAGCTTTGTGTAACGGCGGAGCTGTGATTTAACTCTGGCTGTAAGCTCCAGTGGATTAAATGGCTTTGTAATGTAGTCATCAGCTCCAACATCAAGACCTATAATCTTGTCCGAATCCTCTGACTTAGCTGACAAAATAATAATAGGTATGCTGCTATTTTCCCTAATCTTGAGAGTTGCTCTCAAGCCGTCCAATCTAGGCATCATAACATCAATAAGCAAAAGCTGAATGTCGTTTCTTTCAAGCTGCTCTATTGCCTCCACTCCGTCGTATGCCTTTAGCACATTGTAACCTTCTTTTGTCAAATAGATTTCAATTGCCTCTACTATTTCCTTGTCATCATCACAAACCAAAACGTTATACATCTCTTCCTCCGTAAAAAGTTTCATAAATATTTATGTAGTTATAGGATATTATTTAATAATTAATATATATAACATATAATTCTTAAGACTTTCTTAAATCCATACTTAAAAAGTTGTGGACAGCTGTCCACAACTTCACTAAAAATCTTTATTCATTATAATTCACAATTGTTTACTGTTCTTGGGAACGGAATAACATCACGAATATTTGACATTCCTGTGAGGTACATTATCATTCTTTCAAATCCAAGTCCAAAGCCTGCATGTCTCGCAGTTCCATACTTTCTGAGGTCAAGATAGAAATCATAATCCTCTTCATTTAGACCAAGCTCTTTCATTCTATCAACCAAAATATCGTAGTTTTCTTCTCTCTGGCTTCCACCAATGATTTCTCCTATGCCCGGAACTAAGCAGTCCATAGCTGCAACTGTCTTACCATCTTCGTTGAGCTTCATATAGAAAGCTTTGATTTCCTTTGGATAATCAGTTACAAATACAGGACGTTTGAATACCTGCTCTGTGAGATATCTCTCATGCTCTGTCTGTAAGTCTGCTCCCCAGCTTACTTTGTATTCAAACTCATCATTATGTTTTTCTAATTCCTTGATTGCATCTGTGTATGTGATTCTACCAAAGTCTGAATTTGCAACAAGATTTAATCTGTCGAGCAAGCCCTTGTCAACAAAGCTGTTGAAGAAATTCATTTCCTCCGGAGCATTTTCTAAAACATAATTGATTACATATTTTATCATGTTTTCGGCAAGCTCCATATCATCTGCCAAATCAGCGAACGCGATTTCCGGCTCAATCATCCAAAACTCTGCCGCATGACGTGTTGTGTTTGAATTTTCAGCTCTAAATGTTGGACCAAAAGTATAAATCTTCTTGAATGCCATAGCATATGTCTCACCGTTAAGCTGTCCTGACACTGTAAGATTTGTTGGCTTGTTGAAAAAGTCTTCCTTAAAATCAACATTGCCATCTTCATCCTTTGGTATGTTATTTAAATCCATTGTTGTAACCTGAAACATTTCTCCGGCGCCCTCACAGTCACTTCCTGTGATAAGTGGTGTGTGGACATATACAAATCCCTGCTCCTGGAAGAATTTGTGGATAGCATATGCACATAGTGAACGAACTCTGAATACTGCCTGGAATGTGTTTGTTCTAGGTCTAAGGTGTGAAATTGTTCTCAAATATTCAAATGAATGTCTCTTTTTCTGAAGTGGATAGTCTGAAGTGCTGTCGCCCTCAACTAATACTTCACTCGCCTGAATTTCAAATGGCTGCTTTGCGTTTGGTGTTGCCACCAAAGTTCCTTTTACTATCAAAGCCGCACCAATATTTGTCTTTGATATCTGAGCAAAATTGTCTAATCCATCGCTGTATACAGCCTGGATTGGTTGAAAGAAGGTTCCATCATTGATTGTTATAAATCCAAATGTCTTTGAATCTCTGATGCTCCTAACCCATCCTCCAACTTCTACTTCTGTATTGATATACTTGTCAGTATTTTTATACAGTTCACTAATCTCTATTAATTTCATTTTGTCCTCCCTTAATCTCACTTTGACTTTTTGAAAATAATAGCACCTTAATATATTTCTCTTTCCGCCCAATAATTATATATTTTTTACAAATTATTTGCAACCTCAACAGCTTCGTCCGGAACGTCGTCAAGATTGTCTTCTCCGACATCTATTACCTTTGGAGTCTTGCGATACAAAATATCATACATAACCGGTACGATAAACAATGTCATAAATGTCGCATATATAAGTCCAAAGCAAACAACAATAGCCATAGGCTTCTGCATTGCGTTACCTGCGTCTGTTGAAAATACAAGCACTGACATTGACAGAATTGTTGTAAGAGCTGTCATAAGAATCGGTCTCATACGAACCTTACCCGTTGTAATCAGAGCTTTTCTCTTGTCTATTCCCTGAATTCTCAACTGATTTACATAGTCAACAAACACAATACCATTGTTAACTACAGTTCCCATCAAAATCATAAATCCCATAAGTGCCATAGCAGAAATTGGCTCACCAAAAAGCATAAGTCCAATCATACCACCTGTAAACGCAAGTGGGATTGTAAAGATTATAATAAATGGTGAAAGTAAACTCTGGAACTGTGCAACCATAATCAGATAGATTAGCAGGAATCCTAAAAGTATAGCCTGCAAAAGCTGTACCAGCATATCCATTACCTGTTCTGTTTCTCCCTGAATTTCAACTGTATATCCATCAGGCACATCATACTCATCAATAGCCTTCTGAACATTTCTTGAGAGAAGCGTAACATTTTCACCCTCTTTTGCCTCTGCTTTTACTGAAAGATATCTAACCTGATTTTCTCTGCTGATTGAATCTGCACTGTCCTCCTCAACTACCTTGGCAAATTTAGAAAGCTTGTATTTCTTTGTTACCTGATTTCCTTCATCGTCCATCTGTGTTGCAGTTACTTCTCTATCAAGGATGTTGTCATATGTCATCTTGTCTGTCTCGTCAACGATATTAACATTCATATCTGAGCCATCAATTGTAAATGTTCCAACTTCCTTTTCAGTTGTCAGTTCTGTTGAAATCTGTTGGAAAATCTGTGCTGTAGTGAGACCGTATTTTGCCGCTTTATTTTTGTCTATCTCAATATGCAGCTGCTTATCTGATTGTTCCAAGCCATTAGTAATATTTTCAAAGCCTTTTTCTTTCTCAACCATTTTCATAATATCCTGGCTAATTGATTTCAACACTTCCTGGTCTTCACCGTAAATGTTAATCTGCAAACCGGAGCTCATCATACTTGAGCTGTCACCCATTCCCGATGATGAAACTATTATTTCTTCACAATCAACTTTTGCAGTTTTCTTTTCTATTTCTTTTCTTATATTTCTAAATTCCCTTGATGATTTAATATCCTCGTCCGGAATTATAAAGAACATAAATTGTGTATAATTGTCCTCTGACAATGCACCGAGAGAAGCAGTTGTAGCTGTTGCATTTCCATCCATAGCAGCTACCTTTGCTACCCCATCGATTTTCTCAACAATTCCCATAACTTTGTCGGCTGTCTTGTAGGCTGTTTCCTTATCGGTTTCCTCATCAAGTGTCATTGTGATTGTAATCTGATCACTGTCTGTATCTCCCATCATTACCAGTCCTGTTCTAAATGATTGGAATACACAAATAACAAACAATACTATTGCTATTGTAATTGGAACAACCTTATGCTTCAAACAGTAATCGATTGCAAGCCCATATATGTCTTTAACCTTGTCAAACCATTTGTGTTCTTTATCTGATGTTTTCTTAAGCACAATTGATCCCGCTGTTGGAACAACTGTCAATGCAACAATAAGAGAAGCTATCAGAGCGTATGATATTGTAAGTGAAAATGGTATCAAAAGCTGGCTTACTAATCCATTTACAAATACCATTGGCAGGAATACACATATTGTTGTAAGTGTCGATGCAATAATAGGTGCTACAACCTGCTTTGCGCCCTGCACTGCTGCTCTGGCCGGTGATATTCCATGGTTTCTAAGTCTATATACATTTTCAATAACTACTATCGAGTTGTCCACAAGCATTCCTATACCAAAACAAAGTCCTGCAAGTGACATTGCATTTAAAGTTATATTTGAAAAGTACATTATAATAACTGCAAAAAGAACACTAAAAGGAATACTAAAAGCGACTATCAGTGTCGGTCTGACATCCTTTAAAAACAATGCAAGAACAATAATTGCAAGAATTGCCCCCATGAGAATACTTGTCAAAATACTGTGAAGCATCATTGAAATGTAATCAGCCTGATTCACCATCGGTGTAATGCTAAGTCCTTCGTATTTTCCTTCGAGCTCGTCAAATGCATCATTCAAATTGTCAGACACTTCACTTGTATTTGTTGTACTCGCTTTGAATATAGAAAGAAGAATTGCTGACTTTCCATTTATCTTTGCATAGCTATCGCCCTCATTATCAATAATTGTAATGTCAGCAACATCTGACAGCTTTATAGTGCCAACACCTTTTATTTTTGTGAGAACCATATTTTTAAGTTCTTCGGTGCTCTCATATTCCTGTCCTACCTTAACAAGCCACTGATTATCATTCTCGTCATTAATATATCCTGCAGGCATTGAAAAATTCTGTGCAGCAATAAGCTGTGACAATGTTTCCAATGATAACAATGTATCAATATTAGAATTTTCTATTACCGCTTCTTTTGAGTCATCTAAAGTTTTCTGGCCATTTTCTAATTCTTCTTTAGCTGAATCAATCTGCTGCTGGCCTGCTGCCAGCTGAGCGCTTGCTGAACCAAACCCAGCCGCCGCGGAATATCCCCCGGCAATTACCTTTGACTGATTTGAATCCAACCCCTTCATCTGGCTCTTCAATTTTTTTACTATTGCCTCCTGAGCTGCAATCTCAGTTTCTAAGTTTGCAAGTTCAGTGTCAATTTGAGGCAATCTTACTTTAACAATATTGTATAATTTCTGAAGATTATCTTTTGTCAGCTGCTTTGATTGTTCTTCACTTCCGTTATTTGCAACTAATGCCTGAAGCTTTGGAATATTGTCAGGTTCTTCCAATGCCTCCTCTATACTTGATGGTATTGTGAATCCAAGAGAACTTTCCATTGAGCTCATACTTGCACGCATTGTTGCAAAGGTTTTGTCTAGCTGCTTATATGTATCTTCAATCTTTGCCTTCTCATATGCACTCTTTTCTCCCTCAAGAGCCGCCTTGCTGGCCTTTAAACTATTTAAACTCGCTTCATAAGCCGCAAGAGTAGCCTGAGCTTTATTAATCTCAACAGATGCTTTTGCCAACTTATTATTCGTCTTTTTCTGCTTTGTTTCTAACTCGCTTTGTCCGGATGAAATTTTCTTTTCAGCATCATCCAATTTGACCTTGGCTTCATCTATTTTGTCCTGTGCCTCTTTGAGCTTTTCATTGCTGTTATACAAAATTTTATCGTTAATCTTATCAATTTTCTTTTTATCAAGCTTAATTTCTACTGAGTCTTCTACAGAACCACTACTCGAAACGCTGGCCACACCATCCTGTCTCTCTATGTATGGAACGATTACATCCTTAGTAAACTTGGACATATCCTTTATGTCCTTGCCATCATATTCGATACTGGCATACATTGTAGCCATCATATCCATACTTATTTCCATGATATTTGGCTTTCCACAATTATCAGGAAGTGTAACTGAATCTATAGCCTGTGACACTCTGACAAGCGCCGAATTCATATCTGTATCACTTGCAAACTCCAACATAACCATGCTGTAGTTTTCTGCTGAAACACTTGTTATATTCTTAACTCCGTTTACAGTACCCAGATTACTTTCCATAACCTCTGTAACGTCACTTTCAACTTTTTCAGGCGCTGCTCCCGGTTCAGTTGTAATAACAACCATATATGGCAATTCCATATCCGGTAAAAGGTCTGTCTGCATTTTTGTAAGACTTACAAAACCAATAACCAATACAATCACAACTGAAACTAAAGTCAAATAAGGTTTTTTAACGCAAAATTTCGTCATTGTAATAATCCTTTCGTCAATCGCTTTAACGTTTTTCCATAAAATTCTATAACAATCTATAGTTTTTTTCAATGAAATATATGTTAACAATTCATTAAAACAGACTATTCACAAAATTTTCACAAACAAAAAAGGAACAAAGACATTATAGCCTTTATCCCTTTTAAGCATTTCTCCATAAACATTTGTGTGTTTATAAAATGTAACTTTACTATGTATAATTATTATTTATTCTTTTTAGCTTCTTTTCTAGCTTTCTTTTCAGCGTCAATTACAGGCTGGAATCTTTCTACTTCCTTTGCGATAACTCCGCTTAATACTAACATTGAAATCAAGTTTGGTATAGCCATAAGAGCATTTGCGATATCTGAGAAGTTCCAAACTATATCGAGAGCTGTTGTTGCACCGACAAATACAACCAATGAAAAAACTACTCTGTATACGATGTTGAATTTGTGTGTGTTTAAAATGTACTCAAAAGCTTTTTCACCGTGATATTCCCATCCAAGAATTGTTGAGAAAGCAAAAAGTGCAATACCTATTGTAACTAAAATACCACCAAGTTTTCCTAATGCAGATGAGAATGCTGCGATTGTGAGTGCCGCACCTACAACTAACTCCCCATTTGCATCTGTCATTCCAAGACATCCTGATGATGCTATACAAAGACCTGTGATTGTACATACAACAATTGTGTCCCAGAATGTACCTGTCATATTAATATAACCCTGTCTAACCGGATCATCTGTTGTTGCTGCCGCTGCAGTGATAGCTGCTGAACCCATACCGGCTTCGTTTGAGAATACACCACGGGCAACACCATATCTCATAGCGTTCATCATTGATGCAGTAATCATACCAAGCGCACCACCGCTTACAGCTTTAAAACTGAATGCCATCTTAAAAATCATTACTACACCGGCCGGTACGTTTTTAATATTGATAATAATAACCAGCAATCCGGCTACTACATAGAATATAGCCATAACCGGCACTACTATTGATGATACCTTTGAAATACTCTTAATACCACCAACAATAATAACTAAACTAAGTACTGTTAAAATCACACCCACAAGTGCCTTATCCAAATTGAATGTACTGTTGAGTGATTCAGCAATTGAGTTTGCCTGTGTCATATTACCAATACCGAATGAAGCAATAACAGCGAAGATTGCGAATGCCATACCTAATGCTACTCCAAGCTTTTTGTTCTTAAAGCCCTTCTTCATTGTGTACATTGGTCCACCAGACATTTCGCCCTTTTCGTTTACCTCACGATATTTAATCGCAAGCATACACTCACTAAACTTTGATGTCAGTCCGAAGCAGGCTGAAATCCACATCCATACTAATGCACCAGGACCGCCGGAAACCATAGCTGTGGCAACACCTACGATGTTACCTGTTCCGATTGTTGCTGCAAGAGCAGTTGTGAGCGCTGAAAACGGTGAAACATCACCCTCGCCTCTGTCAGTTTTTCTAGCTTCTTTGCTGAGTGTGCTTCTAAGAGCATATCCCAAGTTTCTCCAAGGTCTGAATTTTAATTTAATTGTAAGAAAAATACCTGTTCCTACAAGCAGACATAACATTACAGGACCCCATACAAAATCATCAATTTTTGAAATGATATCCGCAAAACTCATAATTATTTCTCCTTTTTATTTATAGAATATATAGAATAATATAGAAAAAGAGTGGTAGTAAAAACATACTACCACCCTTGGTACTACAAATATAATAATAAAAGATGTCCGATTATCTGTCAACCTTTAATTGCTTACCACTTTAATTTGTTAAAGTTCTTTATATATAATTTATTTTTTGTTTAAATTAGATAATGTCTCTTTTATTTTTATTTTCGCCTGCTTGCTCTTTGTTATCACAACAATAACAACTGCTACAAACAAAACTGAGACAATAGCGCAAAGAATAATATTCTTTGTTTGATTCAAATAAATTGATAATGCTGTTCTAAGTACAATCAGCATCAAAGAGAACCAAAGCAACGTTTCATACAAAAAACCGTATGTAAATCTTCCTGACAACTTGCACCCTTCGTCTGAATCATATAGAGTTCCTTTAAATACAACAGGAATCATTGCCAAACCTTCATTTGCATTTTGCGGATCAACCCACACACTAATTTTGTCTTTCTCTTTTTTAACTATCAAGTTTTCCTTTTTTGCCCGAAACTTTAATACATTATATAAAGCTTCACTGTCTCTGTTATATTCAAAAATCATATTCTACCTGCTTTTTATCAAAAACTTGAAAATACTATCTGCTACACTTAAACATCAAGTCTTCCCATCTTCTATCAACTTCCTTCTGATATTTTTCGATAAGATGTTCATTTTCCGGCTTGAATAAGTGTTTGAATCTTCCCTGTGTTCTAAGGAATTCTTCAATTGGAAGTCTGTTTTTAGGCTGATAGTTTACAATCCACTTGCCCTCGATAACCTCGAACAATGGCCAGTAATTTGTCTCAACTGCCAAACGACATATTTCCATAATATCATCAGTCTTGTATTTCCATCCTGTTGGACATGGAGCGCAAATATTTAAGAACGCCGGACCCTCTGTATAGATAGCTCTCTCAGCCTTTGTGTGCAGGTCCTTCATTCCATTGAAGAATGTAGTCTGGGCAACATATGGAACATCATGAGCTGCAAGAATAGCTGCAAGGTCCTTTCTGTACTGCTCCTTACCATTTGACTGTGAGCCGACAGGTGTAGTTGTTGTGTCAGCATACATTGGTGTAGCTGATGAACGCTGTGTACCTGTATTCATATATGCACCGTTGTCATAGCATACATATGTATAATTTGTTCCACGCTCCATAGCACCTGATAATGACTGGATACCAATATCATATGTACCACCATCACCACCAAATACGATGAATCTATAATCATCATTGATTTTGCCTTTACGCTTCATTGCCGCGTATGCTCCTGCAACACCACTCATTGTTGAGCTGGCATTTTCAAAAGCACTGTGAATATAGCTGTCTTCCCATGCAACATAAGGATACTGGAATGATGATACATTCAAACATCCTGTAGCACAGCCGATAACAGCCTTGTCCCCTTCATGAAGACCACGAAGAACGTTTCTTGCTGCGATTGTAGCGCCGCAACCAGCGCACATTCTATGACCAGGAGCAAATCTTTCCGGTTTGTTCATTGTTTCTCTAAAATTGTAACCCATTTATTTTGCCTCCTTGTCTCTTAATCCCATGTATCTGTAAACATCGCCTGTCTTTCCTGTTGCAGCGATTTCCTTCAACGTCTCATATACACCAATCATATCTTCTACTCTTACGTCTCTACCACCAATACCATACATAATATTGATAGCCTTCGCAGTACAACCCTCTGAATACATTGCCTGCATTGTCTCTGCACCAACAGGACCACCATTTGTCGAAAAAGCTTCACTTCTGTCCATAATTGCAACTGCTTTACACTTCTTAAGTGATTTTGCAATTTCCGGACCAGGGAATGGTCTGAATGAGCGAATCTTAATAAGACCAACCTTTTCGCCGTCTTCTCTCATCTGGTCAATAGCTTCCTTTGTTGTACCTGCTGCTGAACCAATAATTACTACTGCATATTCAGCATCATCCATCTTGTATTCTTCAATCAGTCCGTACTTACGTCCTGAAATCTTTTCAAATTCTTTTGCAACATCAAGAATAACCTGCTTTGCATTTTCCATAGCATGTGCCTGTGCCTTACGTGATTCCATATAGTAATCTGACACTGCGTAAGGACCTACTGCAAATTTTTCTTCCGGATTTAAGAGATAATCAACCGGCTCTCTCTCCCCAACAAATTCCTTTACAGTCAGGTCATCTAATAATTCCATATCATTTACAGCATGACTTGTGATAAAACCATCCTGGCAAATCATAATTGGAAGCATTACATCCTTGTGCTCTGCGATATTGAAGGCCATAACCATATTGTCATAAGCTTCCTGATTGTCTTCAGCATAAATCTGAATCCAGCCCGAATCTCTTGCTCCCATTGTATCTGAGTGGTCACAGTTAATATTAAGAGGTCCTGTAAGAGCTCTACATACTGCCGCAAGACCAACCGGCAATCTACTTGATGCGGCAACACCTAATACTTCCCACATAAATGCAAGACCCGCTGATGATGTAGCTGTGAGTGCTCTGGCACCTGCAGCTGATGCACCCATTGCAGCAGACATTGAGCTATGCTCACTTTCTACTGTAATAAATTCTGTATCAACCAATCCGTTTGCAACATAGTTTGAGAAATACTGTGGTACTTCTGTTGAAGGTGTGATAGGGAATGCTGGAAATACATCAGGGTTAATCTGACGAAGAGCAGTCGCTACCGCTTCATTTCCTGATAATAAAACTCTCTTTGGCATACTATTTCACCTCCATCTTCAAAGCATTGAACGGGCATGCTTTTACGCAAATGCCACAGCCCTTGCAGTGATCATAATCTATAGGCTGTCTCTTGTAATCCTTTACGGAAATTGCGCTGTCCGGGCAAACCGGTACACACAAAAGACAATGTTTACATTTTTCTTCATCTACTACAGGAGCCACATTTGTCCAGTCACCTGTAATAAATTCTCTAGTGGTTCCACTGCCTACAATACAGTTTCCTCTTGTCACATCCTGCCATGCAACATCCTGTCCTAATTTTGTTATATCTGACTTTGCCATTACTTAACCTCCTTCAATGCAATGCGAAGAGCTTCCATATTGCCCTTTACAACCTCTGGCTTCTTTGCGAATTTGTGCTTGAATGAGCCTTCCATTTCTCTCAGGAAGGTTTCGTCATCAATGACACCTGTAACCTTTACAATAGCTGCAAGCATTGGTGAGTTAGGAAAATTCTTTCCTAATGTATCCATGGCAATCTGTCTTGCGTCTACTGTATACACTTTTCCTTTATATCCTTTTAAATATGGAATAATTTCTTCTTTACTTCTTGAAGTGTTAATTAAAATCGCACCATCTTCCCTAAGTCCCGCTGTAACATCAACACATTCAAGTAATGTCTCATCCACAACTACCACAAACTGAGGAGTGTAGATATTTGAATGAACTCTGATTGGACTATCACTTATTCTGTCATAAGCTGTAATAGGAGCTCCCATACGCTCTGGACCGTATTCAGGAAATCCCTGTGCATTTTTTCCTGTCTTAAATGCCACTTCTGCCAACAGAAGTGCTGCTGTCTTGGCACCCTGACCACCACGACCGTGCCATCTGATTTCAAGAGTATTTTTCATCTTTTTATTCCTTCTTTTCTATTATAAATCTTATGTAGTTTATTGTGATATTTTGCTTTTTTATGTCACCACACTAAAGTACACGTAATTTACATTATAACTAAAACACTACGCTTTTTCAAGAATGAGCATGATTTTGGTGATTTTATTTACTGTTTTTTATAATAGATTATGTTATAATAACAACATATTAATGTACGGAGGACAAAAATATGATGAAATTTAAAAAAGGATCGGCAATATTAATCATTTCTTTTTCACTTGTTTTCACTTCACTTCCTGCTGTTCTACCTTCTTCTACTATCCAGATAGAAGCAAAAACAAAGAAAGTCTACGTAGCAACCAAAAGTGGAAAGAAATACCACGTTAGAAAAACATGTCGAACATTAAGGCGTTCTAAATCAATCAAAAAAATGAAACTTTCTAAAGCAAAAAAACTAGGTTATAAAAAATGCAAAGTTTGTCATTAGAAATCATGACCACCAGCTCAGCTGGTGGTTTGCTCTGCGGCTATAAGCCTATGATACCAGCCGCCTCTAAAGAGGCATTGAATGGTCCGCCAGCCGCTTACGCCCTCAGGCTAGCCCTGAAGGGGTTTTTATTGGTCTGAAACCAATAAAACAAAGGTCGCCACCTAGTGACGACCTCCGTTGTAACTAACTATATTTAAGGGAAAGAAAAGAATAATACAATGATTTATTCTTATTTTTTAATTTTTATTTTTTTAGCCTTTGACCATTTTCCTACAACTTTTCCGTTAATACCGCGAACCTTAACATAATATGTTTTGCCCTTCTTTAACTTCTTGATTGTATATGTTGTCTTTGCAACAGTCTTTACTTTTGCATTCTTGAAGCTCTTCTTAGTTGAATACTTAATCTGATATTTCTTTGCATTTTTCAGTTTATTAAATTTAACAACTATAGATTTCTTCTTGCTGTTTTTAGCTGACTTAATCTTAGCCTTAGCAATTGTAACATTCTTAGTCTCACTTGATGTCTGTGGTGCTGTAGTTGTTGTAGTTTTATCTGTTGCAGGAGCTTCAGTTGTTGTCTCCTCTGTAGTTGGCTCATCAACTGTCAGGTCTACTGTTATAGGCTCTAAAATATCTTCATCATAGAGTGATTCATATCCCTCTCTGTAAAGCTGAGCCAACTTGTCATACATTCTTGAGAATAGTTCTGCTCTAAATGTCTGAGATGTTCCATTGAATCCAGTTCCCTTCAAATCAAGGTCTGCAATTTCCAGTCCAAGCGGACTTGTGTTTCCTCTCTCCTCAAAGCCTTCTGAAGTATGACCTGTTCCATTGTAATTAAGTCTGTTTCCGGTCGATACAGAACCCTTTGAAATAATTAAGCTTGTACTGTTAAACACACCGCCTGTTCCAATCCAGTTTGAAGAATCCCAATATGGATCATTTTCAACTTCGTTCTGGTTATATATTGTTTCCGGAATCTCGCTGCCTCCAACGAAATCGCCATTTTCATCAATGTTTGATTCATCAGTTGCATCAAATGTTCCATCTACATCATAGATACCATCACCACCAAGCAAGTTACATGTAATTGCTGCCATTCCATCTCTGTCTGTATATGAACCAATTCTTGTTGATCTGTACCAATAGTTACCTGTTGTAGCTGTTGGGTGAACAAACATTGTACATCCACTTGCTGCATAGTAACGACCAAGCTCTGGGTAAAAATGACCGTCACGGCAAATATCAATACCAATCTTGCCCCATTCTGTATCAATCATCTTAGGTGTATCACCACATACAGACCATCTGCTCTCTAAACCTGCTCTGTGAATCTTCTGGTATGAATCAATTGTTCCATCCGGATAAAGGATAGCTGCTGAATTGTATACCTTTTCTACCTGATTTCCATCAGAATCTGTTTCGTAAATCGGACCGGCTTCATCCTTCTCTGTCATACCAAATATGATGTACATATTATATTTCTTTGCATATTCTGATAAAAGATTTGTTGTTGTTCCGGGAACTGTTTCAGCTGTGTAAACCTGCATTGAAACACCATATTTCTGATAAAATGGATCCTTATCCGGTGTTACCCATCCGTAACCACTCAATACTGTTTCAGGGAATACTAAAAGCTCAACCCCTTCCTTGGCTGCTTCTTCTATATATTCAATCATCTTCGCTACTGTCTTTGTCTTGTTACCCCAATAACCTGTCATATTAACTACACCTGTCTTAGGGCCTTCCGTAGTATTTGGTGAATAGCGAAGTGTTCCACCATTTTCTTCCTGTGTTTCTGCCAGCTCAGCGTATAACTCTGCATATTTTTCAGGATTAAAGTCTGAGTTAGAACATGTTGAACCTGATGATGCTGTAAGTTCAATTGTATTAGTAAGGAGTCCTTCTTCCTTTACAATAATTGTTGCGTCAGGATTTGATTTACTTCCATCATCTCCCTCTGAACCTGCAAAATATTTTGCTCCATCAAATGAGCCTGTAAGAATAACACTACCGCCTGGGAATTCAGTTCCGTTATTGTCTCCTACCAAATCAGAACTTAAAATTGTCATTCCGTCTCTTGAAGCAACACTCTCAAGTCTAAGCTTGTAGTATTCTTCCCAATATGAATGTGTCTCATCTGATGTCATACTCCAGCCACCACCTGTCGCTGTTGGATTTATCAAGATGTTACATCCCTGTGCTGCATAATAACGTCCAATTTCCGGTGTTGAATATGTGTCATAGCAAATACTAAGGCCAAGCTTTCCATATTCACCTGCATCAATTAATACCGGTGTCTCACCGGCAACACACCAGCTTCCTTCAACCGGAGTTATTTTCTGGTAAGCTGTAACTTCACCTTCAGGTGAACAAGCAAATGCTGAGTTGTATGCATGTTCATCATCGCCTGCAATTTCCTGAGTAGAGCCGTAAATAATCCACATATCATATTCATCTGAAAGCTCAGCGAATGTCTGCTGTGTTGGTCCATCAAGTGGTTCAGCACTTTCCACTGCCCATTTGTATTCATCTGATTCTGGATTGCTTGATGACAAATAACCTGTTACACACATTTCAGGGAATACCAATATTTTAACTCCTTTTTCATGTGCCTCGTCGATGTAATCTTCCATTGAAGCTATGTTTGCTGCCTTGTCTCCATATGTTGGTTTAAAGTTGACAACACCCAGTTCATTTGCCTCAAATTTGTGTCTTGATGTTGGCTGCGACAATCTTGTAAGTCTTGTCCATTCACCTGTGAAGCCTGTAAAAGCTCCAACTGTCGAAAAAGTTGAAATAACTAGCACTAAACACATTATCAAAGCCAATAACTTTTTCTTCATTCCGCTCTTTCTTGTACCTCTCATATTGTTCTCCTTCCTTTTGACCTGTGGGTCTGTTCTTGTGCAATCTGCGTCTTCGATTGTTAAGCATATTTAAAAGGGGATATGCTACAAATCCTTTCCGGGCAAATTGCTTCATAAGAGTTTTTAGCTCTTACAAAAAAACGAGAGAATCACTTTTTTATTGTGACTCCCTCGCCTCAGGTGAATTTATATCATTTAGCCCATTTATAATCAACACATTTTAAATGCTTTGTTAAAAAATTAACCAATTACTAAACATAATTAAATAATTGATTAATTATAAACAAAATTTATTTTTTATTATTTAGTATTTATTTTTTATTATTAATCGTTATTGTTCTTTATTATTTTATTATTGTTTTTTTCTACTTTGATTAGGGTGTCAAAAGGTCGACCTCTGCAATATTTTTGTCAAAATGCACAAAAGAATTTAATAAAAGGATATATTTCAAAACAATAGGCAGTTGTCCGCAAAGTTTTTCGAGCATAGCTACTGCGTTCGTAGCACTGTTTGAGCCCGGTAGGGCGAGTTTGCGAAGGACGCAGTTAATAGGCGGCGCAGAAAAACAAGGACAACAACGTGTTTTGAAATATAACTTTTATCTATTCTTTTGTGCATTTTGACAATAAAGCTTCAGAGGTCGACCTTTTGACACCCTAATCCTATATTATAAAAAAGAGCTACCTCAATCTCTGAGATAGCCCTAAGTCTAAAAATATTATTTAATTTTTACTTTCTTCTTTGCTGACCATTTGCCATAATAGCTTACACCATTTACCTTCTTAACTGCTCTAGCTTTAACATAAAGCTTCTTAGCCTTCTTAAGTTTCTTTGATGTTGCCTTGAAAGTAAACTTAGCCTTCTTGTATGTCTTTGTGACAGTCTTTTTACTCTTAAATTTACTTGAAGATGAAACCTTAATCTGATATCCTGTAGCTCCATTAATCTTCTTAAGAGTTATGCTTATCTTCTTAGATGTTCTCTTCTTTGTAGCCTTTGTTACCTTTGTCTTACCAACACTAGGCTTTACTACATTATTTGTTGTAGGCTTATTTGATGATACATTGCCCTTTGTCGTAGTAGTCTGTACCGAGCCGCTCTTTGTAGTAGTCTCCTGTACTGAACCACTCTTTGTAGTAGTCTCCTGCGCTGAACCATTCTTTGTAGTAGTTTCCTGTGCTGCAGGTTTAGTTGTTGCATTAGGATCCGTAACAATTGAAGCATCTATATCATCATCACCATCTAACTGTGTTGTTGTTTCTCCTGCCTTGATACTAATCTTTGCTGTGACACCCTTTGATTCAATTCCATTTAAAACAGAAGTAACCAATACTGTATGTGAGCCACCATCTAATGATGTGTAAGTACGTGTACCTGCCACTGCAAGGTTCATATCCTTCAATTCACCGTCAATGTATACACAATATGTCTGACCATTACTGCTGTCTCCGCTAAATGTAACAGTAATTGCTCCGTCACTTGGCGAGCTGAGGGCCAATCCGTATGGCTCCTGAGGCATGAACTTTTCTGCTGTTCCCATCACACCAATTTCACGTAACTGGTATCCATATCCTGCTACCTTCTGTGTGAAATTAACCTTTACATATTTAACCTTACCCTGTGTATACTTTGATGTATCAACCTTTACTTCTACAGGTGAAGCAAATTCACAATCAGTTACTGTAGCCACTGTCTGATAGTTTTCTCCATCATTTGAGAACTGTACTGTGAAAGCCTTTGCTATTGTCACATTGTTGACAAACGCAAGCAATACTTCATCAATATCTGTTGCAGGAACTGTATTTGCAAGTGTAAGAATAATGCTTGCCGCATCTACACCCCACATTGTCTCAACCTGTTGACCGTTAATGTCACCATCTGTAAGCTTCTGTGGGTCCTGGCTACCTTCATTTGGATAGATGTCATTAACCTCGACCTTTGCTCCCTTAGCAAGATTTCGGTCTGTATTTACAAAGTCTCTTAGAGAACCATCATCGATATTAACCTGTCTAACAATACCTTCTGAAAGCTTGCCATCATAATATGACACCGCCTTAAGTGTATGCTTTCCGCTTGTGAGCTTGAGTGTTCCCTTGCCGGCATCCATCAAATCTGTAGCCTTAACGCCATCTACAAAGATGAAGTACTTGTATCCTGTCTGTCCCTCTCCTGCTTTGATTTCGTAATCAACCTGAAGAGGTGTCTCATCATTTACTGTAAATGATGCAGGGTCTTCACAATAATCCATTTCAGCTTCTTTAGCTGTCATAGCTGTTGACAATACAGCTACTTCTCTCATCTGGAAGCCCCAGTTCTTATGTCCTAATATAACAATCTTAACATATCTTGTTGTGCTAATCTTATCTGAATAGTCCTTCATTGGGATTGTAAACAATCCTTCATCAGAGCCTTCGTAAGTATAGCCCTTCATTGTATCAACCTTTACGAAATCAATACCAGTATCTGATAAGTAAACTTCGTAATCTGCACCAAATGTATTTCCATTTACATACTGTACTGCAAATGCGTCAATGCCTGATGTATTGTAGTTTGCACCAAGGTCAATCATTACATACTCTGATGTATGTGAGCTGTCCCAATCTGTTGCGACATAATTGCTGTTAAGATTTCCGTCTGTTAATACATTTGTTGTCTGACTTCCCTCTCCTTTATATATTGAAGATACTGTAGCTGTCTTTCCAAGAGCCAGATTGTACTTAGAATCTGAAATCATTTCTCTTATTGTGGCTTCCGGTCCTACTATAACTTCACAAGTTGCTGACTTTCCTGCAATTGTAACTGTTATAGTAGCATTTCCTTCGCTCTTTGCTGTAAGTGTTCCGTTGTCGTTTACTTCAACAATATTGTTGTCGCTTGATTTCCATGTGGCTGTTGTATCATCAGTAGTATCTGCAGGTGTTATAACTGCCGAAACTGTATCTGATGACTTATTCTTCATTGTGAGTGTCGATGGTTTGATGGCTACACCTGTTACATGCTTTGGCTCGCTTACTGTTACCTTACAAGTTGCTGTCTTTCCACCGGCAACTGTTGCTGTGATTGTAGCTTCGCCCTTTGCCTTGCCTGTTACCAAACCATTTTCGTTTACTGTTGCAATATTTGCATCGCTTGTCTCCCATGTGACAGTGTCTGCTGTCAATGGTGCTAACTGGACTGTATTTCCTACTGCTATATTTGCTGATTCATAATTAAGTCCTAGTGTTCCACTGATTAAGATTGATGACAATGTAACATCTGAAAGAATCATTCCCTTTCTGTATGTAACAGCCTTAACCTGTGTTGACTTGCTTACCTCAAATGGCTCTGAGTATGTCTTTGAATCCTCTGTAGGAGTTGTTCCGTCCAATGTATATTTTATTTCTGCACCCTTTACGGTTGTAGAAAGTGTTACTGTCTGAGCACTATCATATGTGCCTGATACAGGAGTTATTGTTGGAGCTTTTGCTTTGTTTGCACCGTATACTTCCATTTCATAAATGTTGTATCCGTATTGTGTGGCTCTCTTTATGCCCTGCATTCTTACATATCTTGCCTGAGTTGCCTCAAACTTAGTTTCAACCTCACCGGCTGTACCAGCCTCCTGTGCAACTGTTGTCCATATTTCTCCATCTGTTGAAACCTGGATTTCATATTTGCTTGCAAATGCTGCTTCCCAGTTAATCTTTACTGTATTAATAGCCTTAACTGAGCCTAAGTCAACCTGGATATATTCATCATTGTTTTCTGCTGCCTGCCAGGATGTCTTTGTATCACCATCTACTATTCGAGACGCTACATCCTGTTTTGAGCTTGCCTCAACAGCTTTTCCTAATGCGAGATTTTCGCTGCTCTCAACAACATCTCCTTCAATCTTCAATGTTGCCGATGCATAGTTTGAATCAATATATCCATCCTTTATTGCAATAGCCTTTACTGTAGAATCACTTGATACCATAATCTTTCCTGTGTATTCAGGTGAATCTGTTGTTGGAGCTGTGCCATCTGTTGTGTAGTAAATCTTTGCTCCTTCTGTTTCACAGGTAATCTCTACCATCTGAGTATCCTCAAATGTTACTTTGCCTGATATATTATTTCTAATTTCACCATCTGTTAATCCTGTTGAATTAATTGATGGTGTAGCTGTCTGCTTATAAACGAAGCCACCTGCCGGGTTAATTTCAAACTGTACTAAGCTCTTTGCACTTACAGTAGCCTTACCTATAGATTCGCCTGTGTCAGGGTTAATTACTCTGACTGTCTTATCACCGGCTGTTGGATTCCATACCTGCGCTGTGTAGGTTGTGTTTGTTCCTTCAACCTTCTTGTACACTGAACCTGTGAGAGTCTGTCCAACGACAACGTAATCATTTGTCTTGTATCCAAGCTGATCCATAGCTGAAATGAACCATAATGTGTTTGCTCTATCACCGGCATCTACACGATCTACATTTGTCTCAAACAAGTCATATGCTCCCTTAGGATTTGTCTGAGACATCATTGGCCATGTAATATGCTGCCATGTATTGTTTGGTGTGGCATAATTTGCTGCTGTATTGTTTTCAGTGTTTATATATTCCTGAATTTCGGCCTCGCTCTTTCCAGCTTTACGCATTTCTTCAACTTTTATATCTCTGTTGATAAGAACCTTGTCAATAGCATCCTGCGTATCGTTCCAGAGTCCGGCATACATTGAAGCACATTTTTCCTGATCCATACCGTAGCTTGTCAAATATTCTGAAATTGGAAGCCACTGAATACCATAGATAAATACCGGCTGTCCGCCGAAGAATGTACCATAGCTGTATGTAGCACCGTAAACCTGACCTGTTCCCTCAAATGGGTATTCCTCAAGCCAGTTATCTCCGTCATAATCAAACCAATACTGCTTTACAGCTTCCATTTCTGTTGTGAATCCGTATGCACCTGCATCGATGTACTTCTGATTTTTTGAAGCCTCGCCCCAAAGATACATACCAACCCAGCTGAATAATGACTCGCTGGCTGATTCCTGGTTATTTCCATCATCATTATCTGAATAACCACCTGCCCATGAATGTCCTGAATACTGGTCAAATGCTCTAAACTTACAGAACATATTTCCGTCGTCTTCCGGTTCTTCCGGGTTTGCATAGTCACGAACAAGTAATTCGATCATATCTTTGTAGTCACTGTAGAACTGCTTATCATATGTTGAGAGCACTGCTGCACCAAACATAAAATATCCATATGTAAAGTGGTGGTCACAAATAGCTGCGTTTGCGCCATATGCACTTTCAGGATAGTACAATGTACCCCAATCCTTGTTGTAGATGAGATAGCATCTGTCATCTCCACCGCTGTATGTGAACCAGTCTACTAAAATTTTCTTTAAGTCTTTAAGCAAATCATCTCTTATTTCTGTCTCACCAATCTGCTCAGCCATAAGAGCTGTGATAGCCAATGGGTGAATGGCTTTGCCCTGCCAGTAAGCATCTGCATTTGGACCTGTTCCCAACTGATTTTTTACTGTTAGGATATAATCCTTCATTTCAGAAGTGTCCATCATCGAGCTGTCAGGCTTTGCAAATGTAGGAAGCAACCCTGAAAACTGCTGTACTGTCTTTAATTCATTGGCAAATACTGCCTTCATATCACCACGGATAGAGCCATATACTGCAAACGCATTCTTTGTATCGTCAGAATACTTCCACTGATGTGGATAGAATGCCTGCATTGTAACACTGCTAAATCCGCTTCTCTTTGTCTTTGTTGTAACTGTATAAGTTGTCTCTATCTTTGATGTAAGTTTGTCATATGTATATCCAACCTTTGAGTCTGTAACATATGCATATCCATGCTGATAGTAAGTATTTAGGTCACTCTTCTTTAACATTGCACCATATGACATATATGCGTCATCCTTTGATGCAAACTCAATCTTTAAAGTAGTTTTCTTTCCTACTGACATTGCTGTAATCTTTGTGTTAGCAGGAAGCGAAACTGCAAAGTATGAACCATCATTCTTTGCTCTTGTATTTTCGTCGTCAACTGAAGCAAATCCAAAATGATCTGCAGTAATTGAAGCACCTGCACTAGTTAAAACTGCATTTCCATTGTCGTCGAAAATCTCTGTGATTGAAGAAGAATTTATAAATACAGTATCGTTTTGATAAAACTCTGAAAAAATGTATGGTGAACCCTTTACAAATGTAGATGTCATCTTCAATCCGTCTTCATCGCAAAGTCCCAAATCAACGTGATAGTCTCCATAGCCTTCTACTCTGTCATAGCCCGAGCCTGCCAGGTAGTTGTCAGGCATTACATAAAAGTCCATCAATCTTTCAGTGTAATATCCCATACCAAGGTCCTGTGGTTTTCTCTCGTCTGTAAATCCCTGTGATGCCAAGAGAACTCCAAGACCTTTCTTTGAGTAAACAGCCTTTAATGGGTGAATTATATCAACATTTCCAAATGTCTTAATCATTGCTGATGACCACCAGCTGTTTGAATCAATTGGGACCTGAACCTTTTCTTCATTTACAAATGTTGGTAGCTTGTTAAGTTCCTTTTTGATTTCTCCTGTTACATACGTACCCTTGCCATTTGGATTATTTATAATCTGTCTTGTTGGAAGCTCAGGAATTGTTTCGTTTTCCTTGCTGTCTCCATCAATATATTCATATACCTCTAATTCACGAAGACCAAAACCACTTCCATGTTCAACCTTTGAATATGTCAACACTCTTACGTATCTTACATTAGTTCTGTAGCACTGAACATTGTCAACGATTCCTGTATAACCTCTCATCTGTCTGTGGATAGTTGTCCACGTCTGCGCATCACTCGAAACGTCAATATCGTATATCTTTCCAGCATCATCGTTAAATCTGGCAATAACACGTCCGATATTATATTGCTTTCCAAGGTCAACATAAATCCACTGGTCTGCTTCGCCCTGGTATGATGTGAATGCTGTAGATGTATTTCCATCAACTGCATTTTCCGGCTTAATCTGGTTGTAAGCGCCCTCCGTGATGTTTCCGTTTTCATCCTTCATCCACCACTCATCTCTTGTACCTGAACACTCTACATCTTTGTTTAACGCAAGGTTTGTTCCGTAGTTTGCAGGTCTCTTGTTCGCTCCACCTGTACCATACACCTGGAATTCAAACAATGACATACCATAAGCAATTGCTCTCTCGGTACAAACAATTTTTACAAATCTACCTGTTTTCTTGGACAATTCACTGGAATCGATAGTCTGCTTCAGTCCGGCATTTGTATCTACTACAACTCCGTTGTCTCCCTTCGCATCAGGTTCAGCAGTAAAAGTACATTCTCCGCTGCCGAGCTCTGCGTTAGTATCAGGGTTAAATGCAACTACCTTTACTGTGTGTTCACCTGGCGAAAATCTTACACTACCGTCGCTGCCTCCATGGTTATTAAACTGATAGTTATCTCCACCAGCTTTTGCAATCACATCATCTACATAAACCTTGTAATGTGCGTCTTCAACACTTGTCCACTTTACACTGAACTTATAATCTCCATCGTCTCGTACTCCTGTGTATTCATAGCTAATAGCCATATCAACATATTTAGAGACGTCTTTTCCTTTTGTATAAACTTTAGTCCAGTCTATTTCATTGTCTGAAACATATATGTCGAAATACTTTGCCTTTGCTGCTTCCCATTGTAAATAAATGCTGTCAATAGTAGCAACCTTTCCCAAATCGACATATAACCATTCATTTTCATCAGACTGGTCAGCCTGCCATCTTGTGTCTGTTTTTCCATCAACCGCGTAGTCCTCGTTATTACCGGAACTAACGTAAACCGGTCTGTCTACTGATAAGTTGTATGGTGTTGTATCATCATCTGCAGCAGATATAGTAAACAACTGTGTCTGTGGGCAGATGGTAGCAACCATTGCAACTACAAGCATCAATGACCAAAATTTTTTCATCAATCTTTTCATTTTATACTCCTCCGTACATAATTCCTTACTCTAATTATAGATTTCTAAAAGTAAAGACTCAAGATTAAAAACGCTTTTACAAAGTTTTCGTCAGTATTAATAAAAAGCATAAATATTATTAGCAAAAAACGCATAAAAACTTGCTATTTTTCCTAAAAAAACTCATTTAAAACCCAAAGATATAAAAACGTTTTTAGTAGTATGCTAGTGATTAATTATTTATGTATAGACCTTTTCACACCCAAATCCTATTATACAAATAAAGCCATATGTAACTGATATGCTTTTGTCAATCTGGCAAATAACATGTCAATTACATATGGCTTTATCTCTCTATATAATTTTTGCTATACATTTTTTATCAATCCTGCATCCGAGTCTGACTCAAAGAAACCTCCCCACGGATTATCGCCTGTATCTCCATCATCATAACCATCCGGGTCTGTAATATTTTCCATAATGTTATTGTTAATGTCAAAATATATACTTTCGATTGTAGGCTTTTTATATTCTCTCATAACGTACTCCTTTATACAGAAATTAAACTATTTTTTTATTTTCACCTTTTTAGTCTTTGACCATGCACCGTACTTCTTTTTATTTCCAGAAGCTTTATACGCTCTAACTTTTACATATAATTTCTTTTTGTTTTTAAGCTTGCTTGATTTAAGTGTAATGGTTGTTTTCTTTACGTATTTTTTTACTAAAGCTTTTTTATTTTTCTTTGCATATTTACTTGTTTTGTAAACTGCAATCTGATATCCCTTTACACCTGAAACTTTTTTAATTTTAACCTTTAGCTTATTTGATGAGCGTTTCTTTGTGTATACTTTTTTGATAGTAACTTTGGCTATTTTGCTGTTTGACGAAGACACATTGTTAGTTATTACATCATTTTTTGCTGTAGTTGTGGAATCTAATGGAAGGTTCCCATCCTTATCTTTATCATCAAACAAGTCTGACCACGGATTGTCCACAATATCTCCCGGATTTTCTGTTGTACTTTGAGTTTCTGCAACAGTTTGAACATTATTTTTCACCCCAATAGCCAACATCATCACTGCAACAATCATTGCCGTGGAAAATATATATGCTAATCTTTTTCTCATAGTTATCTCCATTCCATTCTCTTATGCCGACAGAACAAACAGTGCCGAAAAATTCTCACACCACTTTTCCTATTTTGCACAGTTATATGTATAATTTTATCATTGTATCATTTAAATAACAAGTTAAATTTTATGGGTGTGAGTGTAAACAAATTTTATGGATATGAGTATAAACAATTCTAATAAAACTGAACATATAATCAAACTAAAATATAAAAGAAGGGAAGATTATATAATCCTCCCATTCTTTTATATTACTATTTTACTGTTACTTTTACTTTTGCGTAAACGCCATTTTGAGCATATACATATATCGTACATGTGCCTTTCGCCTTGGCCTTAATTACACCCTTTGATGTAACTGTTGCAATATTACTGTTAGTTGATTCGTATGAAATCTTTCTGTGATTTTTAATCTTAACCTTCTTTGCGTCTGCAACCTGCTTTGCTTTAATCTTAAATTTCTTATTCTTTGAAAGCTTAACTTTTGTTTTATTAAGTTTTATTTTCTTTGCATTACCGACTTTTCCACCCTTAGTTGCTGAGTGAATCACCTTCGAAATTGCAACTACATTTCCATTTTTATCTACTGCAACAACAAGATACTTGTAATATGTACCTTTCTTTAATTTCTTATGTGTAAATGATGAACCCGTTGTCTCTTTGACCTTTTTTGCTTGTGTTCCACATTTTGCAGCATAAACGATATACCTTGTCGCTCCGGATACCTTCTTCCAAGTTACTTTATTTGAAGTCTTTGTTGACTTTTTAGCCTTAGCAGTAAGCTTTCCATATGTTGAACCAGCAGGATCTCTATCATTCTTAGCACTAAGAATTTCTTTTTCAACAGCTTCAGCTTTAACACCAGCATTTTCTGTCTTATTTGTTGTAGCAGCCTGTGTAGTTGACTGAGTTGGCGCCTGTGTTGAAGGTTCCTGCGTTGGTGCTTCTGTTGAAGGTGCCTCTGTAGGTGCTACTGTAGGTGCCTGTGTTGGCGCTACTGTTGGTGCCTCTGTAGGTGCCTGTGTTGGTGCTACTGTTGGCGCTTCTGTAGGTGCCTGTGTTGGCGCTACTGTTGGTGCTTCTGTAGGTGCCTGTGTTGGCGCTACTGTTGGCGCTTCTGTAGGTGCCTGTGTTGGCGCTACTGTTGGTGCTTCTG
>CAZWAG010000014.1:0-32217 GCA_964631845.1 uncultured Eubacterium sp.
TTATCGTGATTAGTACACGAAGTGAAGATAGTGATAAAATAGAGGCTCTTGACAGTGGGGCTGATGATTATCTTACAAAGCCATTTTCAGTGGAAGAGCTTTTGGCAAGAATTCGTGTTACAAAGCGCAGACTGGCTATGATGCAGACTGATTTATCTAATAATGAATCTGTTTTTGTCAATGGAGATTTGAAAATTGATTATGTGGCAGGTTGTGCATACCTTTTAGACGAAGAACTTCATTTAACACCAATTGAATACAAGCTGCTATGCTTAATGTCTAAAAATGTAGGACGTGTACTTACACACACATATATTACTCAAAATATATGGGGAAGCAATTGGGATAAGGACGTTGCTTCATTGCGTGTATTTATGGCAACACTGCGCAAGAAAATTGAGTCATTACCAAATTCTCCACAATATATACAGACACATATAGGAGTAGGATATAGAATGTTAAAAGTAGAAAATGCTCCATTGAAGGAGCATTAATCTGTTTGAAGATAACGAAGTGCTGCATATGCGTATGCGGCGCTTCCTTTGTATAGACATGACTCGTCAAATATTGCTTTTGGATGATGCTGTCCGTATATAAATCCTTCATTTGAATTTCCAGCTACTATAAACATACTTGTAACCGGAACCTCGTGACTGATAAATGAGAAGTCTTCGCTTCCTCCGCCCGGCTTTGGTTCCATTGGAACTACTGCTTTGCCAAACAATTCTGTAATAGAAGCATAAACGTTTTTCGCCACCTTGTCATCTATTTTCATACATGGACAATAATCAGAAAATTCAACCTCAGCGCGACATCTCATAGCCGTCGCTATACCTTGAGATATTTCCTGCATTCTCTGCTTAATCTTACCATTTACACTTCTGTCCAAATCGGCAGTTCTGATTGTACCCTCCATCACAGCATAATCTGGAATAACATTTGATGTGGCACCCGCCTGAAACTTACATGTGGTGAATATACCATATTCATCCTGATTTAATTCTCTACTGTTAATTTCCTGTAAAGCCAAGTGAATCTGCGCTGCCGCTGTTATAGGATCAATTGCGTTTTGTGGAGCAGAGCCATGACCACCCTTTCCGTATACAGTAATCTTGTATTGCTCGCATGTGTTCATACTGATCCCGCCTTTGTCCGGAAGCATTATTGTTCCCGTCGGCATTGGGAGTCCTGCAACGACGTGAATCATAACAGCCGCATCAACCTTTGGATTTTCCAATACTCCATTTTTGATCATATCCAATGAACCCTGAAAAATTTCCTCAGCAGGTTGGAATACAAGCTTGATAGTTCCCTCAATATTCTCTTCGTGTTCCTTTAAAATTTTCGCAGCACCAAGTAACATTGTAGTATGCAAATCATGACCACATCCATGCATCTTACCTTCATTTAAGCTCTTAAATTCTATATCTGCCTCCTCCGGCATTGAAAGAGCATCCATATCAGCTCTAAGCATAATGCATTTGCCCGGCTTTTTACCGCCAACCTGCACTACAACACCACACTCTCCGACACTGGCAGGCTCATACCCCATCTTTGTAAGTTCACCAATCACAAAGTTTTTAGTTTCGTGAAGTTCAAATCCTATCTCCGGATGCTGATGTAAGAAATGTCTTTTTTGTTCCAATTCCGGTTGAAGCTTCTGCGCATCCTCCAATATCTGTTTTCTAATGTCCATTGCCTATACACCTCGATTCTTTGTATTTTCAGACAAATATCTAACAGTATTATTATATCTCTTATTCCGGATATTACAGTATATATTTTAATATTTTTGTTTTAAAATAAAATATGATATCCAATACAAAAAAACCATGATAGCTACTGACAAACCTGCAGCATGAGACAACTCAGTCTTTTCGATAATATAAAATACAACTGTGGCAATGGCAGCTATTAATATATAAATGTAACCAGCCCATGCCCAGGCATTTGAGCGTATGAATTTGTTTCTCTCATCACTCATCTCAGTGTCAAAAGCTTCCTTATACTCAGGATCAGTACGATAACGCAGCTGACGTATTACCTGCATAATACCTATGGCAAAAAGCCCTCCTCCCATGCCGGACCAAAATGTAGAGTCAATAATGTCTTGCATTGAAAGAATAAACAATATAGCGCCAAGCACTATCCAAAAAATGCTGATAATAATTCTTCGTTCATATTTCATGATAATTCCTCCTCATATATAAATATATCTTCAATTGTTGTCTCAAAATATCTGGCAATCTTAAATGCCAATATAATTGATGGATTATAACGCCCATTTTCTAATGAGCTAATAGTCTGACGAGACACACCAAGAGCTTTCGCAAAATCTTCCTGACGAATTCCCCGTTCAGCTCGAATCTGCTCAATTCTGTTTTTCATTGAAATCCTCCTTTCATTTTTGTAAAGTATGCTTTACATTTATAATATAGCATTATGTGAAATGTGTGTCAAGTATACTTTACATTTTTTTATTAAACAAAAATTGAGTATTTACGTTTTTGCGAAAGCTCTAAATTATATCTTTTTTTATTTATATAAAAGGATTATGTAATTTTTTGTATTTATACAGCTCTAATATTTATCCCTTGTTCTATACCATTTCCATCCCAGACAAATAAAAATTGTATCTATAATTCCCATAAGTGCAACACTTATA
This sequence comes from uncultured Eubacterium sp., assembly GCA_964631845.1. Lineage (GTDB taxonomy): Bacteria > Bacillota > Clostridia > Lachnospirales > Lachnospiraceae > Eubacterium_G. The sequence continues at coordinate 2,666 of CAZWAG010000014.1, forward strand.
AATTCCGTTCCCGGAAAACTCATCCAAATACTGTTTTCCATAAACCAGGCTCCACACATATACCAGGTACATACGGGGTTTAAATCAATTAATATATCGGCCCAAGTGACTGTCTTTTCAAATGTCAAAGCTAACAGTGAGAAAAATATCATCGCCTCCAAAACAAAGGACAAATAACTGTTGTGTAAAAGCATCTGCAATGCCGCAGAAAACAGTGCTGCGAGAATTGCCAGAATAACGGCAACCAATATAGACAGAGCAAGATATTGTACTACATTTATTTTCCAAAATGTGATAAACGGATAATATAATATTCCTCTGGTTTCTGCCAGCATTGCCGAGCATACCGGTACCTTCCACAATCCTTCAAAGGATACTTTAATAAAGAAAACCCCCAATGAACAAATTAGCAAAATAAAGGAAAACATTAATCCTGACAAAATACCCATCTGTGCTTTTATTAGCATCAATCCTCTACCCACTTTGCTTACCAAAACAACGTCCTGTGTTTTCTGTATGCGTTCATAATCCATTAGAAACAATACACATAGCACCATGATAACCACCATCTGCAATGTAATTGGCTGCAAGAGTTTTTCATATAGAATACTGTGAATCTTATAATAATTTCCCGGATAAAAAGCATACTTTCCGTCACCATCTGCTTTTATTTCTTCTACTCTTTTTTGTATATTGTCATAATTATTATCAATAAACTCAGCAAAACTTCCTGTTGGATAATATGATGAAAACTTTTGTTTTTGTTTTTTTATCATTTGCATATCCAAATTGTCATATATCTCTACACATTGTTCTGCATTTGCCCCATAAAATTTTTCTAAATCGCTTCCCTCTTTTTGAAGTTTTAAAATTTGGGGTTCATTTTCGGACAATTTAATTCCGGTTATCTCAATCATACTATGTAACTCATTTAGTTCACCATCGATATTGCAATAATCAATGTTCATCCATATCTGCAGGCAGTTGAAAGCAATGAAAAGAATCATTAGGCACCACATAATAGGATGGTTTAATACTTTTTTTATTTCTACTTTTCTTACTTCCATCATATTCCTCGCTTTTTATCTTTCTTTAGTAATGACATTGTCGCAATGCTAAATACAAGCAGACAAGTGAATACCGTCCAATGAATATATGACATAATAGTATTTTCTGAAAAGTCATATATACGCCCTAAAGCAGTATTTATATATAGGCAACTGCACACACCGACAGGAATGGAAACAGCAACTCCAACAATATAATTTGTTGACATTCTGGAAATTATATATGCTGTAAGAGATAACGCAATTGTTATTATCCATATCAAGAAAATATACAGCATAAAATATGCCCCAAAAGATATATCAATCCACAAAGGTATTGCCAGGGTCGATGCCGGGCATTCCCAAAACACGAACACTCCATTTAAACCACACATAATTGTATATAAGCCAAGTTGTACTAAACATACAATAGATGATGTGATAAGGACGGCAAGTGTCTGTATATTAAATATTCTCCTTCCAGTCTTTGTGGTGGCATAAATTGGAATCACATTGCTAATACGCTCTCTAATCTGATATGGTACAATTAGTACCATACAACATATTATAATCATTATTGCCAGTCTTGGCATATCACTGCCAATGTAGAGTGATATCCAGTCCGGCAATAGAGAGATTTCCTGGCGTCTGCTTAATTCCTGTGCACGTTTTTTATATTTGTCAGATGTTCCATTAAACCGTTCCTCTCGCACCAAATCTTTTGATTCTTCTCCACTCAAACCATAATCTTTTGCCTGGTATCGAAACTCATCCATTCGGTCAATTTCCTGCTTCTGAAAAGTTACTTTTGCGGAGGTTTCATTGGAGAAAGTAAAATTGTTTATTTCTTCTATGCACTGCTCCTGAGCCTTGGTCAATTTTTTCTTTTCTCTTATAGATTCTTCGTATTCATTCATCTGCTGATAATTTGTTATACCTTGCTTTGCAAAAATGGCATTAGATTTTATAAGTTTATCTCTTTTTTCAGATAACTCCTGCTTTTTTCCTGAAGCTCGTTATCGTACTCCTTCATAGATATCGTTGGTCCCAGCTCCTCCATTAACTCTAAATAGAGATCAATTGTCAAATAACAACTGTCCTTATTTGAATACATTGTAGGAAGTTCCATAAACATGTTGTAAAAAAGTATTGTAAAAACAACTAATATAAACATTAGTCGTAAATTTAATATTTTTTTGATTTCAGATAATATCACTCTCATTCCTTCTCCTCCTGATATACTACTAGGAAAACATCCTCCAGGTTTGGAGTGCATGAATGTGTCATATATATTTCGTTTGACTCAACTTCACCAACAGCTTTTCCATTGGCTGTTTTTTCATAATATCTCACAGCCATTGCTCCTCGTTCCTGTCTGGCAGACAGAACAAAATGAGTGTCTTCAAACTCATCATATTTGTCATCCGGTACACTACATTCAAAAATTTTTCCGTCCAGCTCGCTACAAATATTTGCAACAGTATCCATTTTGTACAAGTGCTTATCTTTAATCATAATGACCTGATTTGCGATGGATTCAATATCCGACACAATATGAGTGGAAAGAATTACTATTCTATCCTTTGACAGTGATGAGATTATATTTCTAAATCGAACTCTTTCTTTAGGGTCAAGTCCTGCAGTTGGTTCATCCAAAATTAAAATTTTTGGATTATTTAGCATTGCCTGAGCTATTCCCACTCTCTGAAGCATTCCTCCTGAGAATTTTTTCATTTTTTTATTTGCCACATCAGACAATCCCACCAGCTCCAGCAGTTTATCTATCTGGCCTTTTCTCTCCTCCTTTGGAATTCCTTTCAATGCCGCAAGATACTCCAGATACTGCACCGGAGAATTATTTTTGTAATATCCAAAATGTTGTGGCAAATAACCAATAATCTCCCTATAGTTCTCACCCATCTTTCCTATTTCTACACCGTTGTAGCAAATTTCTCCCTCTGTTGGGAAAATCAAAGTAGTAATCATTTTAATTAAAGTTGTCTTGCCCGCTCCGTTGGGTGCCAGCATTCCGTACAATCCGTTTTGCATACATAGGGAAACTCCCTCTATTGCCCTGAACTTGCCGTAATCTTTAGTTACATTTGTAAGTGTAAGCATTTTTCATTTCCACCTTTCTAATAAACTCTGCATATCCAATAAAACAACCAATAGCAACCATCACATGCGCTGCCGCAGGTATCACATCAAATAAAATGTAATTTACCTGCTCGCCTGCCCTCGACAAAATACTGCACAGAACAAACCAGCCCCCTGCCATAATTAAAATATGATAATACTTTCCAAATCTGTGATAAAGATATATCGACAGAGTCGAAAAGATAAATACACTGCTGATGCCAACTGCTCCAACTGCCCAAATATCCTCTGCCTTCCCGGAAAAAGCAACAAGCATTACAATATTTGCCAACACCGATATAATACTTGCCCAAAACATCCTAAGACTAATCAAATAAGAAAAGGAGCACTTCATTGTCTGCTTCAACTCAATCACTTCACTTTGCTCTTCTGACCAGTATGAGATAACTGCAAATACAAGATATAGAATTGGAAATGCCATAAGCGGAAGGAACTCTTTATATTGCACCCAGTTTGCCATGCATGCGCACCAACCAAGTACTACTAAATAAACCATAATACCTATCATCCATGCACTGCCACATTTGAAGAAAACCACTGAAGGTCCCGGTCCCCAATATATATCCTTAAGTTTTTCCAAGACTGATTTTTTTTCAGGTAAAGCCATTTCGAGAATAAGGTCTTTCTCCTTCCTTATTGTAATTTCATCCGGATAATCCACGTCCATTACAGGAATTTTCATTTCGCTATTACTCATTGTCTATTACCTCCTTTTTTAGTCTCTTAATTATGCTATAAAACCTTGTTTTTGCTGTATTTTCTGATATATTCAATTCCTCTGCAATCTCTGAAAATGTCTTTTCTTCAAAGCATTTTTTCTGAAAAATATCTATCCATTGTGCATTGTACCTAGTAACAATTTCCATCACCTGGCGAATACTCTCCTTCTGAAAAATCCTTTCTATCTGCATATCATCTTGTCCCAGAATCAAATCCTCGGTTTCCGGTAAAATTTCTTCCTGCAAAAACCTCATTTTATAGTTTAGGCTCCTATAATAATCCTTAATCTTGTTGGAAGCCACACGATACAGCCAGGTCCTAAACTGTGCTTTCTTCTCATCAAAGGTCCCTATTCCCCTAATGACTGCAACAAAAATATCCTGTGTCAAATCCATAGCCTGCTCCCGCTCACCAATCTGGCGATATGTATATGCATAGATTTCTTTGTAATACCTTCCAAGCAATTCATCTGCAGCTTTTCTATTCTGTTTTTGTTTGATTTTGCGAATCAGCTGGTTGTCTGTCTGCATGCATTTCCACTTCCTTTTGATTGTTTCATAAATATATACGAATCTATCGCACAAATAGTTTTAAAAAAATCTATTTTTTACTATAACAAAAAGGAGGCAAACCTGCCTCCCTTTTTTGAGTTCATTACAATAATTAGATTTTTCCTAAATAAGCTTGTTTTATTGTTTTATACGATGACCATATAGTGAGTCCATATCCTACAATAATATCCATTACATAATATCCTACATTACCTGATTCTTGTATTATGTAATAAAGATTTGTGTAACACTGTTTAAAAAATTGAAGTGCCTGTCCACCTTCAAACTGATAATTATAGGTATCCACAAAATTATCATACACTTCCCATGCCCAGCAAACTTTGTTCGCATAATAAATCACAAAAACGGATATTACTACAGATGCAATCACTCCCTTTTTATCTAAAGAGCCTCCAAGCATCTCATAACCTTTAAATGCCCCCTGTGCAATCAATAATCCTGCAATACCTGCAATAAATCCTATCTTTCCAATCACAATCCATAAAATGCTTCCCAAAGCAGCGCCTATAATAGCACCTATAATTCCCAACACAATGTTAGAATCATAAACCTCATATTCATCATAGTACTCACTATTTTCGTCAGAAGCATATGCGTTGTCCTCTGTGCCAAAATATCCATTGGTTCCATAAGAAGAATATTCATTGTTCTCGTACATTTCATCCGAATTTAAAGTTTCATCATTTGCATTTTCGTAATTCATCTCTTCCTCCTGTAATATTTATTTGTAGTTTAGCGTGATACAGTGCTAAATTATATCACAATACAACATTATGTGTAAACAAGAATCCGCCGGCAGTTTCCTTTAATCTCAGTTCATATCTGCCACTATGTTTTTATAATCGAATTCTTTTTTTATGTAATCACTATTTACAATGGATAAAATATTCGTATACAAGTAATCATGTCTGGACTTTGAATCCATCATATTGTTTTGATACAATCTGTCAGCTATATCAAAAATAGTATATTCATATGACTTAGAATATGCATATGTTCCATCTTCAAGTTTTGCATATGCTCTTATTCTCCACTCCGCATTGAATTCTAAAGCTGTACTAACAGAAAATAGCATTGTCATTGCATAGCTGGAGCCATTAGAAAACTTAGAGTAATTATTTGCAAGCTTTCCATTGGTTGTACTGACAAAACTATGTACATAATAGTTTTCACTTCCCACAAACAAATCAGTTTCACTTGCATTATTTGAGAGTGAATATAGCATTCCTGATTCCACTACTTTCTTTCCGTTAATCGTATCATTTACTGAATAAACTGTTCTCATGCCATTGGAAATTGAACTTACCTGATATCCGTTTATCTCAATTCCCTCACTCACTTCAACAGTGAAATCTTTGCTTTCATCAACAACATATACTTTTAAATTATCAATATCCAGTTGTCCATTAGAAAATCCGTCAATACCAAATACATGTCCGGTTAACGCAGTACTGCCTGTTGTTCTAAATGGATAATCAGAAGCAATTTCTTCCCCATCCATATATACTGTATATGACTGATTTTCCATATCCAGTGTCACAATAAAATTGTGCCATTTGTCATATTCAAACTCAGCAGGTTTAATTGAACTTGATGCTGACTTTTTAAGAATTATCTGATGAACACCATTTGTATTGTCAAAGGCAATTGTTGTAGCACTTCCATCAGACTGATTTTTTGCAATAAATGAATTTGCATATCTTAATGTTTCATTAAACCTCATAGAATATTCAACAACAACCTTTTCATCCGGTTTAGCTGTTACCTGTCCAATATATGGAAGAAACATATTTACATGTCCTGCCTGAGAGCCTGTTGTCAATCTTAAGAACTTATTTTCATTTTCTTCTGCTATTTCAACTGCACCACCATTATCAAGTTTTGTTGATTCAATTCCAAATGGAATAACACTTCCCACAGTGTCATTTTCAAAATTTCTATATGCATTATATGTCTGATTTTTATTGTCTGTAAGAATTAGTGAATTAATAAATGAGTCATATGCTTCTTCAATTTCAGATAATAATTCGTCTGCATCATTATCATTTACTTGTTCATTTGATATTTTATTCTCAGCACCGTTCAATACATTTTTATATTCATCATACAAAATTTTGCTATAGCAGCCTACTGAATCTCCAAGTGGATGTGAGTAATTATTCAGTTCTGTATTCTTGTCATTGATGACTGATGTTACATCTGATAATTTTACAGGCGTTACAACTCTTGCGCTAAAATCATCATAATCAACCCTACCATTTGCAAATCCGTCAATTCCAAAAAGATGTCCTGTAAGCTTTGTTCCCGTAGCATCTCTAAAAGCAAAGTCTGTAGCTACCTCTACACCGTCTACATAAGCAGTATATGTGTTTGTTACAAAATCACCTACAAGCTTGAATGCATGCCATTTGCCCGGTTCAAAATTTTGTACGGTTTTTTTAGTTCCTGCATCCTGTATTTTAATTTCTTTAACCTGATTTGAGTTTTCAAAGGCAGCCACCATTGAATACTTCTCAGCATCGTTTTTAATCATAGCTGCATTGGCATACTGGAATGTTCCTGTAAATCTTGCCTTGAATTCTATCTCAACCTTTTGTCCTTCAATATTTTTAACATCTCCTACATATGGCAGAAACAGTGTGGACTTCCCGGATGTGGATGATGTTGTAAGTGTCAAATATTTGTTTCCTTCCTCTTTATTAATCACCGCAGTCGCTCCGTTTGTCATAGCTAATTTTTCAAACCCGTATGGATACTTTCCTACATCATCGTTTTCAAAATCTCTGTACGCATTGTATGTCTTTTTGTTCTTTGTAAGAATCAAGGAGTCATCGAGTGCCTGTTTAGCTGTTTCCAGCTGTGAAATTATGTCATTTGCAGTATTATCCGTTACATTTCCACCATTTGCAAATTTTTCTGCTGCATATAATGCTTCTGCGTACACATTATACTTGACAGAATTATAACAACCTAAAGTATTTCCTATAGAATATGAATTATTATTAAAATTTTCCATTTTTTCTGACACTATAGACTGCAATGTTTGCTTTGCTGCTGTATCAGCTCGAGATGATTCACTGAAACTACTATCAGTAGGAGTCTCTGTTCCTGTTGTCATATATATTTTATCCACCATCAAACCATCTTCACGTACCCACAACGAAAAAGTATGTTGTTTTGCCGTTTCTATCGGAATGCCTGCAACCTTTTGCCAGTACCATTTTTCATCTTTGCTGTCACTGTAAAATCCGCCGCCTCCGGTAAACTGTCCTGATACCGATACATTGTCAAGACCACCTCTAATAGAATCCGATGCATTGTCTACGTATCTCCAACGAAGCCATACATTGTATGTACCTGTTGTAGTGAAATTAATTTTATAGCTAAGTTCCGGGCTGTAAGTTGGGAACTGACTGTCTGAAGACCATCCCGAACCTTTATCCGGCACTCTCATTGCCAGCCCTGTATCTGACTGTGTAAGTCTCCATTCATTTGGTTCCCTGCCACTTACCTCACTTGCTTTTTCTTTCTTTGAGACAGTATAGGCACACATGTCAGATGTAATCTGTTCTTTGGCATCCAATACGTTCTCCATGGCACACTCAGCCTCAATACCTACTTTTCCACCTGATTCAACAAATGCTCCACTTCCCCAGGATGCCATAATGTTCTTTTCGCTTAGTTTTTTAGATGTTCTACTTCCAGGATTTACACTACTTCTTGATGAAGTCTTGTAGCTACTGTTATAGCTTTCTTCAGGACCGGTTGAACTCTGAACAACCTCTCCTTTTGTGTATATTACCATCTTGTCAATTGTAATAAAATTATCTACCATCCATAATTTTAGAGTATGTTTACCGGATGTAAGATTTGGAAGAGTGATTACATGCTTCTCTATCTGTCCAAATAAGTTTTTAACCCACTGCTTATTTTGATTGCTTGTTGTTCCCTCGTCTACTGCTGTTGAAGATACAACTATTGGGCTTTGTCCGTCCACAGAAACTGCAAATCTAATCTTTCCGTCAGGTACAGCATTCATTGTAGGAAGCCTGTACACTTCAAGTGGAAATTCACCTTCTGATGTGAGGTAAAAATCATAACTAAGACTAGGTGAATGAGAAGCATCAATATTACTTTCACTTATAACACCAAGTGACGGATCATATGCCTGCATCATATCCTCACCAAAAGCTCTACCTGTATTTTTTCTTTCGTACCAGACTTTGTCGCCCACATCTGATTTTTTAGTATAATGTTCTGCTTCCATTGAAACATATCCGTCTGATTCCACAAAACAATTTGTAATTCCGGACTTAATATCACTTACCTTAACTTTTATTTTTTTTGCAACTCCAGCTGACTCAATAGTGATAGTTGCTGTATTGCCCGCTGCCGCATCATAGTCGTTTACTGTAACCCATATTCTCTGTTCATCATTGACTGTTCCTGATGTGGATGATAATGAAACCCAGTCCTTATCCACTGACGCCTGCCATGTAAAGCTTCCGGCACCCTTGTTAAATATATCAACAAATTTTCCGTCCTGATTATATCTTGTAAAGGAGACCGTAGAAGCTTTTTTTACAGATTTGTTCTCTCCCTGTGTTATCACACCCATTTCTGCTTTTCCCAAATACAATGTTGGATTTGTTTCCGGAAGCTGGCTTGTTACCGGAGGTGAATAATTTTCAGGATCAATAAAGCCTTCCCATTTTCCATCAAGTATTTCACCATAATAGGCAATTTCTGTTTTACGTTCCTTTTCTGTCTCAATTGACAGTTGGGAGAAATTCTCTGCCGATGACATTTTTCCCTGGTCATATGCCAGGTTGCTTTTGTCTGCATAGTAATATGCCTTATTTGTATAATAAACCCAATTTATCTTACACTGAACCAACTCATAAAAGGCTGCCTTCTGCGCATCGGTTGACAAGCTGTTTTCTACCTTTTTAGCTCTGTCATACAAATCCTGCCACATTTCCATTCTCTTATCCCATTCATTAAAATTCATTTGGTCAAAAAGATCTAATCTCATATGTTCTATCTTTCTAACATTTGAATGATGATAAAAAGTATTTAATATGTCAGCAACTTCACCCACTGTCGCTTCACTCATTGCACTACCAAAATTTCTTTTCATCCATTCCTTGGAAAAATCGACAGAATTGTCAGTATACTTTTCTACATCCCATCCACATCTTATGAAGTAATCCATTTCACCTTCTAATGGCTTTATATCACCAACATTAAGCACCCAGATAGTCCTTATACCTGTCTTCCAGCACTTGCTCATTTCCTCACCTATTATGCTAAGTGGAATTGAGCTCATCCACATGTAACTCTGATTTGCCGGTGCCCAATATGATGCATGATAATACATTCCTCCATTTGAACGTTCTCTGTCTTCATCCGTTGGGGTTCGTCTCACCATACCGTGATTGTCATCACACCATATAACCGTAATATCGTCCGGAAGTGTAAAATGCTCATCATTATATAACTGTAGCACTTCTTTATATGGAAGAATTGATTTACATGCCGCGTCTGCTTTTTCCTTGCCAATTTCTTCCTCCAGCACCTTCAATTGGTCGGCAATTATTTCTGATAGAAGTCCAGCCTTTCGTCCCTGTTCTGTAGAACCATATTTATCATACTTTGAATCGCTTAAGTTTGCTGTATTAAATGGTTTGTCTCCTTCACCACGCATACCGAGCATCCACTGAACATCAGAGTTTTTGTGTTTAGAAATACTATCTCGCCAAAATGCCTGTACAGCTTCCGGATTTACAGTGTAGTCGTATGATAAAGTGCTTGCGTCTATTCCCTGACTAGCAGCATATTTTTTCTTAAATGTACTCCATTCATCACCTGCAGACAAAGTTTTTCGCATAACCATACCATATTCACGGAGAGTCTCACCATTTTCCTCGATATTGTCAAATGCATTTACATGCATTGCCGGCCAAATATAGTTTCCTTTTAATCTTAATATCAATTCAAATATTTTTGCATATATGGCAGCTCCCATAGTTCCGCTTCCACCATTTTCAGGATTAAATTTATTTGTAACCCATCGGCTCAGTTTTTCTTCATCGTTAATGAATATTCCACGATATTTAACATCCGGTTTGTCAGTAATTGATGTTTTTTCCGGCATATACACATTTGTCTTTTTTTGAATTGGCACATCAGCAAAATAGTACCAGGGAGATACGCCCATCTGCTCTGAAACTTCATACGTTCCAAAAATTGTTCCTCTATTGTCAGAACCTACAATTACCATTGTGTTCTTATCTATTACTTTTATAAGATATGCTTCCCATTCATTCTCAATAGCTTTCACTTCGCCTGATGTAATCTTTCCACTTGAAATGAGACTTTTTATAAGCGAACTGTTATCTAATGTTCCAATAAGCACTACTGGTCCACTTGGCATTGATGTGCTGTTGCTGATATCAGGTGTTTTACCTGTTACTCTTTTTACATCATCTCTAAAATCATTTACTACTCTTTTTACCGGTGTCTCCTCATTTGAATCTACCCAAATAGTAGCTGTCGTACTTCCCTCAACAATAGGAAAATCATTTGTTGAACCTGTTTGAGAAATTGCTGCTGCAACATCTATAGTATTTGCCGGAAGTATTCCAACCAGCATTGTGATTGCAAGCAACATTGATAATAATCTATTAACCCTTTTTTTCATAAAACATTAACCTCCATCAAATACTTTCAAATTCTAAAAAGGCTGTAAAATTGTGTTTCCCCATTCAAAATCTACTTCTTTGTAGTCCGGAGAAACAGTCCTTAATATTGTCTGGTATAAGTATTTGTGTTCATCTAATGTATTCATCTTTACATTCTCATAAAGATATTCTGCTATTTCATATACCGAATAGTTATTTACCTTACTGTACACATATGTTCCATCTTCTAATACAGCATATGCCCTTACTTTGTACCGGGCTGAGAAGGCTATGATGTTGTTCTGACCGAAGCTCATTGTTCTCACAAAATATGTTGCTGTATCTGAATTTCCCATGATGTATTTGGAAATACCCTCATCTGTAGTCTGAAATGCCCGTATAAATCTATTATTATCCCGAACATACATATCTGCATCTGATATACCTGTTGTATTTCCATTGTACCCACTAAGACCATATACAAATCCCATAGAAATAACTTTCTTGCCATCCATAGTCGGCTCAACCTGACCGATTACTCTGTGACCTTCATAGCCTACACTGATTTGGTATCCGCATATTCCGACCTTGTCCGATGTATTTAATCCATTTGAATCTACTACTATATCTTTATCAATAGACGGAGTAGTTGTTTCCGGTTGTACTGCTGTTGTCTCTTCATTTTCCATAGGAACAAGCTGCCAAAGCTGATAGTCACTGTTCATATATTTTCTCTGCTCAACATATCCGCTGCTGCCTGAAATCTCAGACGTATCAGTAAGAGCAAATAAGCTAGCCTTATTTACGATACGATATTTTCCATCTCCCATATTTTCAAATCTGAACTTTTGAGCTGGTGAGCCATTCGATGTGTAAATCTGATAGCTTACATTTCTCTCTTTCGAGCTCGATGGATTGTCAATTGCTCTTGTTTGAGCACATTTGGGAATAATATTAAACCATTTATCCGGATTGCTTTTAAATCTAAATCTCTGGGCAATTGTGTCATTATTCTTATATGTCTGGAGTTTAACCCCATTTTCGTCACCCTTATTTGGTATGTCCATAACCTTTCCGGTTCCCACATTAACAATCTTGTAATAGTTCGTTGTATTAACCGGTGAATTGTATACTTTTGATGGTCTGGCTACAGATACTCCCTGCTCTATCGGTTCTCCAAAAAACGGATACCCGCTGTCCGTCCATGTGAATTTTTGTGCCCTGATTGATCTGGTCCACTTGCTCCCGCTATATCTTGCGCAGTGATATATAATCCAATTTTCTGTTCCGTCCAGTGATTTTACAAATGTATTATGCCCCGGTCCGAAAGTATATTCTGTTTTCTGGAATACAGGATTGGCACTTTTTGTCCACGATGAGGCATTTAAGAAATCCCCATTTGTGCATGTAATCATTCCCAGACAATAATTATCCGTCCAACTTCCTGCTGCTGAATACACAATATGAACTTTGCTTCCATTAATAAGAACTTCCGGTCCTTCATTAATGGATGAGCCTCCTGATTTTTCCCAAGAATTTGTCGCCTTGGAAATACAAACTCTGGAAGATGATAAAGTCCAAGGATTACTCATCTTTGCTATATATAAATTCTGTTCATTTCCGTCTGCCTCATCCCAACCGGACCAAACAAAATAGTTTTCTCCATTATATGTAAATACTGTTCCATCAATTGCCCAACGGTCATTGGATGTATCATAGATTTTACCTTTGAATGTATAATCTCCATCCAGTGGGTTGTCCGGATTAGTTCCGCCCTCAATTACATACATCCTATGATTTGCATTTGTTCCGTCATCCGCCGCAAAATAAACATACCATCTACCGCTGACCCAAACCAGTTCCGGTGCCCATATTTCTTTGCTGTACATTCCATCGCTAGGTGCCGTAAATACAGTTGTGCTGGTAAATGATGACATTTTTTCTAAGCTGTCTAATGGCGCAATTTTGACAGTATTACCTGCACCTGCAAAGCAATAATAATATTTTTCACCTGCCAAAACTACCGATGGATCTGCACCATCAGGCTTAATTGGCTCATTGAAATAATAGTCATTTGCAAGTCTTGTAATTTTCCAGAGTTGCCTGCTATCATCTGCCACAGTCTGTTGCCTTATTGCTACATCCTTTTCCTCATCTGTTGTTCCTTTTTCATTTGTCATATCAGTGAGAGCCATCCCACTCTTTTTGTTAATTAATCTATAATTGCCATCTCCATCACTCTCAATTTTGAACTTTTGAGCGTCTGTGCTGTTTTTCGTATAAATCTGATACTGTGTTCCTGCCACTGTGCTACTGGCCGGATTGTCTATTACACGTGTAGGTGCAACCTTTGGAACTATATAGTAGTATTCCTCTCCATCTACCTTTACAAACGAAAACTGTTCAGCATTTGAATTGTTAATAGTCCATGTGTGAAGCAACACTTTATCCTCATCCTTACCACTTGGAATATCAATCATTCTACCTGTACAGACATTCGTAATATTGTAGTAAACGTTCTCCACAACCGGTTCAACCGCAGCCTCTACATGTATGCTTTTTAATACAGGCACATAACCTTGCATTATTGTCAACGTCATTGCCATTACCAAAACAAAGCATATTAATTTCCTTGATTTCATGTTAATATTTTCCCCTTTCATCATAAATTTAACCCGAGTCAAATTTTTTCCTATTACAACATAATTCAAGAAAATACAAAAGTACATGATTAAAATTGGTTGAAAATGCCTTATTTTTTATCACTTTTTGGTTGTAACGTTTTTAATAGAGATGATTTTGAAATATAAGAAAGGCACTCTCAAGCTTTGACTTGAAAGTGCCACACACTCAATAAATTATTTAAGCATTTTTTTCTTTATAATGATGAGCTTCCTCGAGCATCATATCCTTAACCTTCATTAGTCGTATCTGAGTGCTTCGTTCATTCTCATCTAATTTCATTGTAATATATTTTATATTTCTCTGAGCTTCAGGAATAATAACATGCTCCAATGCATTTACTCTTCTTCTTGTTTTCTCTATCTCGATAGAAAGCAGCTGGCATGATTTTTCTACCTCAGCAAGCCTTATCATGTCCTGTCCTATATCCGCCAATGATTTTATTGCATCATCCAAATCCCCTGTTGTAAACGCAAATCCATAGGAATAAATATCATTTGGATTTGCAGTTTTAGTCTTTGCAGTATAAGTAGGAATGTCGACGCTCATGACGTTTTTGCTTCCAACTTCAAGATTTATTTTCTGTTTAGATGCCATAAGAGCTGTTGTAAGAGTCTCCGTATTCATTCCGGCCCTGGCAATAACAAAATTTGTATTTGCAGCATTGATAGCCTTTTCCACTTTTTTTCTAAGCTCCATATTTTCTCTTGCCAAATCAAGAAACTGTCTCATCAACTCATCTCGTTTATCTTTGAGAAGCTTATGTCCTTTTACAGCTGAAACAAGCTTTTTCTTCTGCTTTGTAAGCTCCATACGGGTTGGGTTTACCTGCGTTCCTGCCATCTAATCACCTCCTGCCTATCACTTTATATTGATGAATCATATTGTCACAATTCATAATCATTTCATACAAATGAATCATGTTGTCACAATCCATGATTGCACCATACTGTCACATCAAATTGACGAAAAATATCTTCTAGTTTTTGTAATACATATCAAGATATTTATCATCAATACGCTTAAGCTCTGTTCTAGGTAAAATGTTTAGAAGCTCCCAGCCTACCTCCATTGTCTCCTCAATACTTCTGTCTGTCAGATAACCCTGTGAAACATATCTCTTTTCAAATTCATCCGCAAATTTTGCGTAAATTCTATCTGTCTCTGAAAGTGCCGCTTCACCTAAAATTACCATTAATTCTTTCGCGTCTTTTCCTCTGGCATATGCTGAGAATAACTGATTCATTACATCTGCATGATCTTCTCTGGTTTTTCCTTCGCCTATACCTTTGTCCTTTAAACGTGAAAGAGATGGCAATACATCAATTGGTGGCTGAACACCTTTTCTGTAAAGTTCACGACTCAAAATTATCTGTCCCTCAGTGATATAACCTGTAAGGTCAGGGATTGGATGTGTTTTATCATCTTCCGGCATTGTGAGAATAGGAATCATTGTTACACTTCCATCTTTTCCCCTCTGACGTCCTGCTCTTTCATACATAGTAGCAAGGTCGGTGTACATATATCCCGGGTAACCACGACGTCCCGGAACCTCTTTTCTTGCCGCTGAAATCTCACGAAGTGCATCTGCGTAGTTTGTAATATCAGTTAATATTACAAGTACATGCATATTTTTTTCAAAGGCAAGATACTCTGCTGCTGTAAGTGCCATACGAGGTGTTGCGATACGCTCTACCGCAGGGTCATTTGCCAGGTTTATAAATAAAACAGTTCTGTCAATCGCCCCTGTCTCTTTAAAGCTATTGATAAAGAAGTTTGATTCTTCAAATGTAATACCCATAGCTGCAAATACAACGGCAAACTGCTCATCCTTGCCACGAACCTTTGCCTGCTTTGCTATCTGCGCTGCAAGCTGTGCATGTGGCAGACCCGATGCTGAAAAGATTGGCAGCTTCTGTCCACGAACTAATGTATTTAATCCGTCAATTGCTGAAATTCCTGTCTGAATAAACTCTGATGGATAATTTCTTGCCGCCGGATTCATTGGCACACCATTGATATCTCTTCTTTCATCAGGAAGAATATCAGGTCCGTTATCTATTGGATTTCCTAGGCCGTCAAAGACACGTCCAAGCATATCCTCTGAAACGCCAAGTTCCATACTTCTTCCAAGAAAACGAACCTTGCTCTTTTCAAGGTTGATACCTGTTGAACTTTCAAAGAGCTGTACCAGCGCATTTTTTCCATCGATTTCAAGTACCTTGCATCTTCTTGTTTCACCATTAGCTAATTCAATTTCACCAAGTTCATCGTAAGTAACATTTTCAACGTCTCTGACTAACATCAGAGGACCTGCCACTTCCTGAATTGTTCTATATTCCTTTGCCATATTAGAAGTCCTCCTTGTCAAATGCTCCGGCAACTTCAATTTCAAGTTCCTTTAATATCTCGTTGTATCTTTCTTTTGTTTCATCTTCCTTAGTATATTTGAAACGTCCTATCTGCTCTCTTACAGGAAGAGAAATCAATTTTTCTATTGAAGCTCCCTGCGCAAGTGCCTCATTTGCTTCGTAATAATATCCCAAAACTAACTTCATCATAAGATACTGCTTATTTACTGAAGTATATGTGTCAACCTCGTGGAATGAATTCTGATGCAAAAAGTCTTCACGAATTGATCTTGTCGCTTCCATTTTTAATCTGTCCGGTGCCGAAAGGGCATCCATACCTACCATCTTTACAATTTCTTCAAGTTCAGCTTCATCCTGCAACAGGCTCATCAATTCCTGTCTAAGCTTAAGCCATTCTTCTGACACATTATCTTCAAACCATTGTCCGATACTGTCAATATACAATGAATAGCTTGTCAGCCAGTTGATAGCAGGGAAATGTCTCTTATAGGCCAGAGAAGAATCCAAGCCCCAGAATACCTTTACGATTCTAAGTGTTGCCTGTGAAACCGGCTCTGAAATATCACCACCCGGAGGTGAAACAGCACCGATAACTGAAAGTGCTCCTTCTCTTCCCTCTTTTCCAAGTGAAATTACTTCACCTGCTCTCTCATAAAACTGTGCAAGTCTTGAGCCTAAATATGCCGGATAACCTTCTTCACCAGGCATTTCCTCAAGTCGTCCCGACATTTCACGGAGAGCCTCTGCCCATCTTGATGTCGAATCGGCCATCAAAGCTACTGAGTATCCCATATCTCTAAAATATTCTGCAATTGTAATACCTGTATAGATTGATGCTTCTCTCGCTGCAACGGGCATATCACTTGTATTTGCGATAAGCACTGTTCTCTCCATCAATGAACGTCCTGTCTTTGGATCCTTCAATTCCGGAAATTCATTCAAAACATCTGTCATTTCATTTCCACGCTCACCGCATCCAATATACACTACGATGTCTGCCTCAGCCCATTTTGCAAGCTGGTGCTGAATAACTGTTTTTCCTGAGCCGAATGGTCCCGGAACAGCTGCCACACCACCTCTTGCGATTGGGAATAAAGTATCTACTACTCTCTGTCCTGTAACAAGTGGCTTTGTTGGCGGAAGCTTTCTAGCATAAGGTCTTCCTTTTCTAACCGGCCACTTCTGCATAAGAGTTACTTCTTTATCACCATTCTCAGTCTCAACGACTGCCACTGTATCTGTGACCGTGTAGCTTCCCTCTTCGATAGATTTGATTGTTCCTTTAATTCCATAAGGAATCATAATCTTTTGTGTTACAACTTCAGTTTCTTTAACTGTACCGATAACATCTCCGGCTTCAACCTCGTCCCCTACCTTTGCGCATGGAACAAAATCCCATTTCAAGTCTCTCTTAAGTGAAGGAACCTCTACACCTCTCTTCAGGCTGTTTCCTGATACCTTCATAATATCATCGAGAGGTCTCTGTATTCCGTCATATATACTTGTAATAAGGCCGGGACCAAGCTCAACTGAAAGAGGTGCATCTGTTGACTCAACTTCTTCGCCCGGTCCAAGTCCTGATGTTTCTTCATAAACCTGAATTGAAGCCTGATCACCGTGCATCTCAATGATTTCACCAATAAGACGCTGCTTACTAACTCTTACAACGTCAAACATATTGGCATCTCTCATTCCCTCAGCTATAACAAGAGGTCCTGCAACCTTTTTAATTACTCCTTTACTCATACTGTTTCTCCTAACTGTCTCAATAAACTTATCGTGATGATTATCCATCACCAAATGAACTAATCCTGATATTTATTCAACTATAATAATCTTAATGCTTACTCATCACCAAATAAAATATCACTGCCTACTGCCTGCTCAACATTTGCCTTTACTCCGGCTATTCCCTCACCTGTGTTTCCATACACACCGGGAATAAGAATAATTGCCGGGGATAAGGATTCCCTGTATTTTTCTATTTCATGACTTATCTGACCGGCAAGATTCTCTGTAATATAAACTATGGCATATTCACTCTTTGCCAAGGTTCTAAGAGTCTTTGCGCCTTCCTCCGGACCGGTTACCGGAAATGTATCCATTCCGATTGCACCGAATCCATAAATACTGTCGTAATCACCTAATACTGCAATCTTATACATACATTTTCCTCAACCTTTCCCGGATAAAATCATCACTCAAATTGTTAATTTTTCCTGTCAAAATGATTCTCACCGTTTTTATTTCATTTTCTCTTGCAATAATATATGCTAAAATCGGTCCTTCAGAAAAAGAATTATATTTCTGTGAACTGATTTTTTCTATAATTCTATTGTCGCACCATCTTTCAAAAGCCGACGGAGATTCTTTTATGTGCTCTGCCGCCTCGCTGTATCCGGCAGTCTCTAAATAACCGCACACACTTTCAACTCCTGTCTGAGCTGCTTTGACAATGGCCGAAACGCTTATCGTATCACATGGGACAATTGCTCTCTCTATAAAATCTTTTGATTTCTTTGTTTTTGCACAACGCACTGCAATTCTAATATCCGACACTGCAACTACTTCATTTGCATACTGTCTAATCAATTCAGACTCGGACTTTTCTCCCTCTTCCATAACTGCTTCAAGGGTTGCTCTGTCAATTATGATGTCACAAAGCTGTCCGTCTTCTGTTTGGAGCAATGCCTCTGTAGCCTCCAATGCTGTTTTTGCCATTTTATCCGGAAGCTTACTAAAATCTTTTTTCTCAACCATTGATTTGAGTTCATCCGGACTCCATTTGCAGTCATCGTAATAGGCGTGCTGTGCTTTGTCTCCACTGCAAACCTGCTTTATGGCCGCCTTGAGATTGTGATATTCATTTTGTATAGTAAGAACCGAAAAAGCACTTTCATCCTGAACCAAGTCTTTAACCTCCTGCCATGCTTTTTCTCTTTCATACTTTAGCATCTCGTCATCAGTTTCCTGCGGATTACCATTTCCCCATCCATGTTCACGGAGAAATGTCATACAGCTTTTATAATCTTTACATGCCATTAACTGTTCAATAATCGCATCGGAAAATAACGAAACTTCTTTTGCCCGGATGCGGGCGACCGCATAGGTATAATCTGTTCCTGACATACTTCTCCTCCTCAATTATTTAAACAATAAAGCATTAATCTGATCCTGCAAAACATCCTTCTTATTGTTGAACAAAGCCCTAAATGTGCAGTTTTCCTCGATATCTCCATAATCAAGAATCAATCCGTTTTCGATATCTGCTGCATCCTCGCCTATAGCTAAAGAGCCTTTTTTATCACCTGCTATTTTGTTTGCCTGCTCTTCAAAATCTGCCGGAATTCTATCTAAATCCTTTTGATTCAAAAGAATCCTTCCATTTGATGGCTGTGCGTATTTTTCAACAATATTTAGTAAAGCATCAAAATATTCTTTATCCGGCAAACTGGAAATTCTGTCATATGCTTTCTCAATAATGTCAGAAATAATTGCCTGTTTTGTTTTTAATATTTCCTGCTTTGATTCCATCTGCGCTGCCGATATGATTTTTTCTAATGCAAGCTTTGCTTCGCTGTCTGCTTTTTTCGTTCCTGCTTTCTCTATCTTTTCTATTTCATCTATAGCTTCTTTTCTAATAGAGTCACAGGTGTCATTAGCTTTATCCAGTATTTCTTTTGCTTCACTCTCTGCGTCAATTTTAATCTGTCTGATAATTTCTTCTAATCCACCCATTGGCAACTCCTTTCTATCGCCTACATTCTTTTTGTATCTTATGCTACCGGAATGTTGCTTACAGCAAGGATTGAGATAAGAAGTGCCAAAATAGCATATGTTTCTACCATAGCTGGGAAAAGCATTGACTTACCGAACTGCTCAGGTTTCTTTGCTACAATACCAATACTTGATACAGCTGTTTTTCCCTGATACTTTCCTGAAATAAGTCCTACAATACCGATTGGTAAGCATGCTGCCAATATCATAAGACCGGTGCCTACTGAAATGTTTGCCATATTTCCGCCTAACAATCCAATCTTACTCAATGTAACAAATGCTACTAATAATCCATAAATACCCTGTGTACCCGGCAAAAGCTGTAGTATAAGTACCTTTGAAAATTTACCGGGGTCCTCAGTTACAACGCCTGCTGCCGCCTGTCCTGCAATACCTACACCCATTGCTGAGCCTGCTCCTGCCAAAAGAGTTGCTAATGCTGCGCCAAGAATGGCAAAAAAGATTCCTAATTCCATTGTTTATTTCTCCTTATCTAATTCAATATAATTTGTTTTAAGTGTAAATGGGTTGAAGGCTCTGCCTCCACCCTCATAAAATTTTCCAAAAAATTCAACATACTGCAATCTGTTCGTATGCACATATGCTCCAAGTAAATTAATTGCCAGATTCAATGTATGTCCTACAATAAATACTATTATAAATACAATTATGCCCAATATTCCGTCTCCAACCATACTTCCCATAGAGTTGACAACTGAGGCAATAACTCCTGTAGCCAATCCCAGTGCAAGTAATCTTGAATATGAGAGTAAATCACTAAGCCAGCTGGTCACATTGTATATGTCGTAAGCTCCAAGGGCAATTCTGATTCCCCAATGATTACCCTTTCGTCTGCCTGACATTAGCAATATTCCAAGCAATCCTGCGACAGTAATCACTTTTGAGAATATGCTTAGCCACTGTGGGAACACAAAATGCATTTGAGATATTGATGCGAACAATTCTGTTGGTAAAAGTAGCATAATCAAGCCAATTAAAAACAAATACCAAAATCCAACATCACACACACAATCCAATACTTTGTGCTCTCTTAGTAGCATATATCCCTTAATGCCCAATCCTAAGAACATATGAATGATTCCGATAACCATTGAGTATATTAACAGCCTCATTGGATTTTCAAGGGGTACAAACCACAGCGCCTTCAATGTGACTTCTTTGTGGAAAAACACATTTGACACAACAGTTACGACATCTCCGAAAAATCCTCCGAAAAGAAGTCCCCAAACTGTTGTGGATATGCCACAGTACATAAACATATGAAGTGATTTGTTCATTGAATCACTCATTCTAGGGAATTTTTTGAGTGCGATGAAGCAAGCCAGGAAAATGATTATTCCATAAGCTGCATCACTTAACATCATACCAAATAAAATATAGTAAAATACCGCCATGATAGCACTTGGGTCAATCTCTCCCTTTTTAGGAAGACCAAAGGACTCCACTACCCCTTCAACCGGACTTGCAAATCCATTATTTTCAAGAAGCACCGGCGGCTGTTCCTTTTCCGGAACGTCTTCGGTCTCAACCATAATTGTAAATCGTCCTTCAAGCTCACTCTTTAATTTTTCTTCTCTCTTTTTTGGAATATATCCGGTTATTAAAAACGTATGCTTTGTCTGAAGTATTCTTCCAAGTACGTCATATTTTTCAGCTCTGCTTCTAAAATAATCAGATACAGCTTTTATGTCTTCTCTACAGCTTCCCAGTTCTTTTATTTCACTGATACAGCTGTCAATCTCTTCTCTTAGTCGCTCAATTTTCCTAAGTCTTTTTTCTTTAGATACAGCCGGTTCGCTTCGTATAATAAATGAAGGCCTGCTGAAATCCATCTCTCTTAGGGCATTTTCAAATTGTTCCAAATCCTTTTTCATACAGAACCCTGCAATGCAGGTTTGATTCTTGTCTGAATGGATTATCCTGACATCACTCGCCTTTGGAAATTTTCCACTCTCCTCAATATTCTTATACAGCTGCTCCTGAGTCAGATTGCCGGGTAATGAGCCATATATGAAGGATGTTCTTAAAGTTCCGGTTGTCATTGCCGGCACATCCATACTGAGCCAAGGTTCTATAGCCTCTAATTTAGCATTTGTTTTCAGTATGTCACTTTCTTTTGCGGCAATATCCTTTTGAAGATTTATAATCCTGTTTGCCTTCTCCATAATGACATCTTGTTTTTTAGAAATTTCATCAAATATATTTGAATCAACTAATTTTTTTCCTTCAAGTGATGAAAACATTGATTTCTTTTCGGAAATATATTTATCTAGGATTTCCAAAGAGTTCTCTGCAATTGCGGCATTTCTCTCAAATCTTGATTTCGCAACATCAGTTTCTATTTTTGTAAATCCTTTTTTGACTTTCTTTTCCTGAATTTCAACTACACCACTTTGTTGAAGATATTCCAAAATAGCTTTTCTCTCTTTTTTCAGGGCGCAAATGCATATTTTACGCATTTCTAAAACCGCCATCAATCATTCCTCCTTTCTTATGTTATTTATATATATGCTAGAAACTTGTCACCTCATTAACTACCTTTTGGATAGCTTTTTCTTCCTTCTCTAATGCTTTTTCTTTGAGTTTGTTAATTTCTTCTGAGCAGGAAGCTTTTATCTTTTCAGTTTCTTTTTCTCCTTCGTCTTCTGCCTTCTTTATCTGCTCTGATAATTTAATCTTTTGCTTTTGGTGTGCACTTTCTATATCTGCCTTTGACTGTTCTTTAGCTTTTACAATGTTATTTTGTGCATCTTCGTTTGCTTTATTAAGAATATTCTCTGCCTCCTTTTCTGCCTGTCTTATTGTCTGCATTGTTTCCTTAATCATTCACCCACCACCTTTCACATAAATTATAATGAATTATACTATACTAATTATTAATTAAAAAGGGACAAAATATGAAAATTGTATAAACAATCTCAAATTTTATCCCTTAAAATATCATATTTCTCCTGCCAGTTCAAATCCTTTTTTTGCAGCAAAAACCGCAATAAACTCATTGATTACAGCTGCAGCAGCAATTGTTCCCTGCACAATTTGTACATACTCCGGCACAGCCACAAGTGTAGAACAGATAATACCGGTAAATACAAGTGATACTCCTGAATGCGGAAGCAGTGTAAAGCCAAGATATTTTCTTACTGTATCAGGCATGTGGGTAATTTTTGCCCCAATTCTTGCGCCAAAGTATTTTCCAAAAGCTCTAGCCAATATATAGACAAATGTGTAAATTCCAGCGCCAAGAATCAAATGGTAATTCAGCGGAGCTCCCAAATCTACTATAGCTGCGAGCAGAGCTATGCCAAGTATAGGCGAAAAATCAACTGAAATTTCTTCAAGGCGCTCTGGTGTTACAATATTTGAGAAAACTGCTGCAAAGGAAACTCCCATAAGCATATAATTCAACGTGATATTAGAAAGCAGGAACGAATTTATTCCCCAACCAATCAGCATAGTTGCAGTAATTCCCACAATCAACACAGTAAGAGTCTGTACCTTTGTATCAAATTTTTTCAGCAAAATACCTGTTGGAAATCCAACAACTACACCGATAATAACCGGCAGAAAAATCATAACCGGAATCATATACAATGGAACTAAGCCACCCGAAACCTGTCTTGCAACCATAGAATTAACTGTAAAGAAAACTATAATTCCAACAACATCATCCAATACAGTCATTGGCAGTAACGTATCTGTCACCGGACCCTTTGCATGGAATTCATTTACGATAGACAATGCCGGTGCCGGTGCAGTGGCAAGTGCGATTCCTCCAAATACAAATGCAAGGTACAAAGGAATATTTATAAAATAAAAAATCAATCCAAATGCAAAGCTTACGATTGCAAATGTCCCAAGAGACTGTGTTAAGGTTGTCACAACCAAAGCTTTTCCATAGTTTTTTAACTTTTTCCAAATCAATTCCGTCCCAAGCATGACACCAAATGCACATTGCATCCACATGATAATTGTCCTATACCATGCCGCATTCAAAATCTGCTGTGGCATTAATCTGACAGCATGAGGGCCAAGCAGCATTCCAACAAGCAGCCATCCTAAAATAGAAGGCATTTTGATTTTCGTCATTAATTTTCCAGCTAAAAATGCAATTGCCAGAGTAGCAATCCAGCGAATTATATACACTATCATTCTATTTTCTCCTTCCACAATAATCATTGGACGATGCCTGTACAAAAAGGTGCTATCACAAATAATTTCTGTGATAACACCTTATCTAAAAGCTTTTTATAGCTTTATATTTTAAAATTAAAGAATATCAAATGCTATTTAATTTTCCAGCTCTTCTTGTATCCTACTGATTTCTTTTTAAATAACTTTTTATATTTCTTTAATTTGCCCTTTGGACATTTGATTGTAATCTTTGAGCTTACATTCTTTAATGCTCCGGCACTTACTTTAGTAATATTTTTACTATTAATAATGATGCTCTTTAGATTTTTGCATCCCTTGAAGCTGTTTTTTCCAAGTGTCTTAACGTTCTTTCCAATGACAACGCTCTTTACTTTCTTATTGTTCTTAAATGCATTTGCTGCAATTGATGTTACTTTGTATGTAACGTTTTTGTACTTAACAGTTGCTGGAACTGATAATTTCTTTGCCTTCTTGTTACTCTGTCCTACAAAAGCAACAGTTGGCACTTTTGCTGTTGCGCCTGATGTAACTTTATAAGTTTTTTTGTTAACAGTAAATTTTGTCACACTATCATTTGTAACAGCTGGTGTTGGATTTTCAGTAACTGGCGCCTTAACGCTTTCCTTGAGTTCATAATTAAATGTAATATTTATTTGGTCCTCAAGTTCTTCTGCTTCCTCTACTTCCTCAGTACCTTCAACATCGTATGATTCTAAAACAGAAGAAAGATCTATTTCAGGTGCAGATATGCTAAAGCTTCCGTCAACTTTGTGGCAGCGGTTTCCTTTTTCACCTGTCAGCTCTGAATTAAATCCAAGATTGAATTTTATTTTTTCTGCTTTTAAATTAGCCAAAAGTGCATTAACTTCAGTTTGGTTGCCCTCTCCATCTTCTACTGTTACAGTTTCGTTTGCAATATCTTCAAGTGCTTTTGCAAGTGAATTTATAGTTTCTATATATTCATTTGTAAGATAATCTTTACCATCTGTAGGTATTGAACCAACAGCATCTGCAAAAATTGTTTCTGCCTGTCCGAATATAACATCAAAAAGTGTGATTGAATGCTGACTAAGTGCATTTGACAATGCCTTAACAAGCTTATCTGCCTGTTCTTCCGTAACATTAAATGATGTTTTATTTCCTGTTGTTGTCTCAAAAGGTTCAAATGTTGAATCTGTTGTATTTAGTACAACACCCACGAAATTTTTAACTGCATTGATTACATCTGTGCTTGTCAATGCAAAAGTAGCTGTTTTAGGTTCTTCAGCGTTGCTTAGTCCCTTTATCTTTCCAAGCTCATCCTGCTCATAGTCTCCATTATCAATGTCTTCCTGTGTAACATACAATACTTCGATAGGGTAATATTCTCCATATTTTTCAGTTAAATAATTGTTAATTTTTTCTATGCCGTCTAATTCCAGAGATTTAATGGATGGAATACCTAATATTTCGTAAACCTTTGTTGCATCAGCATCAGCATATGTAGCTATAAAATTAATTAAAGACTGTACATCAACTTTTATATTTCCTTTGTTATACTCTAGCTTTGTGAGCTTAATCTCAGGTCCATTAGCAATCTTTACATTTAATTCTAAGCTGAATACTTCGCTTGTTACAATCTGTGAAGATATCTTTACCTGAACGTTTAAATTGTCATAGAATTCTAAATCGCTTTGTTCTTCATTGAGTTTAGCAACACCCATTTTTTCAACATGACTAATCCACTTTGTCATCTCAGGTGTGAGATTTCCCTCTTCATCAGTTTTCTCAAAACTATTATTTGCCTGCCAATAAAAATTAAAGAGCATATTGTTTATTACTGATGATACTTCCTCATCCTGTATAGCAACATTAATGGTTCCTGTTCCTGTAGCATCACTTACATCGAGCATACTCTCCATATGACTAAATGCTGTTTTAGCAGCAACAGGAGTGGCTGTGAAGCCTACTAAAGTTACCACCATAATAAGTGACAAGAATACTGATAAAACTTTTTTAAAATTTTGTTTTTTCATCCTACTTCCTCCTTATAATTTTTTATATTTAGTTGTTGGTTAGAGTATACCATATATTTTTGATTTGCGCAGAATTTTTTCCATTTTTTACAAATTGGTCATAATATGTGCATAAGGTAGAGCAATAGGAATTATGATTTCACTAAAAGTAAAACACATCTTCAAATTTTTTATCCAGGGCAATGCAAATAATTAAAGCGAGTTTTGCCGTTGGTGTAAATTGTCCTGTTTCTATCGAGCTTATAGTATTTCTAGATACACCCACAAGGCTTGCCAGCTTATCCTGCGTCAATCCTTTTTCTTTTCTAATTTCTTTTAAATTATTTTTTAATACTAATTTATTATCCATAAGCTATTTAATCCAATCCAAACAAGTATTGTACATGCATAGCAGTTGTAACTACTGTCATAACACTCCACATAACAGCAAACACTATATACTCTTTACGTTTCAGTTTAAATTTGATTGCCTTGTATATATTGCTGGCCGCATTAGCAACAAATAGAATTGAAGTATAACCATTATATCCTCTATTATCCAAATGATTGCACAACAATGCGTAAACACAACATAGAATACCTACTGCCACCAACGCTACAGTTCCTGCCTTAACATTTACTTCTTGTTCATATAAATCCTGATACTTATTTTCCTGTCTGCTCATAGCTAGAATATCTTCTTTGTTCATCGCAATACTCCTTATATGTGTATAGTCTTTCAAAATTTTTATACAAGTTCCATGCGTAATTATCCAACGTAAACTTGCCAAGTACACTTGGCAAATCAATTCTATCACTGACAAGTATACTTGGCAAGTTTTATGTAAAATTCACTGTGCATATCAAAAGAAAAAGCTAATCCAATGATTAGCCTTTTGTAACTATATTTTATAAAAGTATCTATTTCAACGCCTTAATTATCAACGCAAATAGATAAACTCCTCCACCAATTACTATCAATGACACAACTGTAAGAATTATTGGCAAATATTTTATTATGATTTCTGTTAACATTATTTTAAGTTCCTCCCCTAATTTTCTTTTTCTCTACTTTATTCCACTCTCTATTTTCACACCAATATACGATGTTCTCTGCAATATCAAACACCATTGATACCACTGTTGGACATATTGTTTGTGAAGTCTGTTTCAATATTTCAAAGCAATCCGAAACATCAAAATCCTCACTCTTATTTTCAAGCATTTCTGCAGCCTTATTATATCTATCCCATCCCATCCAAGGATGCTTCTCGGTGTTACCTTTAAATGGGGAGAAATTCGTTAAGATTGAATAATTAGGTCTTTGTAAATAGCGTGTTCCCTGACCCGGGATTATTTGTAAAACATTTCCATCTCTGTCCGATAGCTGCGATTGAAAAGTAACTCCCGGAATACTGTAAACAGGTTCACACTCAGCAATCTCTTTGATTTCATCTAATGATTTTTTCATGAGTAGTAAATCTATATCCAGCATAATAATATTTCTGCAATTTGCATTCACAGGATTACTTCTTTTATCAAAAGGCCAACATGTTGGCATAGCCACAAAATCCCCTCTGGCATTAGCCCCAAATAACGGTAACCATCCTTCTGTTTTATCATATATAGCAATATAAACTTTATCCCTTTCAGCTACAATCTTGTACTCCATATCCAAAATATCAAGATTCCAACCTACAATAGTTTTATTTCCATTTGAAACTATACTTGTACACATATTTTCTCCTGTTATTCTTATATAGAACGTTATTCTAGAATTGCCATCAAATTCCAGCAACTTTGTGTCTGTTGTGCTTCGCAAAACTAAGATTCATCAATACATTAAATATGGAATTAACAGCAAAATATATACCACTAAAGGACACATAGGTATTATAGAAAATATTGTCACTAATATACTTTTGCATTTATTTATTATCAATGAAATAATTCCAAAAACACTACCTATTAAACACCCAATAAGCAATCCACCCACAATTGCTTCTAAAAGTTCCTGTTCAATAACGCACATTATTAAAATTGAACATATCGGTGCAAGAATTGAAATAATACTTGTAACATATTCGGGTTTTATTTTCATCGCAATCTCCTAAAAAATCAAATAATTATGTGTAAAGAAATATTATTTTACAGCTATAATCACTGAAAACTTATGATAAGAATACATACACTTGACATCTGCAAAAGTACATTTATGTAACATCTCAATTTCTTTTTCAATCGTACATTCCCTATCAAGTTTTCTACGTTCTTTCCACAGTTCAATATCTCTGTCTGTCAAGCCGCTATTATATAATTGTTTCTCCCAATATGAATCAAACCATCTGTTCATAATTGGTGTTCCAGCACAAAACTGATCATAATTCACGAAAACACCACCGGTAGGTAACGCCTCATAAATACGATGAAATAATTCATTTTTTTGTGTGTCATCTAAATGATGAATTGACAATGCAGATATTAT
The DNA here is from genome assembly GCA_964631845.1 of uncultured Eubacterium sp. Lineage (GTDB taxonomy): Bacteria > Bacillota > Clostridia > Lachnospirales > Lachnospiraceae > Eubacterium_G. The sequence goes on from CAZWAG010000014.1 coordinate 31,327, forward strand.
CGTGTCAAACTTTCCATCCGGTAACTGTTTTGTATAATCCATAACTTGATGAGAAACATTGGCTAATCCTGCAAATCTCCTTTTAGAAACCTCTAACATTTCATCTGCTATATCTACCAAAACATATTCTGTGTTTTTGCACTCCTTAAACCAATAATATGTCAACAATCCCGTACCTGCACCTAAATCAAGCACACGTTTCGGTGCATCAATATTTGAAGTAATCAACTTAGTTGTACTCTCATAAAAGTCATCAAAGCAAGGAATGAATTTTTTTCGATTAGCATCATATTCTTTTGCAATTAAATTAAATTGTTCTTCTATGTTCATAAAATATACCATCTCCTCCATAGACTCCAATTTATATATTATGTAAACTATACATTCTATCTCGTTAGATTTTCCAGGGCAGCGGGATTATTTTTGATAATCCTTTCAACCTTTTGGCATTTCTCAAAATTCGGACAATCACCACATGTCGTCACACCGTTTTTCATTGCACACTGACGAATAGTACAAATACTATCGCAATATACAGTTTTAATTCCACTAACACGGCAACCTTGACAGTTGATATGTTCGGGCAAAATGGGTGCATTATTTAGTTCGGTCCATAGTTTTGCAGTTTTCTCACGCAATGCCTGATCATCATTGATTGTTGCAATATAAGCGTCACATTTTTCACAATCCAACCCGCAATATGCAATCATATCTCTCATGATTATATCCCTCCAAAATATTACTTCTATTCATTCAAAAGCTCAAGTTTAAAATGTTGTTTAATCATTCCTTGGATCTGTTTTGTCAAATTCCGATTTAAACGAGTAAAGCCAAGGGGCTAATGCCCCTTATGCTTTTCTCTTTTCTTTTGCTGTTTCAGTTCAAACATTC
>CAZWAG010000015.1:0-30731 GCA_964631845.1 uncultured Eubacterium sp.
TCAAGCAGGTCGCAAAAACGTTGAACAGGAACTCCTCCAGCTGACATGTTTGCAAGTCTTGCAACGTGTTGCCCGTATGAAATAGGTTCTTTAAACGGTTGTGTAAATTTTTCGGAAACCAACAGTGCAAAGTTTGTGTTGGTCGTCCTCTTATCCACATCCTCATAGCTGTGACCGTTGACGGTGACAATGCCGTTGGTATTCTCATTCACCACGATGCCGTAGGGATTCATGCAGAAGGTACGAACATTATCCTCAAATTTCTCTGTGCGGTACACGATTTTACTCTCGTATAATTCATCCGTCAGATGAGAGAAAATCACTGCAGGAAGCTCCACTCTCACACCGATATCCACCCGGTTTGACTTAGTGGGTATATTCAGCTTTTTACAAACCGTCTCCATCCACTTGCTGCCGCTTCGTCCCACTGAAATAATACACTTTTCGCACTCATAACTATCATTTTCACAGATTATCCGGTAACCTCCGTCTGTCAGTTCAATCTCCGTTACCGGTGTGTCAAAGAAGAAGTCAACCTTGTCCTTCAAATCCGCGTATAAATTTTCCAGCACAACAAAATTGATGTCCGTGCCAAGATGACGCACGGAAGCATCCAGCAGATTCAGCTTATTCTGAAGACACAGCTTCTTGAAATGAGTTCCCGCGGTAGAATACATCTTCGTGCCCTCTCCGCCGTACTTCATATTGATACCATCCACATACTTCATCAGATCGATGGCTTCTTTTCTGCCCACATACTCGTACAATGTACCTCCGAAATCGTTGGTAATATTATACTTTCCATCAGAAAAGGCTCCGGCTCCTCCGAAGCCGCTCATGATAGAGCAGGATTTACATCCGATACAGCTCTTTACCTTATCTCCATCGATGGGGCAATGTCTCTTTTCAAGAGAATGTCCCGCCTCAAACACTGCCACCTTCAGCTTATCATTCTGCTTCATCAGTTCATAGGCGGAAAAAATACCTCCCGGTCCCGCCCCAACAATAATCACATCATACTTCATACTCTATACCTCTCCTTCCACTGCCTCAGCAGTTTTCCTGTCATCCGTCTCTTTCAAATCTGTCTCTTTCAGTTCCGATTCAACTGTACTATCTTCTTCTCCGGTTGCCTTTCCTGTAATCCCGCGTACTCCGTCTTCCACCGCATTACCTTTCATTATCCGCTTATCTTTCCTTCTTCGCCATAGCGTGATTCCTGCAAACATTGCAATGCTCACCGCGCTGACAATCATTCCGGAAACGGCTCCCACGGGCCGGTACTTCATCTCTATCGTGTACTCTCCCGGCTCCAGGTCAAAGGCTGCAAGACAACCGCCAAACAACTGCCCTTCTGTCTCCACACCGTTTATTTTCACATGCCAGCCGTCCTCGTACGGCACCGACAAAATCAGACGTCCGGCATTTTCCATCGTGATATTTCCCGAGATAAAGTCGCTCTCCCACACCACATTTTCCAGGTGCTGCTCCGAAAGTACATCCACTGCCTCCTTAAGCACCTCTTCATTTAACCGATAGATATCCACACCGATATTCGGTGTCTCATCCTCCTCATCTCCATTGGTCAGAGTCACGGTCTGCCCCTGCTCCAGATAACCCAGATACAGAACACATCCCCGCTTTAAGTCGCTGAATACCGCCTCATCCCCGTTTCCGCCGATACACTCTACCTTCTTTGTCCCGGATGTAATCAAAAGTCCATAATAGATACCGCCTTCCCCGGCGGTAAACCGGACATCATCTCCCGCATCGGTTTCCCGCACTTCCTCAAAAAGCTTTCCCTCCACTCCAAGCTCCTCAACCATCCGATTCTGCAGTTTCAGCGCCTGATATTCATACCCCTCCGGAATATCATACCCCACCGGTATTATATAGCCGAAAGGAAGCGTCACATTGCTCTCATACAGGTAAATATCCCCGCTCTGAGCCAGTTTTGTATACAGACTGCACTCATAATCCGCCGATTCCCCGAACATGTAATGTACATTCAGCAATGCCGACGTAAAGGCCGTTGCTCCGTCAAAGCTGTAATACACCTTGCTGTGCCGCATGCCCAGCCTTGTGTACAAATCCATGACCCGGGAATCCATGGTGGAGGAAAACACACTGGCGGAAGGGTACCCTGTCAATGTGGCATCGTTTTTCGTCTTTCGGGCAAATTTCTCCACCCGATACAGACTGTCCTCTCTCTCCTTTGTTATCTCATAGAGAGCCTTATAGTCCTCCTGTTGTCCCAGATAGCCGGAACGGCTTGTGGTGCCGATGCCTGTATCCCAGGTATTGATACCGCACTCCGCAATCACCGCCACCAAAGCCACCAACGCAACGGCCCATCTAACATCCTTTCTTTCTCTCGTCCGGACCAGATACAGCAACACCGCGTACAATGCCGCAAACACCAGCGTCAGCAGTTTTACGCCCAGTTCAAAATCTTCGTGGTCTATAAACTTTTCACAGAAAAGTATAAAGCCTGCCGCCCAGAGGAAGCCGTACATAATCTGCTGTCTGTCCGTCTCCTTCATGTGGTGGTACGCGTCATAACACATCGTCAACACTATAAAAATATATAGGAAAGACTGTCTGGCCGGCAGGGAATCGGGATAGTTGAACCCATGCCAGACAAAATCCAGAATATTTGTGGAAAAACTCAGCAACAGAAAACCCGCAAGTCCCATTCTGCAAAACTTCTCCCGAATAGATATCTGTCTGTTCATCAGATACATGGGAACCAGCATCAACACCGCGCTGCCGCAATAGATGTTGGGCCAGTGCTCCAGCCCCCGCTCCGTGTAAACACACACGCAATGCCTTGCCAGCATATCAAGCACAGAAAAATAGGACTCCACTTTGGTCGGAAAATCCATATCGCCGAAATCTGTCTGAAGAATGGCGCAGACCTCCGGAATCAGCAGCACCGCTGCCATTCCTCCCGCCAGCAGGGAAAACAATGCAAAATTTCCCAGACTGCGGAGCCGATGCTCTCCCCGCACCACAAGAAGATAGCCAAAGTACAGCACCAGAAAAATACATATCATTATGGAAAGATAGTAGTTGGTAAAGATGGAAAAGGCCAGTGTCACACAGTACAGCCCACACTTTCCCTCCTTCACAAGTCTCTCCAGTCCAAACACAATCAGAGGCAGCAGCCAGATGCAGTCCACCCACATAATATTGTAGTTGTAAGCCGCCATAAAACCGGAAAAGGCATAAAACATGGAAAAGAGCAATGTGGCACCGTCTCTTGTGTCAAAGTGCTTTTGCAGATAATAACACGCAGTCAGACCGCAGAGCCCCGTCTTAAATACAATTAAGTATCCGATGAACTCCGTCAGAAAAGCTTCCGGCAGCAAAAAGGCCAGCGCGTGGAAGGGACTTGCCAGGTAATAGACAAAAAGAGCCAGAAAGTTGGAGCCGATTCCCACATGAAAGGAATAGTTCAGACTCTCCCCACCTCTCACCTTGTGAAGCAGTTCACTGAAAAAGGGCATATATTGATGATACAAATCTGCGGACAAAAAAGTTCTGTCTCCAAAAGGATAAATTCCGTTGACGACAAAAAGCGCCATCATCACAGCTACCGGCAGAAAAAAAGACATTATCAGCACCGAAAACTTTTTCTTTGTTCTCATATCAAAAACCTCTTATCTGATAAACAATAAAAGCAATGCTATTTTAGCAGATTTTTCCGAACATCACAACATATACTAATGAAACAGTCTTTTTAGAGGTTTGCAAAATGAAAATAGCAATTGCAGGGAAAAAAACAGCCACGGAAAATTATGTCAGATATGTTGACTCCGCAGGGATGGAGCCTCTGGTAACTTTAAATCTTGGAGAAATTGCAATATGCGACGCCCTCATTCTCCCCGGCGGAGGAGACATCACCCCCGCCTTTTTCGGAGAAAAGAACCGCGGTTCCCGCAACATTGATACCGAACTGGACATCTTGCAGTTTCAGGCTCTTGATTTATGTATCCGCGAGCGGAAACCCATCCTGGGAATCTGCAAGGGAATGCAAATCATCAACGTGGGGCTGGGCGGAACCATTGTCCAGGATTTGAAATCCGCAGGGATTCACAAATACAGGGACGGTGACCAATATCATGCCACTGTCGTTGAAAGTGAATCCTGGCTGTATGATTTATGCGGCAGCCCTATCACAGTCAACAGCGCACACCATCAATCCATCGGAAAAACCGGCGCCGGGCTGCGGGTGATACAGTACTGCGAGGCAGACGGCTGCCCGGAAGCACTCGCCCATGAAAGTCTGCCGATTCTGGGGGTGCAGTGGCACCCCGAACGCCTGAATATCTCCCGGGCTAAGTTTTCCGGCGGAACCGTTTTGACTTACTTTGCTTCATTAGCTCTTTCGTCCCGGAGATGACATCCCGGGTATTTTTCGTAAACTCTTCCTTTATATTGGCTCCCGCAATATCAAACAGAGCCTTGACAACCGTCTTCAAAACCTTTGTTGTGTCCTCATCTACCTCCTTCAGGGCAGCAATGATTCCGTTCATGCTCCTCTTCCATTCTGCGGTGAACTCAATCAGGTTGTCTGCCCTGGAGGCGGAAATCACCTGATAAAGCGTATCCACAAAGGTTCTGAGCTGCTTTTCATCCAGCGACAATATCCATGTGTTCAAAGTATTATCCATCCGCTTTCTACGTTCATAGATATCATTCACATGCTTCAGATGATCTCCCTCTACCAGCCAGGTATAGGGGTCATGTTGAGCCAGTCCGAAAGTCTTACTGGCCACAACCTGATAATTCATGTCCGACTCAAACAACATCCCCACCAGTGAGGAGTGGGGCAGAATCTTCGTCACCCTGTCCGCTATCAGGTCATATCCGCATCTCTCCAGCACCTCGGGGCGAAAGCCCGGTCCGTCCATGCTGAAAACTCTGAGAATCCTGTCCTGTACCTCCGGTCTGCAATTCATGGCACTGTACACAGCAAGATTTCCTCCCTTGGAATGTCCTCCCACATAAAACGGGACACGAATTCTGTCCGCCACGGAATTCAGATAGCCCACACTGTACTCCTGCCCCGGCACAGGGGAGAGGAAAGCCATATTGAAGTCCTCTTTCCAGCCGACAATCGTCTCATCCGTACCCCGATAAGCCACATAGACTGTGCCGTCGTCCAGAATATAGGTAATTGCTGAAAACTGAGTTTCCCACTGCTTTTCAATAATATTGACATAGCAGTTCAGTTTCATATTTCGGAAACGCTTTCCCGCCAACATTCCTTCTATCAGAGCGCGGTTTACCTCCTCGTAGCGCACGTCTGCAAACAATTTTTCGTAATCGGGATGCTCTTTTAAGCTCTGTAAAGTAACCGAACTGCTGTTTTCCCGCACACCGGGTACCATGCCGTCGAACTTCAGATAGGACAACTGACAGAGCGCCAGACTGTCCACCTCGGTCATTGGCATATCCCGAAAAGAACAATCCCCGTATTCTTTTAAATAGTCAAGTACCGTTTCCATGGCAATTCCTCACTTAAATCATATTCCATTTGTTTTTTGACAGAAAATATGCTATTATGATAACAGTATTTTCAAAATATTTCAGTTCTATCAATAATATTATATACTTCGGAGGCTATTATGGCAAAGAAAAAGAACAAATCTAAAATTTTTGGTTTAAGCCAAAAGCTCTTACTTGTTATCATTCCATTACTCGTTGTATCATTTATTATCACAGCGACAATTATTTTCACAAGTACGGGCAAAACTCTTTTGGAAAATTCAAAGGTCACCTTTGAAACTGAAGCAAAAATGAATGTAATATCCATTGAAAATACAATACTCTCCACAACCGGCAGCAAAAGCATGAGTCGGGCAATGATTCAGCTTACAATGCTTCCTGAAAAATGCACAACAATTTACGAAGCAGTTAACGAGGTTGTCATCATGGAAGACGGTTATGCGTTCATGCTTGATACCAGAAAGAATGAGATTGTTGCACATCGGGATGAAACACTTGTCGGCACCTCTTTATCCGATTACAGTACAGGTACCTTCCTTGGTGACATTATTTCACAGATGCAGGCAAACAATACTGACCTTCTCAATATTAGCGATGGCATTGCTCAATACTATGTAATGCTTTCTTATATTGAGGATACACCATATGTAATTGTCTCCTGTATCAATCAGAGTTCCATTCTGTCTCAGCTGACAAAACTTTTATACACTATTGCAGGTGTCTTTGCTCTGGTTATCTTTCTTGTGATTGTGGTTATTGTCATTTTCCTCCGTATCGCGCTAAAGCCTATGCAGACTCTGACTGATACACTGACTGCCATCACCGATGGTGACTTTACGGTAAATGTCAAATCCAAGGGCAAGGATGAAATAGCTCTGATGAGTAATTCACTCAACAACTTTGTGGAAATCATGAGAAGTGTCATCTCCGATATCAGTGATGTTTCGACTCAGCTTGACAATTCCAGCAAAGCCACAAAACAGATTTCCGGTGCCCTGAATCAGGCGGCAGACTCCCAGGCCGACTCCATGGGAGACATGAAGGTAACTCTGGATCAGGTTGCTTCCGGAGTGCAGGAGCTTGCACTCCATGCCACCACGCTTTCCGATGTGGTAAACGAAACTAACCAACGCGGAAATCAGGCAAAGGAGAATATGCAGCAGACGGTTACCGTAGCTTCCCAGGGCCGTGCAGACATGGAAGAAGTCAACAAGGCAATGGATTCTATCGTAGATTCCATGAGCCAGCTGGAACAAATTGTAGACAAAGTCGGTGCTTCCACCGAACAGATTAACACCATGGTAGGCATTATCAGTGATATCTCCGACCAGACAAATCTGCTCTCACTGAACGCTGCCATCGAGGCAGCAAGAGCCGGTGAAGCCGGCAAAGGCTTTGCGGTCGTGGCAGAGGAAATCAGAAAGCTCGCAGAGGTCAGCGCTTCCTCCGCATCCCAGATTTCCGATATCATCGGTCAGGTAAACTCTCAGGTCTCCTACATGGTACAGCAAACAGGTCAAAGCGTTACCTACATAAAGAACAATTCAGAAAAGATTACCGCTTCCTGTGAGATATTTGAGCGAATCTATAAGAACGTAACCGAAACCGACAATATGCTGACCGAAATTGTTGAACGAATCGCTCACGTTGATGATGTTGCAACCAACATCGCCGCTCTCTCGGAAGAACAATCCGCAAGCACAGAAGAAATACTTGCTTCCACAGAGGTTCTTGCCGATGCATCTTTACAGCTCTCTCAGGACAGCCATGTAGTTGCCAAGAGTGCTGACGAGGTATCCGAGGCATCCTTCTCCCTTGCAGAGCATATGCGCAAATTCAAGATTTAATGAGCGCGAATTCGTGAGGCTAAGATATAATGGCACATAAAAAACCGAGCGGCTCCTTCGGGAACCATTCGGTTTTTTTGTGCTTTCAAAGAGAAAACTGTTTGCCTATTCTATTGTTCTGTCTTCCATCGGAATATATTCCCGTTCCTGCATCACGCTCTTATACGCGGGACGGATTATCTTATCCATATTAATTAATTCTTCTATTCTGTGTGCGCTCCACCCTACAATTCTGGCAATGGCAAAGATAGGCGTATACATCTCCAGCGGAATCTCTAACATACTGTAAACGAAGCCGCTGTAAAAATCCACGTTTGCACTGACACCCTTATAGATTCGCGCCTTCTCGGAAATAACCTCCGGTGCGAGCCGCTCAATCATAGAATACAGTGCATAGTCCTTCTCTCGTCCCTTTGCCTCTGCAAGTCTCTTGACAAAGCCCTTGAACACCTGCGCTCTGGGGTCTGACAGGGAATATACGGCATGCCCCATACCGTATATCAGACCTTTTCTGTCAAACGCTTCTTTATTCAAAATCTTCTTTAAATAATCCTTTACCTCATCCTCATCTTTCTCGTCAGATACGTTAGCCTTAATGTCCCGCATCATCTCCACAACCTTAATGTTCGCGCCGCCGTGCTTGGGCCCCTTCAGAGAAGAAAGCGCCGCTGCGATAACCGAATAGGTATCTGCGCCGGAGGAGGAAACTACACGGGTAGTGAAAGTTGAATTGTTTCCACCGCCGTGTTCCATGTGCAACACAAGGGCAATATCCAGAACTTCGGCTTCCAAATCCGTGTATTTCTTGTCCGGTCTGAGCATCATCAGCAGATTTTCCGCCGTGGAGAGTTTTTTGGAAGGACGATGTATATACATACTCTCGTCATTCTGATAATGGTTATAAGCATGATAGCCATACACCGACAACATGGGAAATACACTGATTAAGCCGATGCACTGGCGTAGTACGTTCTCGATGGAGGTATCACTGCAATTCTTATCGTAAGAAGCCAGGGTCAACACACTTCTGGTCAGGGAATTCATGATATCGCTGCTGGGGGCCTTCATAATAACGTCTCTTGTAAAGTTGGTGGGCAGCGTCCGATGTGCTGACAAAATATCCCGGAAATCCGTCAACTGTTTTTCATTGGGAAGTTCCCCGAACAATAAAAGGTAAGCCACCTCTTCAAACCCAAAGTGCTTTCCCCGGAAGCCCTTCACCAGCTCAATGCAGTCATATCCGCGATACCAGAGTTTTCCCTCGCATGGTGTCTTTACTCCATCTACCATCTGAAAAGACTCTATTTTGGATATATTCGTCAGTCCCGTTACCACACCGTTTCCATTTTTGTCGCGCAGTCCCCTCTGCACATCATATTTCTCAAACAGCTGAGGTTCCAGCCTGTCAGCCTCTCTGCATAATGCTGAATAATCATTCAAATACCCTTCATTTTTCTTCAATAGCAATACCTCCTCATCCTTACTTTATTATCTTAACTTTTTTGAGTTCTTTCTGTCAATTAAAAAACTATTAAAAAAACAGGGAAGATATCTTCCCTGTCAAAATGCATATTCCGAAAATTTATGCAGAACTATTTACACAGCTCGGCAACGGTCTCATTAATTACCTTTCCGTCCGCCTTACCTTTTAGTACAGCCATGACAGCCTTCATAATCTGACCCTTATTCTTCGTGGCAACCAGTTCGCCGAAGTTATTCTCGATATATGCTTTTACCTCCTCGGGAGACATCATTTTGGGTGCATACTCCGCAATCACGTCATAACGCTTCTGATACTCCGCCAACAGTTCAGTGCGCTCCGGGGGACAGGAATCTAACTGTTCCTTCACGGTTTTCAATTCTTTGATGATAACTCTGTCCACCAATTCCGTAGGCACGTCCTCACGGCACCCCTCATCAATTGCCGCCTTTTTTACTGCGGACACAAGGGAAGAAATAGCATCCTTTCGCTCCTTATCTCTTGCTTTCATGGCTGCTACCATATCATTTCTCAACTGTTCCAATTCCATGACAAAACCATCCTTTCTTACGCTTCTTTTATTCCCACAAAGTGCTTTTGTACCAAATCCTTGCGCTGCTGTTCCAATAAAAACAGTGTTAAATCCTCCGGTTCCTTGATGTCAAACCTTGCCCGGACAAACCGCTCCATAGACTTTTGAATACTGAAAAGCGTTGCTTTTGTAGTTGCTTTTTTCGTACTGTCACCGCACTCTTCAAAAGTAAATATGATATCCCAGTTTCCCAGAATATCGTTGTGATTCTTTCCCGTATCGTTCTGCTGAACCGAAGCAGTGATATGGATGCCTGTCAAATCAATCCCCACGGGACATTCTTCCAACCACTTGTAACCCAACACAATGCGCAGTACGCCGCAAAACATGCCTCTCAGGACCTCTCTCGCCTTTACCTCAAGTCCGTCGCAGTTTAGCTCAATTGCCTCCATATACCAGGCATATTCAAAATCAGGATCTATTTTTCCGTTTACCTTTACTCCTTCGTACATATCCGGCTTCACCTCCATTTTGAAGCATATCCACCCTCGCTCCCAACTGTTGGTACTTTGAAGCAAACCTTTCCGTTGCGCGGTGCTCATCATTTTCCACCGTGCACAAATGCCCTGTGTTTAGTATAACACAGGGCAAAAAAATGTACCAGAAATTTTTAGACAAACAACTCTTCATCGGATTTGTAATTCAGGATGTCTTCGTTCAATGTCACACCGAACTCCTTGCCGATTGCACGGATATTATCATCCGTAATGCACTGGCGGGTTTTTTTGCCGCCGTTTGCAGACAAGGTAATGCAGGCAATCTGAGCCGCTTTCTCGATGGTATGCATCAGTCCGAATGCGGTGTCAAAATCAGGGCCGGAGGCAAACAAGCCGTGGAAAGCCCAAACTGCCGCATCATACTTTTCCATCTCCGCGCAGGTAGCTTTCGCAATGTCCGCTCCCCCCGGCACCATCCAGGGTACAACGCCCACCCCTCCGGGGAACACCACACAGCACTCCGTCTCACTCTTCCAGAGCACTCTGGTAAACGCCTCCGCAGTCAGGGGAAGAATATAGCTCAAGGCTACCACATAAGGGGGATGTGCGTGATAGATGACACGATTTGCGCCGTCCGTCACACGCTTTCTCACTGAATGATTCATAAAGTGGCTGGGAAACTCGCTGGTAGGTTTTCCGCCGTTCTCCAGTCCCCACACAATCCTCCAGGAATCACCTGCCTCATTGATTTCCACAATACAGATATTATTCTGTGGCTCCAGTTCCACATTTCTCAAATACTTTCCGCTTCCCGTAGCAATAAAGTATTCTCCCTTTAAATTATCTGCCTGTACTCCCATTTCCACCCAGGGATCGGGCTCAGCTTTAAAGAAGGGACGACACTGCGCCACCTCTTCCTCTGTCATACGGTAGGTCAAATTGCCTCCGTTTCTCTCATGCCAGCCTAAGCCCACGCCGTCGGAACACATACGAATATAATCCCTGATAACCTTTACATCACAAATACCACTCATTCTCCTTTTCCTCCTATCTCTTTAAAAGAACTTCGTCCTCATATTTTTTTACTTCGGCAAAAAGTGCTCTGTCCGAAACCACACCTTGCCGTTCGCAGTACTCATTCCAGATATCCCCCAGAGGAAGGAGCCTGGCAGCCTCCTGTTCCACCATAAGTTCCGTGAAGCGTGCTTCATCCTGCAGCTTCTTCAATGCTTCATTGGGTGTGCAAAGTGCAGCGAGAAGTGCCTTCTGCCAACTTCTGAAGCCTAACGCCCAGGCAGACACACGGTTGATGCTTGCATCAAAGTAATCCAGTGCCATATAAACACGGTCAAGCCCGTTGCAACGCACGATTTCTTTTGCCATTTCTCTGGTCTCATCATCCAGAAGCAGCACATGATCACTGTCCCAGCGAACTCCCCTGGTAATATGCAGGGCAATCTCGGGATAGAAGCACAACAGCGCGGGAATCTTGTCGGAAACCACCTCTGTGGGATGATAATGTCCGTTGTCCATCAGAGGCAGACACCCCTCATGAGTAGCGGCAAAACTTAAGGTGAACTCAGCACTCCCCGCGGTGTAAGCCTCCACGCCGATACCAAACACCTTGGATTCCACGCAAGGCTTCACTTTATTTTTGTCAAAAGGCTCCGCCAGAATCTGCTCAATAGACTCCTTATATCTCATTCTGGGGCCCATTCTGTCAGCAGGAACATCCTTAAAACCGTCCCCCGTCCAGATATTCATGACACAGGGGACTCCGGTTTCCTCAGCAAAATACTGGGAAATACGGATACACGCCCTTCCGTGGTCAATCCAGAATTTTCTGGTCTCAGGGTCAGGACTGGTAAGTGTCAGACCATCCTTCACCTTAGGGTGTGAAAAGAAGGTGGGATTGAAATCAATACCTATATTTCTCTCCTTTGCAAACTCCACCCACTTTGCAAAGTGTTTCGGTTCCAGCTTGTCGCGGTCCGCAAACTCCCCGGGCGCAAAAATTGCATAGGACGCATGCAGATTCAGCTTTTTCTTTCCGGGCATCAGACTCATGGCTTTATCCATATCAGCCATAAGCTGTTCCGGAGTCCTTGCCTTCCCGGGGTAATTACCTGTAGTCTGGATTCCTCCGGTCAGAGGGCCGTCATGGTCAAAGCCCGTCACATCATCTCCCTGCCAGCAGTGAAGTGCCACGGGAGTTTCCGCCAGTTTCTTCATGGCAGCTTCCACATCCACACCGTAGGATGCGTAAATTTCCTTTGCGGATTCAAATCTTGTCATTCTCTTCTCTCCTTTTCTATCGATATTCTCTCAGTTCAAAAGAGCGGCGCACGCAGGCTCTCGCATCTTTTAAGTCCCTTAAATCTCCCAAGGCAATCATCTGTGCCGCCAGGTTGCCGATGGCCGTGGCCTCCGTGGGGCCCGCATAAACGGGAACTCCCGTCTCCCTTGCCGTCAGCCTGTTCAGGTAATCCGCATTTGCACCGCCGCCCACAATATGGATTTTATCGTAATGCAGCCCAGTGATTGCTTCAATTTCTCTGATTGTTCCGGCATAGCACTTCGCCAGGCTGTTATAAATGACACAGGCCACTTCCCCGATGCCTTCCGGCACCTGCTGCCCGGATTCGCGGCAGGCTGCCTGCACTTCCTTTGTCATGTCAGCCGGAGCCAGAAATCTGTCGTCATTACAGTCCACAAGAGATAAAATCTCACACTTGGACGCCATGTCGCATATTTCTCCAAAACCCAGCCCGTCTCCGATTTCCTTTTTCACGGATTGAATCATCCAAAGACCCATAATATTTTTCAGATATCGGAAGCGGTAATCATAGCCTCCCTCATTGGTCAGGTTGTTGGCTCTGCTTTCGGGAGAACAGTTTGCCTTTTCCAGTTCCGTTCCCATCAGCGACCATGTCCCCGAACTGATATACAATGTATTATCACTGTCCGTGGGAACTGCAATCACCGCTGAGCCGGTGTCATGGGTTGCAGGAGCAACCACCTTACAGTCAAATCCGACTTCCTTTTGTATTTCATCCGTCAGGTTTCCCAACACAGTGCCGGGTGCCACAATTTTCCGAAAAATTTTCCGGGGATACCCCAACCTGTCAATCAGTTCAAAATCCCAATCTTTTGTGTCGGGATTTACCAGTTGTCCCGTGGTAGCATTGGTGTATTCCGTCACCGCTGCACCCGAGAGCAGATAATGAAGATAATCCGGCATCATCAGCAGGGTTTCCGCCTGTTCCAGCTGTGAGGGGTTCTTCATCTTCAAAGCCATCAACTGATAAACAGTGTTAAAGAGCTGCTTCTGAATACCGGTTCGGGCGTACAATTCCTCCTCGGATATATATCTGTATACCTCCCTGTCCATTCCCTTCGTCCGTCCGTCTCGATAAGCCACCGCATTACCGATGCGCCGTCCTGTCTTGTCCAGCAGCACAAAGTCCACACCCCATGTGTCAATGCCCACGCTGACCGGAATTTTGCCGGTCTCGCCACATTTCTTCATTCCGATCTTTATCTGTGCAAACAGCTCATCCACATCCCAGACGTTTTCGCCATCTATCTCCACCATGCCGTTGGGGAAACGGTGAATCTCCTCCAACTCCATCTTACCATTCTCCAGATGAGCCAGAATGTGTCTTCCGCTGGACGCACCGATATCAATCGCAAGATAATAGGAATCCATGACTCTCCTCCTTCAATAAGGTTGTTATACAATAATCCTAACATAAAAAGCGGCACAAAAAAAGACACTCTTTTGTCAAAAAAGTGTCCTTATTTGCAGCTGTATTATTTTGTGCTTCTAAACGCTTATTTTACGTCATTTCTGTGTGATATGCATAATCCATATATACATTTTTTGTCTATTTTTACACTCAATTATGGTATAATTTTGCATAACTTGGAATAACTTTGCTTTCAACTGGTGTAAAACTGGGAGTAATATTTTTATTCGCTAACCCTGTAAATATGCGGCTCCTGTAATATTTACCTTTTCAAATTCTTTGGTGATTCGGTGTAAATCTGCATGATTATAAACATTCATTGTGGTTTCTGCTTTTTTATGCCCCATTATCGCCTGTAATACTTTAACATCTATTCCCAATTCAGCCATCCTGGTACAACCTGTATGTCTGAGGATATGCGGAGTGATCATAGGCAACAATTCAGCTTTTCTATTTTCTTGCTCTGCTTGTGCTATTTCCTTTTTGTTATATTTCACACTTGCAGAAATTAATGAATCTCCAAATTGTCGCGGAATAATTACATTATTCTTTTGATTATTCAAAAATATAAATTTAGAGTAACCATCAATGCGTACATTCGAATGAACACTATTAAAATATTCTTTCTCTTTCAAGTCACGCAAAATACTTACCGCTACATCACTCATAGGTATTGTTCTTTTACCGGTTTCCGTCTTTGGTTCACCAATTGTAAATTCATATTTTCCATTTACATTTTGATAATGTAATTGGTGGTCAACATGAATAATATTATTTTTGAAATCAATATCATCCCATGTTAATCCCAATATTTCACCACGCCTAAGTGCCGTTTCAAAGATCAATTGTACAATAGGCAAATACTTACAATACACCTTATCACTTTTTAAGAAGCCAATAAATTTCTTTTGTTCTTCTACTGATAACGCATCTCTTTTATTTAATGCATCATACGGATATTCTTTTACACACCCTTTTGCTGGATTTTTTCTTATCCAATCGCTATCAACTGCCAACTGTAATGTCGGAAAAACAATATTATTTTGAACATATTGAATTGTACCATTAGATAATATTCTATCTGAAGTTGCATTTCCTGACATTTTTTCATAAATACGCAATATATCATTTTTGCAGATTCTCTTAATCGGCATATTTCCTAAATAGCTTGATTTAATGTGTTTATCATACATCAATATATAATTATTTTTTGTAGTTTGTTTCAAGCTCTTTTTGGTTTGAAGATAACGTATAAACAATTCATTCATTGTAATTGAAGAACCAATAGTATTAATGCCTTCAAGTAAATCTTTTTGAATTAATGCTTCTTTTTCTCGTAATGATAAGTCTTTTTTCTTTCCTGCCGGATACTCGTCTGTCTCAACTAGCCTCCAACTGTATACCGCTTTTCTTTCTCCTATTGCATCTCTGTATCGGTACATGTACCGTCCATCTGGACGTTGACTCTCTCCCTCCTTTAATATTCGTTTTCTATTATCTCTCTTTTTAATAGGCATTTTAATATCCTCCTTGTAAAGAGAGCCTTGATATGACATACACCCATATTAGCACAATCAAGACTCTTAATCTATAAAAAACATTGCTTTTAAATCACGGTTAATTTTTCATCAACATATCGCTCAAATAACTGTCGTTTAATTCTAGGTCTATTCCCATTCCATAGCACAAAGCTTTCATTCGCATGTTCATCAACAATTCTTCTAATCTTCTTATCACTAAACCCAAAATATTCTGCCGCTTCTTGTACAGATAATGTATATTTATTCCACCACGGCATCTGTAAATGTTCATGCTTTGTCTCTGTAATTTCTTGTAGTTCTGTGTTTTCTATAACTATTCACACTCCATTCATAATCTAATTATATAAAAAGGTGTTACCAAACCTCGGTAACACCATAACATTCATAATCACTAATCACAGGACAGAAAACACGCCCTGTCCTGTGTAACCTAATATTCAATTGATTAATAATTTATTTCTTCCGCTTCTTCTTATAATTCACACCACAAATGTGCATATCTCTCAATATTCCACACGGAATTTTTACCCAAACACTCTGTCCAAGTGAGAGAGTAGTACCTAATGCATTCGGAACATCATACAGTTGCTTTTTATAATTAATCTGATATGTATTATCAGAATTTATTTTCCATATTGTTGCTTTAAATGTTTTATCAGAATTAGATTTGAGTTTTTCTATTTTTTCATCCACTAATTTTGAGAATTTATTCCACATAAATTTGATTACATTATTTTCATTCATTATTTTTCCTCACAATTAAGAGCCTTGGAGAAATCCAAGGCTCTTAAAATTAATGTCTTCCGTTATACTGAACGGATATATTTGGCAGGTGTTTCTGCAATGCTTTTGAAAAATCAGTAACGTTTTGTACTTCATGTAAATGAATATCGCCAATAGTAACATTAGGTTGCTGTGTGTTATTTCTCGTTATGATATCTCCAAGCCTAGAATAGTCAGGTATATTAAACTTAACCATACTTGACAAGTCAGGCATATTATCGGCAAACTTCTTCCAAATGTCATTTGTCTGAAGTGGCACGAGGTTACCCATATTGCCAAGAATCTTTTCAGTTTCAGAAGCCTTGATTACAACTTCTCCACCTTCAAATGGATATAGTTGTTCACCATTGGCTACTACAGCGTCTCCATCATTTGTCAAAATAATTTCGTCACCATATTCATCTTCTGAAACAGGATGCCAACCCGGTTTCGCATTTTTTGTGCCAGAAGCATAAGGACTAAATACTTTACTTGCATATTTACCACCACTACCAGTAATTTTCTTGGTAACATTTTGTGGTGTCTTTTTATCAAGAACAATATTATTAACCTTTGGTGTATCCGTATTGCCATTAACACCTTTAGCTGCTTCTTTGGCAGCTTTAATCTGTTCGTTTGCAGAAGCCCATGCCGCGTCAGCTATTGCTTGCTGAATTGCAATGTAATTATCCTTGAATGTATTGAGTACATCAGTACGGCATTGCAGAATATCAGCTTCAGAATTAAGACCCGTAACAGCCAACGCATATTTAACATTTTCAGCATTCTCGTATGCATCTGCAACATCTTGAATCTGCTCTTTGTATTCCTCATACTTTGCAATCTGGTCATCAATTACCTTTGTCTCGGATTCCATTGCATCTTCAAGAGACTTGATTTGAGATTCCAACTGAGAAATCTTTATATCATTCGTCCTTTGAGCAACTTCATCTTCGGCATCACGGATGGCAGAAGAATCTGTTTGGTAAACAAAACCTTGTTCACCATTATAAACTTTATTTACACGTTGATTTTGTGCCTTTTCTAATTCGTATTGTGCCTTCTCAAGGTCTATCTGTTCCTGCCTAGCATCATTTGCTTCATTAAGCGCGTCAATCTCGGATTGGATAGCATCAATCTTTGTCTGATAATTCGATTCGATTAGTTCTTTCTCTTCACCAAGACGGTCAATTTCTTGATCTAGGATGTATACCATACCGCTGATTGCTTTGTCATAGATTGACTTCTGAACAGTAAGCATTTCCTTAGTATAATCGTGGTAATCCTTCGCGGCGATTTTACCGTCTTTGAACATTGACTTGAGAAGATTAGAAACTGTATTGCAATAGGTGTTATAATCAATCTTTCCTGCTTCTAAGGATTTCTTCTGAAAATCCATGTAGGATTCGATGTACTCTTTGGTAGTTTTTTCTGCATCTTCGGTTGCTTTTTTAGCCGTATTAGCCATTGCAGATTTGCCTACATCATAAGAACCAATATTCAGACTCTTTAATTGATTGTCCAGCAACTTAACTTTCTTTGTAGCTGAATCCCACACATTATTCGCAAGAGCAGCATTGGCACCACCCATAGCTTGTACTTCTTCATACAATGCTTTTGCAGTTTCGTATGCTGATTGTGTAAGTGTCCCATTCACAAGTGCTAGTTCCTGTGCTGCAAGAGAAGTATCAAGCGTTTTGATTCTTACCAACTCTTCGCACGTTTCCTGATAGATGGATGCTTTAGCGGCTTCAATTTTGATTTTTGCCAACTGATTCATAGAAGATTCATTAATCTGTAACTGACCGTTCTGATCCACCAAGACATTGATATATTCATCTTCAAGAGACAGGATAGAATCTACCACGTCCATCGAATAGTAGCCCTTTTCGTTATAGGAATTTAGAGCGTCTTGTGCTGTCTTATAAGCATTCTCTACTTCTGCAAGTTTTTGTGGAATGTCGGAGAGTTTGTTATAGGAAAATGATGGTATGAAATCCTCTTGTTTAGAATCTTCTACAATTTCTCCTTGTACATATCCAAGTTTCAAGAGCAAATCAATAACATCCTGTAACTCTAACCCATATTCCTTCGCAGAATCACATAGCTTATCAAACGTATCTCCATTATCTCCATCATCAGCCATTGCTTGCAAATCTATTGTAGAAAGACCTTTTAATTCATTTAACAAGTCGCCAATACCACTCTTATTCTTTTCAATTGCATCATAAAATGAATAACTGCTTGTGTCAGCTTGATTATATACTTCTTCTACAATGTCAGAATATTTTCTCCATTCTTCTTCATTATCTTCAATACATTGCTTTACCGTTTGCAAATTGTCATACGCATTTCTTACATTTTCATCATTGTAAGGGTTTTCGCTTTTTAAAACTGCATTCTTATATGCTGAAACCGCATTTATCAAACTAGAATATCCAGATGACAATTTATCATCTGAAGCTATTTCTGCTAACTTTGCTTGCTCATATATTTCACTATATTTATCAATAATAGAATTGGCATCAGCTAACGCTTCACCGGAATTGTCCAATATTCCATCAAAAATGCCACTAAGGACAGAAGACGTATTACCGGCTTCTTTTTGTAAATCCTTGATTTGATTCATAAAAGTATTAATAGTATCAGATGCTTCGTTGGCATTTCCAACAAATTCAAAACCAGTGTCTGTAAATGCAATATTATTATCAAATGCAATTGCCTTTATTTCATCTAGGTATTTTAATTCAGAAGCGTAAACTAAGCCATTCATCGAGCCAAGATAATAAGAGGAAGCTTTCTCCATTTGTTTAGTCGCCTGTTCAATACCCTTACGATTCTCGTTTAGATATTTCTGCGAAGCTTCTTTGTTGTATGCCTTGATTGCTTCTGTCTGATCCTTATATGCATCAGTGACAAGGTTAAGTTTTGTGTACTCATCGCCAAATTGTTCATTAAGTTCAGTTTGTAACTCAAGCAACTGCTGTTTTACACTAAATGTTTCTTCTTCGCTCCCTTTAGCTGCAATAAGTTGTTCTCTTAAGTCTTGGTATTTCGATACCATTTTATCTATTGATGCAGCTTGTTCTGAATATGTATTGGCAGCTTCATTAGCAGATGATACCGCTTCTTCAATGGCTTGTTTATATTTCTGCCATGCTGATACCCCTAAAGTTATACCAGAAATAATCAGCATCAATGGATTTGCCTTGATGGTCTTCCATAATCCCTTAAAAGCATTTCCAAGTGATGTTGTGGCTGCTGCTAATCCAGTTTGTGCCGTTGTCATTTTCCAGGTATGTAACTGTAAAATAGCCTCTTCTTTGCTTAGTCCACTCGCTACCAACAGTTCTTTCTTCTGAGCAACAGTAAGACTGTTCGTTGACAATACAAGTTTCATCTGGCTTGCAGACAATCCTTTTGATAACACTAAAAGTTTGTCAAAGTCAGCCGTTGAGATCTTTGTCTGCTTTGCAATTTTCAATGCATTTGCAAATTTATTTAGGGATATGTATGCTTCATTTGCACCAGACTTAACAGCAAGGAAAAACTTTATTCCTGTCGAGACAGTAAGACCTGCCATTATACCCTTCAAGGCATTGGTCTGATTCATAAAATCCACAAGTGCTGTTGTTGCTTCAATAATTCCCGAATATACTTCATCAAAATCTGAATTGATTACCATAGATTCAAATGCTGCTTTTAATGTATTCTGCTTTGCTTCCAGAGAGTTTGTATATGAATTATTGAATTTCTCTACTGCGGTTCCTGCACTATTGGCAGCAACCTCTGTTAATTCCAGAACCTTATTATATCCTTCCATGAGGGCTATAAATCTGTTGGCTTGTCTTGTCCCGGCTCCAACTTTGATCAGAGCATTTTGCTGTGAAGACGATAATGTTTCCCACTTATCAGCCATTTCTTGAAGAACAGTTTCAAAGTTTCTAAATTCACCCTGTTCATCTCTAAGTGCAATTCCAACTGATTTAAGCACTGATTCATAATTAGAAATATCTTCTCCATCATCAGTCAGATACTTACCAATTGTTACATCACGATATCTGGATAACATCGTGTTTGCAAATGTACCCACAATCTCTGCACTCTGCTGTGTCTTATCCTGAACTGTACCAAGAATAGCCACTAATTTATTAAATGATAATTCGGCTGAACTTGCAGAAGCGGCAGAATATTTTAATCCTGTTGCCAAATCACCTGCACTTGTAGCAGCCTCCATATCAATAGCAACCATAGCGTCAAGGGCTTTTCCTACTTCCTCAATAGACATTTCATATCCATTCATAGTTGCAAGTATATCCTCTGTTGCCGTAGCCGAATCAATCTGTCCTAATTTTGAAAGCATAATGGAATCCTTAATCAAATCCTTTGCTTCACTCATAGATTTCCCGGCACGAAGATAATCATCAGCAGCCGATGTTACTTGTGTGGTTGTACTTTTCAGTTCTTTAGCGTAATTATTATAATCCTTAACAAGACCTGCCGTAGCTTCTCTTGTCATATTAGTTGCAATCGACAAATTAGTAATAGCTTCATCAATTTCTTCTATAGTCTGCTTTGCATTCTTCCCGGCTTTACGTATTTCATTTAGCACAGCCAAGAACATTGTCATTGATATTCTTCCAGTAGAGAAAGTATCAGTGATTGTATTTTTCAGCTTCCCAAAAGTAGTATTGGTAGATGTCGCTGCATTGCCAATCTGATTTATATGGTTACTGGTCTTACTGATTTTTTCGTTGTCAACATCAACATTTATTTTGTATTTACCATTTTCTATATCTCGTAATTGTTTTCTAAATTGCTTATCTATAAGATTCGCAATAATATTTATTTTTTTTGCCATCAAATTCCTCCATTAGCTTATATCATACTTTCTTCTTTTCATTCCTCTCTCAAGTGCATTTTCTACGCTATCTGTCTTTTCGATTTCTTCAACAGTATTATCAATAAAAGGTCTAGGTTGATTAAAAGAACCTGGATAATCATAGAAATAACCGTTCAAACTATCTCCATCATTAATCAATTCAGCTAACCCAACACCATGATTATAAGTTCCATAGTCATCATTAAATTTTGTTGCATTGTCCACGCTTAATTGCATATTATCAACTGTTCCTACAATGTTATTGGGGTCATCAATACCGCCAATTCCTCTTCTTTCATAAATCTTAGGGGAATATGCCGAAAACACATCTTCTTCAACGTGTTTCAATTCTATGTCCTTTACTTCATCTAGTACCTCATCCATCAATGTATCTTCTATATCAGATTTGATATCATTCAGTAACTCATCTATATCATCATAAGAGTTTTTCACTGCTCTACCTCCTCTTCTTCTGGTAATTTTTCAACTGCCCTCATAACTTCATCACAAGAATGAATAGGCATATTTGTATTGTTTTCTGTCATGTATTTCCTCGCTTTCGTCTATATTTTTCTGTATTAAGTTGTAATAAAATGTGAATTTTTGTTTGAAATAATCGGATAAAATAAATTGATAATAAGATTTAGTTATTACTTGTAAGAAACGCTTCTAATTTTGCTAAAGATTCAGGATATAGAATTTTCTTATTTAACTTGAATGCAGACAATACTTGCTTAGGCACTCCAATATTCCTTGCAATATATGTCTGTTTTACACCACTTTCTATTCTCTGTATGAGTAATTCTCTAACTTCATCCTGGGTCATTTATTCACCTTCTTTCGTCATATATTATTATTGTCATAAAAAAACATACACTACTAAAAAAAAGACTTGTCGAAAGATGAGTCTTTTTATTATAGCATGAAAAAAGAGCAGTCAAACGACTGCTCATAAAAGTTACCTTTTTATTTAATTTAATGGGTAGCCATGGCTACAATATAAAAATAAAACTGGTTGTTGCAATCAACAACTATTTAATTTGTACTTTCATTATATGCTTTCAAATTATCTTTGTCAACAATAAATTTATCAAATCCAACAAGTTCTTTTAAAATCACATTACTAATTTTATCTTGCAATTCCTTAGATGTCGCAATTTTACCATTAACCAATCCCTGAATTCTATACAATCTTCGTATACTAACTGAACGTATAGCATCTATTTTTGCATAAGT
Organism: uncultured Eubacterium sp.; assembly: GCA_964631845.1. GTDB lineage: Bacteria > Bacillota > Clostridia > Lachnospirales > Lachnospiraceae > Eubacterium_G. The sequence continues at coordinate 22,041 of CAZWAG010000015.1, forward strand.
ATGTACCCCGTTTGGCATATTTGGTATAACACCTAAATCAGCAGATAACTTGTTTGCACTCTGTTGATGTTTAGTTAAAGGAATAACAATGAAATTTTGCCCTTGTTGCGCCCATATCATGCAAAAATGTTTTCCTGTATCATCATCACTTAACTCAGGGAAAATATTCATTCCTAATTGAACAAGAACAATATCACCACGTTGAATTTCGTTGGGATATCTTTGAAATAACAAATTATTTTCTATCTTATTGTAGTATGATGATTTCTCGACAAACCATTCAACTAATCTATCCGCTTTCCCGGCATCTATATTGTCCAAATTGTTTAATATATTTTGTAATTTACTTAACACATTACTTCGTCTGTTCGCATCGTCCTTCAACTTCATATTAATATACCCACCAATCATTAGTATTATATTTCCCATTATATACCAATAATCGACAGAATACTATAATTTTTTATCATAAAATGTAAAAATATGCATTGCTGTACATTCCAACTTGAATAAGACTTTTACAGCCAAATGCTCTTACGAGTTAGATAATTCGTACTAACATCCAGTAACAGGTGTGGAATCCGTTACTGGATGACCTACAATGCAGCTTCTGTCTACACGTAGGATTTTGTTAATTGTTTTGAATTTTTGTGCTTGACGACACACGCTCCGTTGTGGATGCAGAGCGAACGACTGATATAGCTGTGATACCATATCAGCCAGAATCGAATCCGATGGATTGAAGGTATATTGAAACTGCAATATTGCAGATACATTCCCAGCACAAAAGGTTTGTATACCGATAGAGTTCTCCACAACACTATCAGCCCTCTTGTGCCATCTAGTATGATATTCAAAACAACCTTGTCTTGAATTTTATAATAATCACCTTTCGGCGTTATTACCGTGTAAAGAATTATCTCTCTGCTTCGTGGTCACACCTCTATCAGTTCAACTACTGTACTTCGTGGTCACACCGCTATTACAGTATATTCTTTATCACAATGAAAGAGATGGCATATACACTACTCAGCCTACGGTCTTTTCATGTATATATTATCTCTTTCATATAGAAGATTTCGGAAGCCCCATTTTATAAGGTTTTCACAGCTTTCTTTACATTTTTTATTCCGATTTTTGTACATTTTTTACAAAGCAATTCAAAAATTCTTCCCTATGACTACTATAAAGGAAATTCAAAATTGTTCCACGAACATCTGAATTATCATCTTTAAATGCAAAATCTACAAGCTGCATCACCATTTCTTGATTCAAATTCTTATCTGCTCTATACAGAAACTGTGTCATTGCTCCTCGCTTCAAAATATAGTAGTAACTCTTTTTCATATCATTCTTTTTGCCTTCAATCCATGATACATTTTCATTATAATATCTTGCATGGCGTATTACTTTTTCTTTAAGTGCCTTTTCTTTCCTACTAAGAGTCTTTTTCATTATAATTTCTTTATTTAATAAATCGCGTAATGGCTTATGTGACTGGCGGGGTGCATATGGTATTGCCTCATCTTCAATATGATGTGCCATTATATCCATCGGACAATTCATCTTTTTAACGATACCATCACTATATTGCTTATTATTTCTTCTCTTCTTCGTATCTGCAAAGAACTTTGGAACAGTTCCTTTCTTCATACAGGGAAGATTTCTAATTCTGCGTATTTCTTTTACAACGTCAATATCAAAAGTTTTCTTCGCAAGATCAATACTAATCTGACCAATTACCGAGAGAATTATGAAGCATTTTTCCAGTTCCTTATCTTCCATACCTCCATCATAATAATAGCTTAGTGCCAACTGTGCAATATCTGTAGATGTTCCTATTGATTCCTGTGCATCCGAAATTGCATTATCCATCTTTGCATAATCTTCAAATGTGAAATGATACTCACTTGTCCCCAATTCTTCCACTTTGTTAATAATAGTTGGATATTCCATATATGCCTTTTTTGCCAAATCTGCCAGTTCAGGTTGATTTGTAACATACACGAAATCGCTATCTACATCGTGCCCGGATAACCGGCATTGCGTATCAGTCTTAATTGCATTAAATACAATGACATTACCCCCTATATTCGGGAAATACTTCATTATTTTTTCATTATGAACATTGTGTAAATGAATAATATTATTTGGTGAATTATGCGGAGAGCGAAACGCTGCAAGGCTCTCACCATCTTTAAATCTTGGTGTATAGCATTCAACACCATCCTCTCTTAATTTAAAGCAACCTTCTTTTAGCGGATCATCTCCAACCGCCGCAAGTAATAATGCAATAGGGTTGTCCATAATGGTCAGATTATCTCCTATTTGGGGTAATCTTCCCTCACAAAAATCTTCGGTTATTTTTGTAATATCATCACTTTTCTTGTCACGGAATATCTCTGTTTTCATAAAGTCCTTATTCCATCTCACAAGTTCAAGTATTACCTTATCAATACTAAACATATCTTTCGGTGAAATCTTTTCTGTTTTCATTTCAAGATACTGGATATATTTTTCATCACTCATTTTCAGGTCATTTATGATATTGACCGCGTTCTTAGAGACATTACCTAATATTTCTTTGTTCGTGGTAGGAACAGAATTATTCATCTGATAAGTAGATAACTGCATATCTCCAAACTTACTTTTATGCGCTGTTTTAACGATTGAGAAATAGTAATCATATTCCTTCATCAATCTACGGTAATTTCTATATGCCTTTTGCTCTGTACCTCCCATCATATCAATGAATTTCATCCATTTAATCGACTTGTCAGTGATAATTACCTTTATATCACGCAATCTGATTTTTCTATGAAACATATCAACCTTTTCCAGCGTATATGTATCATAATCTATGTTGTCATGAGAATTACAATAATCACGGAAGAAATCCCGCACATTACCACGAAACAGACAACTTTTGAAAAAATGTGATCTGCAATAGATAAAGCCATTCATATTTTCCGGGAAGAAATCTTCGTCAATGAGTCCCATTCCGTCCCACAAAACATTTTCAATTTCTTCATTATCTGAAAGAGTAACCGTACATTCTTTACTTTCTTCTATGATATCTGGTCTGGAACCCGGATATTTCCCATTGATACGAATACCATTATCTCTTAGTGCTTCTTTCGTTTTCTCGTTAATCAAGGTCAAAGAGGAATTATTTTTTGCCTTATCCTCATCAAATGTAAATCCCTTTTTATTTAGGATACCTTCCAATCTTGGAGAATCAAAATCTAACTGAAATTCCCCTTTTTTAGTATGCTTAACATTTTCATTTTTCACAATCATAGCTTTCATGCCATCAGAATGTACTTTTTTATCTTCGATAATGAGGATATTTCCAAGAGGAATACGAATATATCCTTCTGCCTTTGCTGTTACCAAAGTCTGATATGCAGATAGTTCCACCAGCTTAAATACTTTCTCAGGATCATTCTTTGCCTGTTCTGACATCAAATCATACAAACCCATTGTCAAAAAATTGATTGCCTTATTATGCAGACTTTCTCTAATAAATACGCAATCACCCTGTTTTGCTTTTCCAGTAGAACGCATTAACATCTTATAATGAATTTCGTTCTGTTCAACGATTTCTCCATTCTTTTTTTTCTTTACAAATGTATAATTAACACCTTTCTTATAGTATGCGGTTCTCAAATCACCCTTATCTATCTTCTCTTCTATTTCACCACTTCTTAAATGAGCATCATATCCAAATCTCAAAACAATAAAATCCGGGCAATCATATACGCCATTTCTCTTTTTTCTTGTAATACTACTATTCATAAATCTCAAAAACAGACTATCCGCTAAAACAGATTTTCTCGTTGAGATTCCATTAAACTTTACCCATTGACCTTTTCTTTTATACTCTACGTCCTGTTTGATCTCATTTTGGATATCATTCATATAAACCTGACTTGCTTCCATTGATTCAATATAAACTGGTTCTAATTCTTTCTCATAATCAATCTTTTTACTCAATAACAATCACTCTCCACTTCTCAAAACTCAAAACAATAACAATACTACACTTAATACTTCTCCATTTCTGGACAAAAAAATACCACCAATACTCATATATTGAATATTGATGGTTGGTAATAATATCAAATAACTTACAATATCTTCTAATCACTTTTGAAAGAAGAACAAACCTCTTTTATCACTTTTATAGCCATTCCAATTACTTTTACCAAATTGTCACCACATTCAATGCAACAAAATATACATGTAAACGCAGTAACTATTCCTACCTCTTGCATTTCATTTATACATACATATTTCCACATAAAAAAACCAAGCGCACCATAGAAAAATACTTTGATAAAGGCAAAAAACCATTCAATAAATCTATTGTTAAATATGTATGTTAAAATTCCTACAAAGATTAATGGTATAGCTAATACCCATCCTGATTTCATAAATTCAACAGAAATTGCAATATTATCCATTGAGTATATCTCCATCTATAATAATGGAATAAGTATACCATACCAACCATCAATATTCAAATTTTCATTGTACATTTTCTAAGAAATCCCGCATTACTTAAAATGGGAATTTTATCTGCAAAATTGACCTCTGAAGTGCCCTATTTAAGCCACTTTCAGGACTTCACTTTTCGATTTTTCACATATTCCATGAAATCCACCACATTTCCGTGCCAATTCCGCAATTTCACCTTAAAATCTTTAAAATCTGTTAAGTCAAACACCTCCTCTGCCGGTACATCAAGAATTGTCTTATCTGTTTCTCTCGCTTGTGCAGAGAAATCATAGAAACTGATTTTCTCGACTTCATACAGTTTATCCAGTACCTTAATATATTTAATTTTCGTATCTATAATACTTCTTCACCTCTCTACACCATAAATCTCGTTGTTTCTACAGTCTTAAAATACTCGTCTGGATTTTCACCACTAGCAAGCAGTTCTTCTCTTGCTTCTTCAATGATCCTATCCATCTCATCATCTGACATTCCAAAGGCTCTTGCCAAATCTGAAGAAGTGCAATAGAATTCTTCACCTGCCAATTTAGATAACTCCGCTTTTAGTTGCCAATAAATCAATTCATATGAGAATCCTTCCTTGATACCATCATCAATAAGTGGTTCTAATATTTCTCTTGTGATTCCATATTCACCATAATTATTTACAAGATTCTGTATAACCAATTCCCTATCCATATTTATGTATTCTCCTTTCCAAACGCTAATCTTTGCAACATGAAATTCTCCGCATCCCAATATGTGTCAATTTTCTTACATCTATTGGGATAGAAACCATCCGATTATATGTAAGTTTTTTGACAGATATTGGGATTATATTACTAAAGAAATATATTACTAAAGATATTCTTTTCTATATCGTTTGTTGTGTATATTCCCGTATGTCTGCTATCGCATCCATACTCCATTATTTTTTTATTTATTGTTTCATATTCATTATCAAAATTTTATCCTGTATCTTCCTCTGCAAATTCATCTAGTGTAGGCATATTATTTATCCCTTCTATGCTGCAATCATACTCTAATGAGTCTGGTTCTCCCCATACATCATTAGTAAATTTTCTTTTTGGCTTTTCCTTTAAACAATCTTCTGTAATGAATGGGAATTGCTCAAAGAAATCTAAATCCTTCAACTTATCTTCATAAAAACAATCATCTTCATGTATTTTGTTGTATTCAACTGCATATCTATATATCTCAATGATTGTTTTTTCATCGTACAGTTTATTGCCAGATACCAAATTGTAATATTTTGCACCTAAACTCTTTCGTTCTGTAGTTTTCTCTGTTTTATGCTTAATGCTGTCTACTGATTTTTTATATCCATAATCAGCTTTATGTTCTTCTCCTTCACCAATGACAAACTTTTTATACTTATATCTACCATAGGTATTAGTAATTCCAGTTAATTCATTATTGATAAGCATTAAATCTTTTGCTCTATAGATATACAGAATCTTTGCATTTTCAAGGGTTTTGTTATATGTCAGCACAGTATCTTTGTTGACACTTGATATATTCGATAATATATCTATTGAAGAAAATCCAATAACTCCATCTGTCTTACTTCCATCTGGTAATTCGTAAGTCCATTCTCTCCCATGTAGAAATGTACTTACTACATTGACAAAATATCTTATCAATTTTGCTTTATTTCCTGTAAAGTCCTTTTCTGAAATTTGCATAATTGCATTTAGTTCATCTGTATAAACTACCGTAAAATATAATTGGTTATCTTTATTTGTATTTGATGGGTCAAAATATATCGGTTGCAAATCATATTCAAAATTGTATTTCTTTTCGGTGATTTTCCGTATTAATCCATGTTCTTCTAGGTCTTTTAACCCATCAACATATTTTTTCTTATCTCTTGTTTCGATATCAAATGTGTGTCTAAAGAAATAATCCATAATGTCAACAGAGAAAGCATAATAATTCATATCTGCTCTTTGAATTGCCTTTAAATAGCAATACACCATAATTCCATTGTCTGATATAGTTTTGTCCCTAATTACATTGTTCAGTAAAAATATTTTCTGTGATAATCTCTTTTCTTCGTATTCTTTGTTACTCTTGGTCAATAAGAACTACACCTCCTTCTGCGAAAGGTATGTAGTTATACTATTTTGAATAGCCTTACTGTCCTCAAATAGAAATACCTTAAACTGTGGATTCTTGTCTGAATCAATAACCTTTTTAATTTTAAATCCGTTATTGCACAAATAATTTGCCAATGCTAATGACCGAACTGTGCATACCTTTTTCTTTTCGTTTGTAATAATAATTCATTCCTCCATTTCTTTTGTAGTGGCAGGTAGTGAAATACTACCCACCACTTATTACTTCTCTTTTTCTTGCTATATCAACTCATTAATCCTACTGTAATTACATTCCGACAACCTGTATCATATTTATTTTGCGGAAACATATAGATGTTGATTACTCTCTCTGACGGAAACTGAAACCAATCTTCAAAATCCTTCACTTCCTCAACACGCTCAATCTTCTCAATATCAAGGAACATCTGACTATTAATCTCCATCGGATATACATTAGTTCCGTCTTCCTTTTGAGCTATTGGCTTACGGTTGCCATTATCAAAGCATAAAGTTGCTTTGTTTAGAATAAGGCAATTTGTAAAATATAAATCACCAAACTCTACATCGGTGCTATAATAAGTTTCCTTGTCCAAATTTCCGCTATTAAGCTGAACTTGATAACCCTTACTTGACTTGTTGTGCTCTACTAATGCTCCAAAAAATTCTGCTAATTCCACGATATAATTCTCCTCTACTTTAATCCTTCTACGTCAATACCAGCATAGGCAGCCACTTCTAATAAAGACAAACCCTGTTCGTTTGTCTGCAAAACATCACCTGCATCTACTACAAGATATTTCTTCACACCATAAGGATCTTTGATGGTATCCAAGAGTAACTTCTCTTCTTTTAAGGAATTTTTAACCATTGCTAATGTAAGAAACGGATGTACATTCACCGCTTGTTCTCTGCCTGTTGTATCATTACCAAGTTCAAATTCAACAATATCTCCTTCATCCAATGTGCGAAAACCGTCCATCTGAATACTGGAATAATGGAAAAAGTGTTCTTTTCCATCTGAATCTGTAATAAATCCATAACCCCTCTGATTGTTAAACCAACGTACTGTTCCACGCATTTCTCAAATCCTCCTTAATTCTTCCATGTAATCTTAATCATACTGTTATCAACTTCTTTACCATGCGAACCGTTTTCATCTGCAACCATTTCATATAAGGTGTACTCAACCATCTCTGCACAGATATTACCGTTTTCATCTTTCTCTACTGGATGGAATCCCCATGTTCTTAGAATGTATTCCGTACTATCAATAGTAAGAAAAATACGTTCACTTGGTTCAATGTCCTCGATTACGGCTTCTTCATAAGACAGTTTCGCTTTCTGTAATACCTGTCTAACAAAATCTTCAATCCACTGAATATAGCCTTCATCTGTTACTTTGTTGATAATTTTCATTTGCCTTTTACTCCTTTGTCTTGTAATATTTTTATTTCAGTGAGTAGCCATCGACTACCCACTGTATAATTCTCCATTTACTTCTTATTTTTGCTTGCAAGCAATCTTTCTCTTGCCGACAATACCTTTTTCTCTGTTTCCTTTGTATCAGGAACCTTCTTTGCAAGGAAATTAATACCACTGTCCATGCAGATATCATCATCCTCCAATACTTTCTGAACACGTTCCTGCTCGTCCTTTATTGATTTCTCCAATTCACTAATAAATGATTTTGGAAATGATAAACCTGCCAAATACAACACTGTCTCTTGATTCCCATAACCGCAAAAATTATCTATAGGCTGACCGACAACATCAATTACTGAATTGATATCAATAGCTTCCTTTGTGTCTGGCTGAGATAGTCCGATATATTTAATCCTTTTATTGGGTTCAAGCGGCGCATAGATTCCTTCCTTAATAACCGGTAATAAATCACTCTGTCCATCCTGTCCCACACGATGAATCATTGCAACACCTGATGTTTCAAGCAGTGTTTTTTGTTCTGCCAAATCAAGTACACCACGAATAGAGCTGGAACCTTCTATATTAATGAAGGAATGTTTATGATACACTGAATTTACCGAAAAAAAGCGTCAGAATTCCCTAAAAGCAG
>CAZWAG010000016.1:0-28332 GCA_964631845.1 uncultured Eubacterium sp.
CGTAAAGAGCAACTCTTCTGTAGTCACCGATGATACGTCCACGTCCGTAAGCATCAGGAAGACCTGTAACGATGTGGTTTGTTCTACAAACTCTGATTTCATCTGTGTAAGCATCAAATACACCAGCGTTGTGTGTCTTTCTGTAGTTTGTATAGAAATCTACAACTTCTGGATCTACTTCATAGCCATTGTCAGCACAAGCCTTAATAGCCATACGGATACCACCGTTAACCTGAAGACTTCTCTTGAAAGGCTTATCTGTCTGGAAACCTACAATTGTTTCTTTATCCTTATCTAAATAACCAGCAGCATGTGATGTAATTGTTGAAACAACCTTTGTGTCCATATCAAGTACACCACCAGCTTCTCTTTCCTTCTTCTGAAGGTCGAGTACCTGATTCCATAAATCTGTTGTAGCCTGTGTTGGGCCTGCTAAGAAGCTAGCATCACCATCATATGGTGTGTAGTTCTTCTGGATAAAATCTCTAACGTTGACTTCTTTCTGCCAAGCGCCACCATTAAATCCATTCCATTCTTCTCTCATCTTTTTTTCCTCCTAAAAATTAAAAATGTAAAGCTTTATAGTGAATGAATAGTCAAAGGCTATTCTTAACTAACGAAAACTCAGCAAATCTTCTACAGTCTTTTTCTTTGGAACAGCCGGCTCTTCAGCTGGATATCCAACTGCAACGAGTGCCATAAGAAGCTGTCCTTCCGGAACCTGCAGGATTTCTTCTGCCTTATTAATGTCATATAATCCCATGATAACTGTGCCAAGTCCATTTGCATTTGCCGCAAGACATAATGTCTGTGTGGCAATACCATTGTCAAATGCCTGCCAATTATCTTCACGAACTGTGGAATAACTTCCATCTCTCTCGAAGCCTGAACGCTTGTCAACAATCAATGTTGCAATCAAAGCTGCTGAGCTGTCGATAATTCCCTGATTATGTTCTGCGCAGCATTCCTTGCCAAGGCGTGACTTGATTTCTGAATCCGTGATAGCTATATAACGGGTAGTTTGAGTGTTTTTCCAAGAAGGTGCATATGAAGCTGTGAGAACTAAATCTTCAATAATTTCTTTTGAAACAGGTTCATCAGTAAACTTTCTAATACTTCTTCTTGTCTTTATGCATGTTATAGCATCCATGTTACATACCTCCATATTTATTAGCTAGTATGTTGGGCAATAATATGTAACATTCGTCAAATAGACGCAGTTACACACATAAATCGTCATTTTCACTAACTGTGAATAATATATCACTTTATAATTGTTTTTGCAACGTTCAAGATAAATAAAAATAGTCAAAAATATTTACGTTTTTTCACTATAAAAGTGCAATTTTCACATTTCACATTTTTTGGATATGGTGTTTTTACAACTACTCTTGTATCGCACTATTAATATAAATCATTTTCGTCAACATATCTGTTGCAATTGCAACATTTAATTATATTTGTTATAATTTATATAAAAATCAATATTTTTTCAAGGAGGTTGTTTATGGGTATTACAAAAAGTAGCTTGTTTTATGGAATTGATGAAGAAAATCAGAAGCAAATGATGCATTGCTTTAATTCGTATATAAAAAATTTTTTATCTGAAGAGATTATTTGCTATTTCGATGATGAAGATATGGGAATTGGAATTATCGAAAAAGGAAATGCTAAGGTGATACATAACTCCGACAACGGAACTCAGACAATTCTTGAATACTTGGAAGAAGGAGATATTTTTGGTCAGCTTTTCTACTATTATGTTGATAAGGAAAATATCACGCTGGAAGCATCCAGCGATTGCACTATTCGCTTTATTGATTATGAGCACATAGTTAAACGTTGCCCGAAGGCATGTTCGCATCACAGCCAGCTTGTAAATAATGTTCTTATGATGGTTTCAGAAAAGACACAGAGCATCTGTGAGCATCTTGAAGTTTTGAGCAGACGTACCATCAGAGAAAAATTAATCAGTTATTTTGATATTCTTGCCACACAAAATGAAAGTAAAACTTTTATACTTCCATTTACTTTGAGCGTTTTGTCAGACTATCTGTCAGTCGATAGAAGTGCTATGAGTAGAGAGCTAAGGAAGATGAAGGAAGAGGGACTCATTAGTATGAATAAAAAGGAAGTTACTATTAAATATTAGGAAGTGGGGGCTGAAAAATTCAATTAAATTTGCATTATCCTATATCTTATTAGCGCCTCAAAAAGTTTGTAACCTACGATTTTTATTGATTACTTGTTAGTTTTATTACTTTTTGTACTTTAGCGTCATACTTATCGCTATCTTTTGTAGAAAACATAGCCCAAACAGTATTACTGCAAATTATTGCTTTTTCACTGCCTCCAAAAATAAGTTCATCTCCATCATTTAGCATAACAGGTCTGACATTTCCATTTAGTCCTGGTTTTATTTTCTTGTTTTTGTATACCGTTCCGTTCTTTCCGTTTGAATCTACATAAAACCAAATTCCATCAATGTTCCTAATCAGTCCATGATTTCTACTAATTGTTTTTAAACTTAGCTTTATATCTGGATTACTACTTCTAGACAATCGTCCAATCGTCCACTTTTCTTTACCATCTAAAATGTAATCCTTTTTTTCACCTACTTCAACTATTGTTATTTTACTCATATTACCACTCTTCCTCATCAATTGATAACTCATCAATAAAATCTTCCATTTCCGGCAAATCTATCTGTTCTATGATTTGTCTAGCATATTGATATAATTGCCAATCCGGATCATACATCCGTGATTCTCTATTCAGCATATCATTCAGTTCTGCATCATCTAGGATAAACATAATTACGCTCTCAAAAATATTCTTTGCACATAAAGGCTCCATATGTGCAAGTTCAAGCATAAAATCTACCTGGTCGTGATCCATATTCAAATGTAGTCCTAAAGAGATTATTTTGTTTCTTGTAGGGAACCACTTCTTTTGATAAATTGCTGATACACATTGTCGAAGCGACGAAGACCAATTCTGAGTTAATGCCATTTCATACACACTTCCACAATCGTTTTCAATGTTTGATTCAATACACATCTTTATGTACGCGTAAAACTTATAATATGAATGTGAAAAAATATCAATATTTTCTGCAATAAAAGCCTGCATTTGTGCCTCGTTTTTGACTTGCGCAAGTTTGTCATCAAAAATAACAGTACTTATATCATCAAATAACGCATCTCCCTTTTCAAGATTATCCTTTATTCTTTTCAATATATAAGTATATTTTTCATACAAATTTTCCTTATAGTTTGTTGAAACAAAAATACAAATACAGTCCTCCAATGTTTTAGAATACAACGCTGGATACCTACCGTATCTAGTGAGTAATTTATTTATTTTTCCAACTTCATATCCCGCAACCATTCCAATCTTAATATATGTTGATCTGTTTCTTGGGATAGATCCTTTGCACCATTTATTCAAAGTCTGTCTACTTATTCCACACTCTTGTGCAAATTCTGACTTCTTGAGATGTGATTCCTTAATGATTTCATTAATCTTCCCACTCCACATTTCTCTTTGACTTTTTAACATTGGAAATATTTCGTCAATTAATTCATCGACACTTTCACACCTAGAAATTCCATCTTTTATGAATTCTGTTTCTATATTTTTTAATTCTTCCATTTTACGCTTTCCTTATAATAAATGAAAATAGCGTATTAATTACTTTTCCATAATACGCTATTTCCAATAATTCTTTTTCATTCAAAGTTTACATTTTTCTATTCAAAGACATCTATAGCATTTCGAGCCTCACTCTCTGTTTGAACTGGCTTTTGGTTTGTTGGAACATTGGTTTGTATATTTTCTGAAGAGACATTTTTTTTGCCTTTACTTACTGTAATAATTACAGTTGTTCCTTTTACCATTGTTTCTCCGGCCTTTAAACTTTGTTTAACAACTACCCCCTCTGCCTTACTACTATATACATTTTTTGTTTCGACAACAAATCCTACCGCCTCCAAAGCTTTAGTAGCCTTTTGCTTTTTCTTTCCAATAACATTAGGGACCTTGCACAGCTCTGGTCCTTTACTTATAATCAGTTTGACAGTTGTTCCTGTTGCATATTCCCTACCACCTTTGGGTTGCTGATCAATAACAACTCCCGCTTCATATTCATTTGAATGTTGCATCTCTGATTCAACCACAAAACCCGTGTTTTCCAACAAATCTTCTGCCTGCTCGAAATCGAGACCAATTACATCTGTCAATTTCATAGATTTCATAGAAGTTTCAATATTCATTTTTGTAGAGTTATTTTTTTCTCTTACGATATTAAAACCAACTACAGCGGAAACTATTATGAAAACAAATATAACCATAGCTACCATGATCCTATTTCTTTTTTTATTTGAACCTTTTCTTGTAGATTTTATTTTGTTTTCCTTATCTTCTTTGTTTAAAACAGAACCTATCTTAGAATTTGCTAAATAATTTGATGGTTCAACAAATAATTCTGTTTCCTCTGAGTCTAGTTCAGCATTATTAAATGAGTTTTGTGAGTGTTCGATATCAAATTTCTTAAGTTCTTTCTCCAGTTCTTCTTTCATCTCTGTAGGAGTTTGATATCTATCCTCTGCATCATAAGAACATGCTTTGAGTATTATTTCGGCAAGTTTTCCATCTGCATTGCTTGGTTTTGGCATTTTTTCACCGCTTAATCTCATTACATTTGCATTTTCTCTATCTGAATATTTAATTTGTTCCGATACAGATGGCATAAACGGGGCTCTATTATCATTCAAAAGCTTGTACAACACTATTCCTAAAGAATATATATCAACCGTCGAATCATATTTGAATCCTTTGAACACCTCTGGTGCCATATATGTATAGGTTCCCTTTTGAGAAAGATTTGTGGCTGTTCGCTCAAGCTGTCTAGCTATTCCAAAATCTCCTAATTTAAATGTGCCCATTTCAGAAACAAAAATATTTTCTGGTTTAATATCTCTGTGGATTACATTACATTTCCTACATATTTCCAATGCTGAGCAAATATTAATACCTAGCTTTATAACCTCTTTTTTTGAGAAATTATGAGATTCCATATAATCGTAGAGAGGCTCTAGCAATTCCATTTTAATAAAAATAGTCCATCCAAATTCATCTTGCTTCTTTACAACTTCGTGATCCTCGTAACTTACAATGTATGAATTTCCTTTTAATTTGGACATGAGAACAACCTCGCTTACAACGTCTTCAACTATGCTCTCATAATAGGTCGTCACACTTTCTTTGGTAAGTCCTTCACTTTTTACTATTTTCACCTCAGATTGATTTTTAGGAATATCTATTACTTTTAATGCTGCTTTATATGTGTAACCAAAATCCTCTTTTATGATTTTATATACTTTGCCAAAAGAACCCTCTCCTATTAAATTTTCAATTTTCCAACCTTTTAAAAATTTACTTTTTTCCATTTTTTCTTTAAAACATTTTGTCTGTTGATTAACTATTTGAAGTGTACTTTTTTAATTTTACTCCAATTATTTTTGTATTTTTTACCATTTATATCTTCACTCATACGTAAGCGAACATAATATGTTCCTTTTGGTTTTTTCTTAAAATGAACAACTATCGATTTAACATCTTCATTATTAGACTTTTTAAAAGAATATGTTTTTGAGAATGTCTTTCCCTTTTTAAATTTCTTATTCGCAGAGATATGAACCTGATATTTTTTACCAAATTTGTCCGCTTTATATTTTATTTTAAGTTTCATTCGTGACTTTTTCATTTTAGAAATACTACACTTCTTTGCTTTTACAGTAATCTTTACTTTTTTCTTTTCAACCGTATTATTGTATGTATTATAAATATTAATTGTAATATATGTTGTTCCATATCCATGTAGTTTTACTTTTCCATCTTCTGAAACCGTTGCAATTTTCGAATTACCACTCTCATAAACAGCCTTTTGCCCAGCTGACAACTTTTGCTCTAAATTTATGTTTTTACTGGAATCAACAATATATTGTTTTATAACTGGAGTTTCAGTAGTAGCTTGTTCAGTTGTTGTCTCTGTTGCAATTGGCTTAAAAGTTGTCACTCCAACTGTAGTAGGCTGAATAGTTGTTTTATTTTCTGTTGTTGGTAAATTTGTTATACTTGTATTATCTTCTATATCTCCTGATTCAACGTTAAATATGTATTTAGTATGACTCGATCCTTTATTATCTACAACAGACTGAATTGCAATTACACACGTACCTGTTGTTGGTAATGCTGAAACAGGAATACTAACTGTAGGAGATATGACACTCGCCACTATTTTATCATTAACATACACATTATATGAATCTACTTCACTCGTAGGCAACGTCCAAGAAAAACTATATATTCCGTCCGTTTTTCCATTAAAAACCAATCCAGTAGGGCCAGGTATTTCTTTATCTATCGTCGGAATATAAAATGATGTAATTTCCGGCGATTCTATATAAACATCTATTGTTTTTGAAAACGTACAATAAGATGGATTTTTTGACTTAACAAAATCATAAACTTCACCCTTATTGATAGTTGCAGTCATAGTAAGCTTAAGAGGAACCGATACTGCCAATCCATTTGGCGACAAGTTAAATCCACCCGTCACAGTGGAGACACCAAGCATACTTTTGTTTGAAGACGTGCAAGTGGTTATATATTCATTGTTACTCTGCAAATTTTTTACGCTTCCTGATATTTTATAATCACATCCTTCTGTCAATCTCAAAGAATTTACTTCTACACCACTTTCATTATTTATAATCATTTGTGGTGTTGGATATATCTTTATATTCAGAACCTTTATTGCAGTCCAATGGGAAGAACCTGTAGACGACACCCAATACCCACATGCTCTCATATATGTATTTGTAACACTTGTTCTATTTACCGGCACAAAGTCTCTATATGTGGAAGTAGGACTAGATACATTGAAGTTATAAACACCATTTTGAATATTGTTTCCCGCACTGTCAGCACATTCATATAAAGATGACAACATAAATCCTTTTGCTTTCCCAGATGTATCTGCTGATACATTTAAAGGTACGTTAGATGTTGATGTCGATATATTTAATCTTAATGATTTTCCACCATAACAATAAATTGTACCATCTGCGTTTCCTGTTATAGAATTTGTTACTGTAGGTGTGATTGTATTTGTTTTTGGATAAACGTGAACAACCACCTTTCTAACACGATAATCGTTTGCTGTCTTTCCATTTTTATTAACATAAAAAGTGGCTGTTCCAACTTTCTCTGTTTTTATAGTCAATTCCTGATTTTTAATTGTAGGAGTACATACCTTAACACCATCCAAATTATATCCTGCTCCATTCAATCCTGTATAATAATCCAATACAGGATTAGTAGCTGTTAAAGATATTTTATAGCTTTCTCCTTGTACAAAATACAACTCCGTTTCAACCATTGCTTTAATCGTAATTTGTGTTGTAATCACTATGCCCAAAGTAATAGCAATAGTAAAAAATAATTTTAATACTTTTTTCATTTAGAATACTGTTCCTTTCACCCATTTCAAAATAGTATAATGCCAAAATCGTTTTTATTCAATTATCAAATAAAAAAAAGCCCGAGTATAACTCGAGCTTTTTCTGTAAATAATTTTTTAATTTGGGAAATTAATGAGTGGTTTTGGATCTAAACAATTATGATACTCACCATTTACTCTTAATTCGAAGTGTAAATGATTCCCTGTTGAATTTCCTGTGTTTCCAACTGTTCCAATCTTTGTTCCTGTAGCAATAATATCTCCTTCTGAAACTGATACTGAATCCATATGTCCATAAACTGCATAGTTTTTTCCATCATCGATTACTACTGCTTTACCGTATCCACCATAGCCAGAACCGGAAGGTGCTTCTGACTTATATGACTTTACAACCTTACCACATTTTGCTGCTTTAATTGTCGTTCCCCTTGGTGCTGCTAGGTCAATGCCATAATGAAAAGTTCCCCATCTTGGTCCATATCCACTAGACAAACTCCAACCTGAATTTGCAGGGAGAGGAAATGCATACTTTGTTGTTACTACTTCTGTACCTGATACTGAAATGTACTTTGATCCCGTGAAATACCATTTGTTTCCGTCTTTGTTGATAACATATCCTTTTACACTATGAATTGAACCAGCTTCCCATGATGATGTATCGTCAGTATTTTTTGTAGGTTCTGATCTTAAAACTCTCTTTTCAAGGATATAAACGCTTTTATTTGTTTCAAACATATTTGACTGCACTCCACTTGCAGAAGTCTTTACCTCATTAAAAGGAATATAATCATTTGACTTAGTAATATAAAATAACTTGTAATTTGTATTGTATACGTATCCTACTGCTTTAACTGTTGCACCTTTAGCAAGGTTTCTAGATACATTCTTAGAATTTGCATAAGCTGATTTGTATGTAACTGTAGCTTCTAATGTATTAAATGTTTTTTCACTACTATACTTTTTATATCCATATACAGGATTGTCAGAACATGCTACCTTTCTTACAAAACGATTTGTTCCAACCTTGTAATATGTCTCTCCTTTTGATGTCACCGTTGAATCATATTTTACTACATCGCCCAACTTATAATAACCAACAGGTGTTGTTGTTTTATCAGCTGATGCAAACACCTTAGCTTCAGCAACTGTGATTGTGTAATACTTTGTTTCAGCGGCATTTACCGTTACTTGATTTGCTAATCCAATTATAAACATCATAGCCACTGCAGTTGTCATTATTCCTGTAAATATTTTTTTAATTGATTTTTTCATTTTATATCTCCTTTATCTTAATCTTAATTACCCGTCAAGCGGATGGTATATTTTTTGCACGATTCGCGAGCTAAGCACTTTCACTGCCCATAAACACTTTCCATCCTTTCTTTGGATAGATCTTATTTTTTATATTTTACTTATATAATTAATTAATCAATAATACGTCTAGCTGCACAAGGTGAACCCATACCACTGATTATGGTACCTACTTCCTCAGTTGATGCATGGGCAATCTGTCCCCCACCTATGTAGATAGCTACATGACTTATATTTTTACCATTGTACATATAGAACAACAAATCACCTGCTTTTAAATCACTCATAGATACTGAACGACCATTATTAGCCTGTGTATATGATTCTCTATTAAGTGAATATCCAAAATATCCATAAATTGATTGTGTAAAGCCTGAACAATCTGCTCCTTTTATTAAATTAGTTCCACCATATACATACGGTGTAACGCCAACCCACTTTCTAGCATAGTCTACAATTGCTTTTCTCAAATCATTTTCTTTTGACAGATCATAGACTCTCGATGTGCTTACAAAACCACCTTCTGTTGTGGAATACCACACATTACCTTCATCATTTTTCGTGTAACCATTTACTTTAATCTTTTCACCTCTTGCAAATGATTCAATTGAAGCTGTTGATGAAAAAGGTGCTTCCCTTCTCTCACATTTTGAATGTACGTAAACATTGCCTTTTAAATTATAGTATCCCTTTACTTTTGATGCTGAAATATAATCACCAGTCTTTGTTCTATAAAACATCTTGTTGTTTTCATTATATATAGATGCTACTGCCTTAATTGTTGAATTCTCTGCAAGTTTTTTTCTTGAAGACAAATTATTATCGTTTGCATATGCTGTCTTATAAACCTTTGCTTCGTCATTTGTTTTGAAAAGGATTTCTGATTTGTACTTTTCATATTTGTTAAATGTTGTACTTGAACATACATTAGTTCTTACATATGTACCATTGGATAACTTATAAAATTTATATCCATTGCTATTCGTAACTGTTGAAGATACCTTAACCACATCTCCCTGTTCTAATGTACCTTTTTCATTTGCCGCTACTGCATATTCCTTTGAATATGTCTTTGCAGTTTCTACATTGATAATTCTGTATGCTCCTTCTGCAGCATGTACCTTTACTACACTTCCTACTCCGAGCATCATCGCCATAGCCATTGTTGTGGCCAATACTCCTGTTACAATTTTCTTGATTGATTTTCTCATTTTTTAAATCCTCCATTTTATAAAAATCTTTTCTCGCACTTAGTTGTTTTTGTTCCGTGCTGTTGATACAATAATACTCTTTATGGAGAATTCCTTTTTCAGGTGAAGTTTACACTCTTTATAATTATGTCATCTAGTACATATTAGAACCATAAAAAAAGTTGTTACCACAACGTTTAAGCATTACTCATATCCTTAAACAATTGTGTTAACAACTTTTTATTATTAAATATTGATTTTTGATTTTAACTATTTTATATCCTGTACTTCATCCTTGTCAGGGAAGATAGCATTTAAAATGATACCTACCAAAGCTGCAACAGCTAAACCTGAAAGACTGATTGTAAGTGTACCAACAGTAAATGTTACTGCTCCTGCTGCACTGAAGCTGATACCAAGTGCACATACAAGAATAATAGCTGCAACAATGATGTTTCTGCTCTTTGAGAAATCAACCTGTGCTTCTACTACGTTTCTAACACCGACAGCTGCAATCATTCCGTAAAGTACGAATGAGATACCACCAACGATGCCTGCCGGCATAGCGTTGATAATAGCTGCAAACTTTGGACTGAATGAAAGGATTACTGCTATATAAGCTGCAATTCTTACTACCCTTGGGTCATAAACCTTTGATAAAGCAAGAACACCTGTGTTTTCTCCGTATGTTGTGTTAGCAGGACCACCGAACAATGATGATAATGATGTTGCAAGTCCATCACCTATTAATGTTCTGTGAAGGCCAGGGTCATTGATGAAGTCCTCTTCACATGTAGCTCCGATAGCACAAATATCACCGATGTGTTCCATCATTGTAGCGATAGCGATTGGAACCATTGTTGTGAGTGCTGCTGTAATCTTTGCTGCGTCAGTGAAATCTACACCGCCAAAGATTGTCTGGCTCCACTGAATTGGAGAACCGATAATCGCAGCATCGCTAATTGCCTGAAGGTTAACATTTCCTGCATCACCTAACAAACCTAAGCCGTTTCCAAAAATAAGTGCAAAAATGTATGCGCCTACAACACCTAATAAAATAGGAATAATCTTAACCATTCCTTTGCCCCAGATGTTAAATACAATAACTAAAACCAAAGCAACGATTGCCAGTGGCCAACACGAAGCACAATTGTTAAGTGCTGATGGTGCAAGTCCAAGACCGATAGCAATGATAATTGGTCCGGTTACGATAGGTGGGAAAAGCTTCATAACCTTTTTAATACCCACTAATTTAATTACAAGTGCTAATATCAAGTATAATAATCCAGCAAAAACAACACCCAGGCATGCGTATGGAAGCATTTCCAGATTTGGTGATCCGTCTTCTCCCATAGGAGCAATTGCAGCATATCCACCAAGGAATGCAAATGATGAGCCTAAGAAAGCTGGAACTTTGCATTTTGTTAACAAGTGGAATAATAATGTTCCAAGACCTGCCATAAGAAGTGTAGTCTGTACATTCAAGCCTGTAAGAAGTGGAACTGTAACTGTAGCACCAAACATAGCGAACATATGCTGGAAACCAAGAACGCCCATCTTGCCATAGCCTAACTTTGTAGCATCATACACTGGCTCTTTACCAACGTTGATTTTTTCGTTTGACATTGTCAAATCCTCCTTCGTTATTAATAGAATTCTCTTTTGTTTGAAAAATTATCAAACATTTGATTTGTGTTTTTCCTCGCAAACACTCCAAATCTTCTATATTCTATCATATTTCTTACAAAAAAGGTCAATAAAATTGATAAAACTTGTTTTATTAATAAAAAAATTCTCGCTTGCGAGATTTTTGCGCCGAGCGCGGTCGCTTTTGCGACATCATTCCTTACGCGCGAGTGCGCATTCTTAGCGGAGCGTTTTTGTTTAATCATCCCATTTTAATCTGTGGAGTTCTCCCTCCATCTGCATGCCCTCAAAATTGTTTTGTCTCAATCCTTCATACAATACAATCGCAACAGAGTTTGCCAAATTGAGAGATCTTATTTCAGGATTCATAGGTATTCTAATACATCTATCTTTATTATCCACTAATATTTCTTCCGGTATTCCTGCACTTTCCTTTCCAAACATAACATAATCGTTTGGCCCAAATTTTACATCACAGTAACGGTTAGGCGCTTTTGTTGTAGCATACCAGATTTTTGCGCCGGGATTTTTTTCCATAAAATCTTCAAAGCAGTCGTAAATAGTTACATCCAAATCGTTCCAGTAATCCATGCCTGCTCTTTTGAGATTCTTTTCATTTATGGTAAATCCCATCGGCTCGATTAAATGAAGCTTTGTTCCTGTGGCACAGCATGTTCTGCCAATGTTGCCTGTATTCTGTGGGATTTCCGGTTCCAATAATACGATGTTCATATAAATCCTCCTATTATACATAGAAATAGTGAACAGCATTGCCGTCCACTATCATCTATTATTTATTGTCTAAAGATTCCACAAACTTTTTAACTCTTGTCAAAGCTATTTTTAAGTTCTCAAGTGAATATGCATATGAAATTCTCAAGAAGCCTTCACCGCAATCACCAAAAGCAGTTCCCGGTACTACCGCAACCTTTTCCTGCTCGAGAAGCTTTGTTGCGAACTCTTCAGAGGTCATTCCAAACTTTTTAATATTTGGGAATACATAAAATGCACCATATGGTTCAAAGCACTCGATTCCCATTTCTCTAAATGAATGAATAAGAAATCTTCTTCTTTGATTGTATGACTCGCGCATCATAGCAACGTCCTTGTCTCCGTTGCGGAGAGCTTCTACTGCTGCATACTGACTTGTTGTAGGAGCACACATAATTGCAAACTGGTGAATCTTCAACATCTGCTGCATAATTATCGCAGGCGCTGCCGCATAACCGAGTCTCCATCCTGTCATTGCATATGCCTTTGAAAAACCGTTGATTAATACTGTACGCTCTCTCATTCCGGGAATCTGAGCTATAGAAACATGCTCCCCCTTATATGTAAGCTCTGAATAAATTTCATCTGACAAAACAAATATATCGTGTTCGATACAAACCTCTGCAATTGCTTCCAAATCTTCTCTTTCCATAATCGCACCTGTTGGATTGTTTGGGAAAGGAAGAACAAGGATTTTTGTCTTATCTGTTATCTTCTCTAAAACCTCTTCCTTTGTAAGTCGGAACTGATTTTCTTCTTTTAATTCAATAATTACAGGGACTCCGTGTGTGAGTTCTACACAAGGAACGTATGAAACATAGCTTGGCTGTGGAATCAACACCTCATCACCCGGATCAAGCATTGCTCTGAAAGCAATATCGATAGCCTCACTGCCTCCGACTGTAATCATTATCTCGTCGTTGTAATCGTATTCTAAATTGTTTTTTCTCGTGAGATATTTTGCAATCTCAACCTTTAACTCTTTTAAACCTGCATTGGATGTATAAAAAGTTCGCCCTCTTTCTAAGCTGTATATACCTTCCTCGCGAATGTGCCAAGGTGTATCGAAATCAGGCTCACCAACACCCAATGAAATTGCATCCTTCATTTCGCTTACAATATCAAAAAACTTACGAATTCCGGATGGCTTGATTTCCTTTATTGTATTTGATAATGGATCTCTCATTATGGTGTTACCAAAATCCTTTCTTCTTTTTCTGATAAAATTGTACCGTAATCTTTATATTTCTTGAGTATAAAATGTGTAGCTGTGTTAAGAATTGAATCAAGTGTAGAAAGCTTGTTTGTAACAAACTGTGCGATTTCCTTCATTGACTTTTCCTCGATGAGCAATGTGAAATCAAATCCACCTGACATCAAATATACAGCCTTTACTTCATCGTACTTCATTATACGTTCAGCAATGTCGTCAAATCCCGTACCACGCTGTGGTGATACTCTAACTTCTATCAATGCTGTAACGCGATCTTCACTTGTCTTTTCCCAATCTATTAATGTGTAATATCCACAGATAATTTTTTCCTTTTCCATATCAGCTATGGCATTGGCGACCGCCGCTTCTTCCATTCCAAGTAAAATCGCCGCTTCTTTTAAATCAATTCGGCTATTGTTTTCAATTAATCTTAAAATTTCTTCTCTCATAGCTAATCTCCTTTATAAAATATTATATAATTCATCACCTCTTGGAGGTTCTAAATATCTCTCTTCGCCTTCATTTAATACCACTCTGTCTCTGCCCTCTGTTGTCATGCCGATAACAGCTGCAAGTGCCCCTATATCTGTGAGCTCCTTTGCAATCTTATCACCATCCCTACAAATTATGATAAGAGCACCCGTTCCATCAATTACGTATGGATTAACTCCAAAAAACTCGGCGACCTCTATCGTCTCCTGCCATACCGGAATCCTTTTTACATCTACGCTGATTCCTATATCTGCCATTGAGGCAATCTCCCATATTGCTCCGAATGCTCCGGCATCAGTGACAGCGTGCAAATAATCTGCGCCATTGTTTAATGCAATCTCCGCGTATTTTCTTATGTCAATCACTTGCTCTATATCAATGCAGTCACGCACAAATTTTGCAGAATATTTTTCTGACAGCTTTTCCTTATAAAGTCTGCTTAGAATCGATGTGCCCCCAACAGCTATTGAGCCCGCCATAACAACATCCATTCCGGGCTTAATGCTCTTTGAAGATAACTCATAACTAGTGTACCCTATTAGGTTTAGATGGGCAATAGGTTCTTTAATTTGTGCATAATTTACTTTGCACTGTGCTATATCAAGATTAAACTCTGCCACTGCATCGTTTATATTTTTCAAAATCTTTCCTAATAGCTTTTCCTCATATCCCTCCGGAATATCTATTATTATTTGAACTGATTTTGCGACTCCAACCTTTTCGCATAACTGGTTAATGCATTTTTGGAGTGCGAATTTTTCGCATCCGTCAAACCACTTTATAATAGAATTAGAAGACATTACTGCTGTAATGCCTTCTAATTTTATATCTGCGGTATCGACTCCCTGCGTCAATGAATCTGTCTTTCTTGACAATCTTTTTAACACTGTGCGTTTGTAAGTAATCTCCGAAATACGACTCATATATACCGCCCTCTTTATTCGTCATCTGACTTTTTGGTTGTCTCTTTTTCTTTTTTAGTTGTCTCTTTTTCTTTCTTTGTCGTTTCTTTTTCTTTTTTGTCAGCCTTGCCGGTACCCTTTATAACCTTCTTTGGTGACATACGGTATGTGCTTGTGTGAAGTAATTCCTTGCTTACCTCTTTGCCATCTTCGTATGTAATCTTCCAAAGCTTTGCGACATATCCGACATGGCCATTGTCAGTAACCTCAAGATATCCCTTTGGTTTGCTTGAATCCTTTGTTACTTTTGTCTTGATAGGTGTTGTACTGACTAATTCACTCTCATACTTTACAGAATGAGAAGCTGGTCTGGTATCATGTCCATAAACATTGAATGTTATTGAACCGCCTGGGTTATAAACACCCTGTATGTAAATAGGAGCATCTGTATCATTTTCAAATACAAGATCCTTGTAGTCTCCTGCCAACGCAGCATCAGCCGCCAAATCTACATAGGAAACTGCCATTGAGTGAGAATATCTTGTTACGACTTTTATTTCAGCTCTAAGCAATGCGTTGTACAATGTACTTGACACCTGACAAATACCACCGCCCAAGCTGTCCGCAACGCCACCGTCAACATATGTTCCGGCCGGCTTCCAGCCATTATCCTCTGTCCAAGGAACTAAATGTTCATTACATGAGAACTGTTCTCCCGGATATAAAACAGCACCGTCAATTTTAGATGCGCCATTTTCAATATTTGCATTTCTATTGTTATATGCTGTACCTGTACTAAAGGTTGTAGTAAATGAACCCATTGGTTCATTTGATACCTTCTCACAATCTGCTGTGGTGTATTTTGCCTTTGAAACCTTAGTTGTAGCTGTAGCTTCAAAGTCTGACTTTCCATCCCACTTTTCATTTACATATTTATAAATGTCGTTGACTGTTTTTTCATAATCAACTTCAACACCATCTTTTTCTTTGATGATTTCGAATCCATGTCCGGTTGCTTTTAAAGAAGCATTCTTTGCCTCCACGCTATATTTGCTGAAAAGGTCTTTGAGAGCAGCCTCTAATTTTTCTTTGTTGAGGTCCATTGTAATCTCATATTTTTGTCCCTTGTTTTCAAGGTCCTGATTGTCCTTGTATCTCTTTATAATATTTCCGGACATACCGAATCCGACTGCTTCATCTACAACTTCCTCATTGGCCCATTCATAGCCTAAATCTTCAAGTGAAGTATTTATGATTTCATCGTTAACCGTAATGGAAACATTTGCACTTATTTTATTTTTAACTGCTTTTTTTACTGCTTTCTTTGCTTCACTCGCTGTCATTCCACCGACATCAATAGAGTCAATTTTTACGCCTTTTTTAATTTTGTCTTCATCTTTGTCAGACTGTGCAAAAACACATGTAGCACCTGCGAGTGCAAGCATAAAGCAAAGAGCAATAATTAATCTCTTTATCTTCTTCATCCTGGTCCTCCCGATAACTAGATGAGTAATGTATTAAAATGGAATCAATGTAACAACCATGGCCAAAATCAAAATAACCGCTATAGTTCCTGCAATGATTCTCTGGTTCTTCTTGCTATAGAAAAAATTCATATTTTTTCCTCCATGATATTTGTAAACATATTTGAAAATGCACTCTATCGCGTACATTTCCTAACTTCATTAACAAAGTATAACACAACTGCCTATTTTATCCTAGCCAAAAATTCGACCATTTTCTGCCAAAATTTTGTCTATTTTTTTGGACGCTTCGTTCTTTGTCAACGCATCAATATCAAAATCAAAATGTAGGTTGTGAAATTTTGCCAAATCAATTAAATATTTCTTCTGTTTTTCGGTAATTGGTTGCAATTTTTTCACTTTATATACTAATTCTTTTGCCTCAAACAATTCCGGATGTTCATCACCGAACATATCTATAAATTTTAAATATAATTGTGATGTAACCTCGGCATCATTAAACGCTCTATGATGATTTTCATCTGCAATTCCATAATAATTGCACAAATATTCAAGCCCTCTGCTCTCAAGTCCCTTCAACATTTTTCTGGCTATCTTCAATGTGTCAATACCGTCTTTTTCGAATTGAAGGTTTAGATTTATCGCATTCTGTTTTAGGAAACCATAATCAAACATAATATTATGGCCGAGCAGACTATAGCCCTGCGCAAATTCTATAAACCTTGGCAGTACCTCTTTTACTGTTGGTTGTCCGGCAAGCATTTCATCAGTAATCCCTGTTAATTGTATGATATGCTCCGACAATTTTATTCCCGGATTAATCAATTGCGAAAAAGTATCCACTACCTTTCCGTCATGCACCTTAACTGCACCTATCTCTATTATTTTTCCCCATTTTGCTGACGTCCCATTTGTCTCAATATCGACGCAAACATAATCCTTCAACATAATTCACCACTTCTTTCCAACGTCGATATTAATTCATCATATATAAAAAGTCAAAGCATCTTTTTATAATTTATTGAAAATATTTAATCTTATGATAAAATTCAACCTATATAAAGTATTTTGTAATTATATATGCGTAATAGCGTAATTTATTTTAAAATTATATACGTATAATTTTTTTGTAATTACTAAAGCGAAATTATGCTTCTGCCACGATTACAAATTAAAACATTGAAACGGAGATTATTTATGAATTTAAAGGACTACAAATTAGTTTGGAGTGACGACTTTGATTATGAGGGCCGTATTGACGAAAGCAAATGGACTTATGAGGTCGGCAATTTTCAATGGCCCAACAAGGAGCTTCAGGCCTATTCTGACAGACTGACAAATGTATTTGTCAAGGACGGAAGGCTCACAATTCAATCTAATAAAGAGCAGGATGGCGAGCGCGAATACACTTCCGGCAAAATCAATACCAAAGGCAAGGCTCATTGGAAATACGGTTTTTTTGAAGTCCGTGCAAAATTTCCAAAGGGTGCCGGCTCATGGCCTGCAATTTGGCTTATGCCATACAAAGAGCCACGACCAATTCCTGAAGGTATACCTGTCAGATCGGACGGGCATCCGGATTTTGAAAAGTTTACTGAAAAAGACTGGGAAATTTTTCCAAAGCCTCCTATCGAAGACAGATGGCCTAACTGCGGCGAAATTGATTTAGTTGAACATATCGGCAGACGACCTGATGCATGTCTGTTCAGTCTTCATTCAGGAAAGCATAACCACCAGAGAAAGGATACCATTTCTTATACTACTCTCAGAGAATTTGACGAAGCTTTCTTTGATGAATATCACAACTATCAAATGGAATGGACTGAGGATTATTTTGAATTCTTCATCGATGATATAAGCTACTGCAAATACAACAAGTCAGATGATGACGGCAGCTACGACGCATGGCCTTTTGATAAAGAATTTTTCCTGATTATAAACACTGCTGTGGGCGGTGGTCTCGGTGGTCCGGTAGATGATTCAATGCTACCTTATCTATTTGAAATTGAATATGTCAGAGTTTATCAGAAATAACGAAGTGCCTTTTTAGGCACTTCACTTCTGTTATACCAGCTGCTTTCTGATGATTTTTCCGTTAAATGTTCTTGGTATTTCGTCTATAACTTCAAATATTTTTGGAACCTTTATTGATTCAAGCTTGTCCAACAAATATTTTGTCAGTTCTACCTGATCAAAGTCATATCCGTCATTCAATGAAACATATAACTTCGGTGCCTGTCCGGTTATGTTATCCTCTACAGGAACACATGCACAATCTTTCACAATATAATGGCCCATTGCTACCTCCTCTATTTCTGTAGGTGCAATTTTGATGCCTCCCATATTGATGACATCACCTCTTCTGCCTAACAAATATACCAATCCGTCTTTTCCTAAATATCCGAGATCATTTGTGTAAACTATTCCTTTTTCATCCATAACCTCTTTAGTTATTTCCGGCTCCTTATGATATCCTTCCATGTTCATTCCTCCCTGGAAGGCCAAAAGACCCGGATTATTTGGAGTAGCTTTAACCTCTTTTCTATTGTCGTCAACAAATAAAATTCTTGTATTTGCTGTTGTTCTGCCAATACACTTTTTCTTGTCATTGTATTTACTAAACTCTAATATAACTGTGCAGCCTGACTCTGTTGCACCATATGTGTTATACAGTCTGACATCAGGAAACATTTCAATTAATATTTCTTTATTCTTTTCTGACAATGGCGCAGAACCTAGCTGTATATAATTGAGCTGTTTATTATACTCTGCGAACTTATTTTTATTATCTGCAAGCACCTGCTCCAATATAGCCGGAACAAAAGTGATTGCCGTAATATTGTAATTGTCCAGCAATTTATAAAAGCTGTTTGCAAACTTGAAGCCTTCTGAATAAACTACAGAGCTACCATTGTAAAGAGCACCGTATGTTCTTCTTATAGCAAGAGAATGATTTATAGGGGTTGTGATAAGCTCTACTTCGTCACGTCCCATAGCCACACTGTCAATTACATTTTCTGCAATGTAAATGTTACAGCCAAAGGTAACTCTTATTCCCTTTGATTTACCTGTCGTTCCGGTTGTGAACAATATTTCAGACAAATCATCCGGATTAGGCAATTCAAACTCATCCATAGGCGATTCATCATCTCTTGATACCTTGAACAATTCTTTCATACTTATGTTTTTGACTTTTTTGTTCTGGACCGGCTTGTCTGACAAATAAACCTTTGAATCTACAAAATCCATTATTTCGATAACCCGGTCTTCCTTAATTGCTTTCTCTGTAGGACAAGCTGCCGCTCCCATCAAATGAGCAGATAATAAAGATACAATATATTGAATTTTGTTTGCACCCTTTATTACAATCACATCACCTTTATTTACCCCCTGTGTTTTAAGGTAGGTTGCTCCCCGTCTAATCATGCACCAGAGCTCTGAATAAGTTGCCTGATTTTTTTTATCTCCAACAGCCAGCTTATACGGTGTTTCTTCTGCATGCTTCTTTACTGCTTCAATTATTGTCGAATATTTTTCTTCCATAACTGTTCTCCTTAAAATTGTCCATATACAAATTCCGCAGGATTGTATCCTGAACCATACACTCCAAATACTACTATCATTGCAATGAGCAATAGGTACAGAGCCCATCTAAATACAATGTTTTGCTTTGCTATCTCATCTCGTATAACCATTTTTTCCTGAAGCATTCCAACTCCCCATATGAGTACTATATAAAGACAGCACATCATAAACATACGTCTGTCGAGTCCAAAGTTGTACAAGCCTTCATTCCAAAGCATCTGCCAGTTGAAATGTCTAAAATCAAATGTTCTTTTTATAACTTCAATTGCCTGAGAAAAACCGGCAGTCACAAAGAAGATTCTTCCTATTGCTGACAGTACGAACGTTCTTGCCATTCTAAACAGATTAAAGCTGAAGCACTCGGTCTTTATGTGCAAAAATTCTGTAACCTTTTGAATCGGTATTTCAAAAAGCGAACCGGCGATTATCAGTATTCCATGATAAACGCCCCAAAGAATATAGCAAACTGCTGCTCCGTGCCAAATACCGGTAATTAACCATACACATGCCGCCGGTATTACCGTTGCTAATGCACGCGATACCTGATTTCCCCAATGTCTTCTTGTGAATTTGTTAATTGATTTACACAGCTTTGACATTGATACAGGATAGAGTAAATAATCTTTGAACCATGCGCCCAGTGTGATATGCCATCTTCTCCAAAACTCCGGCATTGTCTTTGAAAAATAAGGATGCCAGAAATTGAGCTCCAGTTCAATTCCAAACATCTGAGATACACCTCGTCCGATGTCCATACATCCCTGGAAATCTAGGTACAATTGCATTGAGAAAAATACAATTGCGATTACCAAAGGCAATCCTGTAAGCGAATCCCATTTTGCATATACATTGTTTGCAAATATTGCCAGTCTGTCTGCAATGACCATTTTTTCAAAATAGCCCCAGAGCATAAGCTGGATTCCTTTTGTAAAATTGTCATAGTCAAATCTGTGAAGTCCTAAAAACTGTGGTGACAATTTGTTATATCTTGCAATTGGTCCCTGTAAAATATGCGGAAAGTACATTGTAAAGAGTAAGTACTTGAGTGGATTTTTTTCCGCCTCGTATCTCTTCCAATAAATATCTAAAAGATATCCTATAGCCATAAAGGTATAGAATGAAATACCTAACGGCAATATAAAATCAAATGTTTTGTTCCAATTGACACCATATTTCTCCAATATTGGAGTGATACTTACTGATACAAAATTTGCGTATTTAATAACTGCCAAAATACCGATATTTATAAGCAGATTAAGTATTAACCATACCTTTCTTTTCCACTTAAATACCTTTTTAATTCTTTTCTTTTGCTCCTTCTTGAGCGTTGTCTGTTCTAATTGTTTCTTTTCTTTATTGTGTAAAGCCTGTATGCGTAGAGCAAATAAATATGTAGTAGCTGCCGTAATAAAAATGTATACTACATATTTTGAGCCGGCACATAAATAAAATGCCAAGCTTGCCAGCAAAAGTAAAAACCACTGAAATTTTCTAAACAGTGTATAATACAGCACTACAACTAACGCGACAAAGGCTATAAATGACAAACTTGTAAACTCCATTTTTTCTCCTTTGCTATCGTGATAATGTTAGTGTTCCATTGGCGTTTACTGTCAGGCATACACTGTCCGCAACACTGCCAATCTCATTGTCATATACAACAAGGTTTATTCCATTTTTATTTACAACACGATTCTCATCTGCGATTGTAACTGAAGCACATCCTACGCCACTTGTAATACTGTACGTTTTGCCAGATTCAAATGTTCCGGCTTTTGTTATACTTGTCGACTGTGCCGATATAGGTGAAACAATAGTCTGTTTATCATTTTGTTCTAAAATACATATATTATTTGTTCCCTTTTTATTTGTCTGGAAAAATGCTTCCTCTATTCCCAGTGACATCAGGGCTTTTTTGTAAGTCTCATTTATATTTCCTATACCCTTTGTTCCACTTGCAATAATAATAGAAAACCTGTCTTTTTTGAGATTCTCAATATACTTTAATGGATTTGTTTCAAAGCAAATGATTGCATCATAATACGCATCCTCGTAGTATGGGAGCTCCTCATCAAATATTTTGGATACTTTTTCATCCTCTCTTCTGTCCGGAACTTCATAATTTGCCTTGATATATTTACTCATGTAAGATGTCATCTTTTTTGCACCAAACATATTTACATGAAAATAATCACATCCATCAACAGCGTAATTGAAATTTAGCTCCTTTATTAAATCTTTACTATTAAAATCAATAAAAGGTACATCTTCATATTCGCTTACAATACTCTCAATATAGTTATGTGCCTTTGTTGTCCACTTTGGGTCAACAGTTTTCATTAAAATAAGAGGAATATTTTCTTCCTTACATGTTTCTATAATCTTTTCAAGATATTCCCGGTTAGTCTTATACCAGCCGTCTCCCACATCATTTTTGTCTTCCTTTATGCCGGCATAATCTGTATATTTTTTTCCCGTCTCAGTGCTGTATGTTGTAAGAGTTGCGAACCCTCTCGTATAGCTTTTATAGCCACCTGACATAAAATCATAATCTTCATATTCCAAAGAAGACCATCTGTCATGATAGAGAGATAATGGGAATAAGTAATCGAACCAATCTGTGCCATAAATCTGGCTCGACACTTTTCCGTATTCTAATTTGTTCAATCCCCAATTCATAAAATCATAAGACTTTCTGGCTTTCTTTTCGTCTTTATCAGATTTTCTTGCTACCGGTTTAATTTCAACACACACAACCTTTGGTGACTGATACATCAAGGCTTCCTTTAGCCAGTAATATGTTCCCGATGTATTTTGTGAAACTGTGCCTAAATTATACGCTGATATTCCCTGCTCCTTGTACATCTGATAAGGATCAATTCCTGCTGCAACTACACTTGAACCAAGAAATAAAACATCCACTGTATTTTTTTCAACTTCATAAAAAGTTCTGTGTGTCTGCGATGATGACCATCTCGCGTCCAACCATTTCGGTGTAAACAAAAATGTCATGTAAATAACCATTTCTATCGCCAGTGCACAAAAGCCCACTGATTTTATCGATCGTTTCATTTTAATATTCATAAATACTCCGTTATTTGTCTCTTTCTTCTGTTAGCATATTATTGATATGTTCCCATAGCTTACCATAGCCTTCGCTGGCAGGTGTGACCGGTTTCTCGATTGGATTGTCCATCATTTCTTTGATGTTGCCATCCTTCGACATAACCATTATTCTATTACCCAGAGAAATTGCTTCCTGAATGTTATGTGTAATAAAGATTACTGTGATTTTTTCTTTTTCTTTTAATTTAACAAGCTCATCCTGCATTTGATTTCTTGTCATAGCATCCAAAGCTGCGAAAGGCTCGTCCATCAAAATTATTTTTGAGCCCAACGCCATTCCTCTTGCAATGGCGACTCTCTGCTTCATTCCTCCGCTGAGCTGATGAGGATAATAATCTTTATATTCTAACAGGTTTACTTTATCCAAATAGTTTTCTGCCTTTTCAATTCTCTGCTGTTTGTCCTTCATTCCATTGACCTTCAACGGATATGTAATGTTGTTTAAAACTGTCTTCCAAGGAAAAAGCTGATTAAAATCCTGAAATACCATTATTCTGTCAGGTCCCGGTGTTATAACCTTCTCACCGTCTACAGTGATGCTTCCCTGATATTCTTCGAATCCGGCAATACATCTTATCATAGTAGATTTTCCACATCCCGACGGTCCCAGCACGCATAGGAAATCTTCATCATACACCTCAAGATTAATATCATTTAAAATAATATCCTGCTTAACATTGTATTGTTTTACAAGGTTTTCTATTTTCAAAAGTGGTTCTCTTACTGTACTCATCGCGTCATTCCCCATTTCTTAAATGTGTTTTTTTCAATAGTTCTGAAAATGCCGTATTCTACTATCAATCCAATAATAACTATAATAAAAATAACTCCGTATACGCTTGCCAGGTCATTGTCAGTTCTTCGCAAACTAATATATCCACCCATACCTACTACTCCGAATCCCATAAATACCATTTCTGCACTTATAAGACCTCTCCAGGCTCTTGCCCAACCGACTTTTATACCTGAAAATATTCTTGGCATTGCTGCCGGGATAAAAACCCCAAATAACAGTCTTACTGAATTGAGGCCAATATTTTTTCCCACCTCAAGATGTAATGTTGATACTGCATTAAATCCATCAATGATGCTTCGAGACATTGGCCACACTACAGAATGAATTACTAACAATACAATTGCGAGTTCATGCTGATTGAAAAATAAAATAGTAATAGCTGAAATAAGTGCAATACCCGGAATCAAGTCAAACATTGAAACAATCATATTGTAGATAGCCGCAAAAGTATCCGATATTACAGAAATACTTGAGAATACAATTGCAAGCACAATTCCAATCGCAAGTCCTTCCAGCATTAATTTTAATGAATACAGTATGTTTGCACCCAGTTGCTTTTCTTCAAAGCCTATCATTATTCTTTCAAATATGTATTGAAGCGATGGGAATATTCTCTCATTTGCCACCTTATATGAAGTAAATTGCCACGCTGCAATTATTAACACTAAAAAAATAATTTGAGCCAATAATGCCTTTGTTTTTTTATTCACTGCCTTCTCCTTATCTCTAAATGCACTAAAACATAACATATGCTCAGATATGTTATGTTTTAGCCATTTCAATTTTTAGTTTCCTTTTACATTGTCATATGCAATGTCACTAAGTTCTGCGGGCACCGTATCAGGGTCTTCAATAAATCCTTCTTCACCCATAAATTTCGCCATATCCATAACACCCTGAATTGTTGTTGAATATTTTGATTTTTCGTTTGTCATATATGAAACGATTTCTTCTACGCTGTCATCTAACTGAAGAGCATCCTTACACATCTGTGCAACCTCCTCCGGGTTGTCGATGCAGTACTGTACTGCTCTTTCCATTGCTCTGTATGCTGCATCATATAAATCTTTATTCTTTGTATAAAGTGACTTTGATGCAACTGCAACTACAGATGTGTCTCCTGTAGGCCAAGCTGATTCCGGAACTTCTATCTCGTGTGTTCCCTCTAAAGCCAACTCTTTAAAATTGTAAGGTGAAATAACTACATGGCACTTAATTGAGCCTGACTCAATTCCTGTGTAACCATCTGCATTTGCCACTGCACTCAAATTGCTGTCAAATGCTTTTGCATCACCTAATAGTTCTTTTGCCGCTTTTGCAAGAAGAATGTGTCCCTGGCTGTTTGCATTCAACAATGCAACAGGGATGTTTGCGTCCTTTACATCCTGCAATGTTTTAAGACTGTCATCATTTGTTACTATTGAATATGGCTGTGCAGCTATACCTGAAAAGATTTTGTAATCTGCTCCGGTAGTCATACCAATAAGTGCCGGTGGTAATCCAAGACAACCAATATCAATATTTCCCGTTGAAACACCCTCTCTAACTGTGTTTCCGTCTGCTTCAAGTGCACAGTCAACATCTACATCTTTGCCATATTCCTCACTGATGAAGCCTTTTTCAGCCATGACAATAATAGGCGCATATGCAACGCTGTTCTGATATCTAATGACAAGCTTGTCATTTGACACTCTCTCCTCTGACTTTTCACTTCCACACGCTGTAAGAAGTGACATTCCGATAACCATAGTCATCATAATCGCAACAATTTTTTTCATTTCTCTACCTCACATTCGTTTATTTTAATATTCAACAAATTTATCTCACATTTTTCCTTTATACCTTTTTTAGTTGAAAATTTTTGTTTCAAAAAATTTATCTAACCAAAAAAATATGAAGGAAGGGAATAAGATGAACAAGAAGAATATTACAAAAATCCTGTTGATTCTTGCTATGTTTTGTATATTACAAATGAATTTTGATGAAAAAATAATAGCGGCAAGCACAACAACAAACGAAGCTACTGACTCTTATAACGTAAAAATTTTGTTTATAGGAAACAGTTCTACTTATTACAACGACATGCCAAAAATGGTGAAAGGCTTATTTGAAGCAAGCGGCACACACGCATATGTGGAAGCTATAACAGCCCCTAATTATAAGCTCAGCCAGTTTGCCACAACAGGTAATAAGTACAATACTCAGATCGTCACTTCATTATCAAAAACCGATTTTGATTATGTTGTAGTTCAGGAGCACAGGGAACCAATGTTGTGTGACTATGAAACGACAGAAAAGGCTTTTGTAACATTAAAAGGTCTTATAGAAAAAAACGGTGCTGAAATAGTTCTTTATGAAACGCAGGCAGACAAGGTTGGAAATACATTTACAATAAACAATTCAACTGTTTATTTGGATAATCCTGTCATTCAATATTATATAAACAGAAGCTATTACAATCTTGCAAATTCATATAATGTAAAGGTTTGTCCTTCCGGCTTAAACTATTCAAGATGCACCCGGATGTATCCGGAAATTAATTTGTATAATTCAGACGAGATTCATCCAACAGTTGCCGGAAGCTATATGGCAGCCTGTGCACTATATCAATCAATCTCCGGAGCCTCTGCTTTTGGAAATGAATTCCTGCCAGGCAGTGAATTTGATACCGACAGTCTTCTCTCAAAACTTTCAGAAGAAAATGCAACTAAATTGCAGGCCGTATCAGACACTGTTTTAAATTTTAATTTG
Organism: uncultured Eubacterium sp.; assembly: GCA_964631845.1. Classification (GTDB taxonomy): domain Bacteria; phylum Bacillota; class Clostridia; order Lachnospirales; family Lachnospiraceae; genus Eubacterium_G. The sequence goes on from CAZWAG010000016.1 coordinate 26,794, forward strand.
GGTAATATTGAAATCATAAAAGGAAAATCTGAGACAAATGAGGCTCTTGTGAAATTTTCTGAAGGCAACAATTCTGCTACAAACAACAGCGCCGGAATAACATATTCCAACAGCGTCTCTTACTCATCATTGGATGATAGCAAAGTTGCCGTAAACAAATCAACCGGAAAAATAACAGCTTTAGCAACTGGAAAGACGATGATTATGGCATCCACTGACAGCGGCTTGATGGCATTTTATAATGTCAACGTTATACAGCCAGCCACTGCGATGACTTTATCACAGAATTCAACTATTTATCTTCATAGAAAAGACACCACTACTATCAAAGCTACTTTATCACCTTCGGACGCAACTGATAATGTAACATGGACAAGTGACAAGCCAACAAGAGTATCTGTAAATTCCAGTGGAAAAATAACAGCCCTCAAGGTTGGACCTGCTACTATCACTGCAACAACGACTAGTGGAATTAAATTGACTAGAAAAATTCGTGTAAGACTTGCTACTCCAACAAAATTAACAGCAACTCAAACAGTATCTAAGAAAAAATATGGAAATGTAAAATTGACATGGAAGAAAAATTCAAGTGCTGTAAAGTATTACGTTTACAGAAGCTCAGGGAGCGGATACAAAAAAATAGCGACTGTCACAAAGAATTCTTATACCGATAAGAAGCTTGCAAAAAATAAGAGATATAAGTACAAAATCAAATCAGTATATTCATCAACATCATGTAATAGTCTACGTTCAAAATACAAAGCAATTTATGTGAGATAGATTGTTTGGGGAATAGCTCATAGCGTTTTGATTTATTCTTGGGCACTTTTGACTTGTTTTTAGCTTTTTTTAATTTATTGTTGGACACTTTTGATTTGCTCATAGCGTTTTAAATTATTCCTAAGCAAAAAAAGGTATCAAACTTGCTTGTTAGAGCAGGTTTGATACCTTTTTAAATTGACTTATTATCTTGAAGTATCAAATTTAACTTTTCGGGTTGATTTGATACCACTTTTTTAAATCTCAAACTAAATTCTACTGTCTAGCGGTATCAACGATGCATCTTAATGCTTGTTTGATACCATTTTTTGATTATTTTGCTTTTTAGTGGTATCAAACCCACTTAACAAAGCTTGTTTGATACTTTTTACTGAAGACGTTCAATCATTTCTAATAATGTATCTACATTTTCAAAATTTTCTTCTGTCTTTTCTTCCATTGTAATTTCAATGTCAAATGCGTCTTCCATCTCACTCATCAATGCGATGATATCCATAGAGTCCATATCTTCAGCAATGTTTAAATCTTCGTCTTCTACATCAAGTGTAGGAGATATCATATTAATAATTTCAATAAGCTTCTCTCTCATTACACACCTCTCCAATATAAATTTAATTTATATATGATTTAGCACATTTTGTCGATTAATTCAAACTAGTCTATAAAAATTCTATCACATTCTATATCATGATTAACGAACAAAGAGTTCGCTTGCGAACTCTCTCGCGAGGCGCGGATTCGTAAGAATAATTACCTTTC
>CAZWAG010000017.1:0-27587 GCA_964631845.1 uncultured Eubacterium sp.
ACTCCCACAATAAGTGACAAAAAAATCACCACAAAGATAGATACTCTCTTCTTTGTGATGATTATAATAATCAAAAATATAATCGCCATGGCCAAAATCCACCATACATTTATTTTTAATAGAACAAAAAACTCTCCAAGCAATATTGCTAAAAATATAGCTAATATTGGTCTATTAATAATCGTTCTCCTTTACTTGCTTTTCACTAAACCTTGTTTTCTAATCATTGACTGCTTGCTTCTCACTAAATCCAGCCTTCTAATCACTGGCTACTTGCTTTCCACTAAATCCAGCTTTCTGATCATTGGTTCTGATAATGATATATCATCATGATATTTTATTGTGGTATCGCCGTTTATACTTATCTGAACTCTGTGAATATCGTTAAGCTCAGACAATGAATTTACTATTGAATAAATTACAAGCTCGTTTGCAACTTTACTCTGTTCACTCAAAAAGTTTTCCGGAAAATCCACATAACATATATTGTTTGTCGTAATTATACTATTCAAGCCTACTTCACTTGACATTGTAGCAGTATAACCTTCCTTTTGTGGGCCCTCAATTAGCTTTCTGACTATAAATTCTTCTTTTGTGTATCCACTGTAGTTGGCCTCCTCCAGATTATACTCCTTAAGCGCTGTGCCGTCTTCATTTGCATAATAAAGAATAAAATCAGACTTTGCATATGCATTTGCCTCGCCTAAGCCTGAAACGAAGCATGAGGCATCCATTGCGCCAATAGGTACATGCGCCTCCTTCTGATATGGCTCATCTTCAACTGTAAAAGAAATGTATTCTACCGATGCAATCTGCGTGAGCGTGAGAACCACTGCTGCCCTACACAACACCTCCCTCTGGTTGTCCATATTGTTGTAGGCTTCATTAAAATCAACAGTAATCATTCCGTCAATCAGATTAAAGCCATTTACAATAACACCCTCGGGAATAGGGCTGACATTTCCCTTTTCCTTTCCATTTTCGCTCAGCCTGTCCATAAGCTCAAATATCAACTCATTTATATTGTCATTTTTTGGCTTATATTTCTCAGTGTTTAAAGAAACTCCCGACTTATCTACATAGTAAATAGAAATTCCTTCACTCTTACTGCTACTATGCTTTTTGTCACAGGCAGTAAAAGTCACCAGCATAGACAAAATCAATATTAAATTAATTATTTTAGTCGCTACTCTTTTCATAATATTACCCAATATATTTCAATGGAATTCTAACTGTGAATGTTGTTCCTTCGCCTTCCTTACTATGTATCTTAATTAAGCCACGATGCTTCTTGACTATTTCATTTGTAATGGCAAGTCCGAGACCTGTACCACCGGTCTCCCTGGCTCTGGCCTTGTCTACTCTAAAGAATCTCTCAAATACTCTTTCCTGATCCTCCTCTGCAATACCAATACCGGTATCTGCCACCTTCAGATAGAAATACTGATGGTCTGAGTTGAGTGAAGCTGTGACAGTGCCGTCTGCCACATTGTATTTAATTGCATTTTCAACCAAGTTTGTAACAACACTTGCAAACTTCAGTTTATCCACATCTGCAATAACAGGTCTGAAGCTCTCGAATATTAATTCTATATTCTTTTCTTCAGCTATAGGTTTTAGGCGCTTAAGAACACCCTCTACCATCTCATTTATATTTACAGAGGAAATGTTTATTTCAGCTTGAGATTTTTCTGTACGCACCAGTTCCAGCAAGTCCATAATAATCTCATTTTCTCTGTCTATTTCTTTTGAGATATCCTGCAAAAATTCCTGATAGAGCTCTTCAGGCATACCCTGCTGACCTAACAATGAATCTGCTAAAATCTTCATAGATGTGATTGGAGTCTTCAACTCATGTGACACATTTGAAACAAATTCCTGTCTGGACTTTTCCTGCTGGTTTATTCGACCAACCATCCTGTTAAATTCATGAGTTATCTGCTCAATTTCCGTATAGTCCTTCTTTTCCTCATGTTCCTGCAAATTGCCCTCATATATTCCGTCAATAGTCTCCTCGATACGTTTAATTGGCCTTGTAAATAACACTGAACATAACCATCCCATAAACAGAGCAAATATAATAATGAGCATTATAATAATCATCATATACTCAGAAACTTTTTCTCTGTACTCAAAGACATCTGCAATCGAATAATTGATATATAGGACACCTATAGTACTCTGCTGAGTATTTCCGTCTCCATCGGGAACACTGCTGACAAGTGGCATTGCAAATTCTACGTACTGCTTTTCATCATTCTGTGTAAAAATATTTTCACCCTTCAAAGCCTTAAACACATTTGCAGCTATACTTGTCTTTCCAATCTCACTACTTTCTGTATCCTTTACAATTACATTTTTTGTGTTGATTACCTGTACCCGGCAGTTATATTCATTTGCCAGTTGGGCAATCTGCGTATCAACAATATCTGATTTCTTTTCTGTCATATACAAGCTTGTAGTAATACTGTTTTTAAGCAAATTGTTGTTGGCATTAAACCTTTCAATTTTGTTGTCCAAATACTGTTTCGACACCAAATTAACAACAAATGTGCCTGAAATAATTCCAGGCACAATAATAGCAATAATTATAATTATAAAAATACGAAACTTTAAACTCTTTATTAAATTGGTTCTTTTTAAAATCCAATCTCTCATCTACTTATCCTTGAAAATAATATCCCATACCCCATTTAGTGTGTACATATTCCGGTTTTGCCGGGTTCTCTTCTATTTTTTCTCTTAATCTTCTAACATTTACGTCTACGGTTCTTGCGTCACCCGGATTCTTGTTTTCCCAAATAATAGCAAGCAGCTGATCTCTTGAGTAAATCTTTCCCGGATTTTCAGCAAGATGCTTTAAAATATCAAACTCCTTTACTGTGAGTCGAATTTCTTTTTCATTTATGTATACTCTCTTTGCCTCAACTTCAATTCTAAGTGCACCCGACTCTATAACCTTAGGTTTTTCAGCTTTTACAGGCTCTTTGCGCTTGTTTCTTCTTATGATTGCCTTGATTCTAGCCTTAACCTCCAATATATTAAACGGTTTTGTAATATAATCATCTGCGCCGTAATCAAGCCCTAATATTTTGTCCATATCATCGCTCTTTGCTGTAAGCATAATGATTGGCACGTCAGAAAATTCTCTAATCTGCTGACATACTTCATAGCCATCATATACCGGCAACATCAAATCCAATAAGATTATGTCGTAAGCATTGCTCTTTGCAAGATCCAGAGCTTCCTGACCATCATAAGCACAATCTACTTCATATCCTTCCTGTTCAAGACTAAATTTAAGTCCTTTTACTATTAATTTCTCGTCATCTACAACCAAAGCTCTCATTCTATTCCTCTTTCTGTTTAAACAGTAATCTGTGATTTTATATTTTCAAAAGTGGCTTCCCCTATACCATTTACATTTTTCAAATCCTCTATAGTGGAAAACATACCATTTTTCTCACGATACTCCACTATAGCCTTAGCTTTTGAATCACCTATACCTGAAAGTGTAGTCAATTCCTCCTCTGTAGCCTGGTTGATGTTTATTAGGTCATCGGCAGATGTTCCTTTATTATCACCTGATACAGTGCCACTTTTTATTAACTTTTTGTATTGCTTCTTGGACAACACTTGCACCTGCTGTCCATCCGCAACTGTCTCTGCCAAATTTAGATAATTCTTTTGTGCTTTGTCGGTCATACCTCCTGCAAGTTCTACAACTTTAAAAAGTCGCGTGCCCTCTGAGACCTGATATACACCGGGCTTCTTTACCTGTCCTGTTATATATACATAGATGTCTCCACCCGTCTCCTCATATTGTATGACTGTCGCTGTCTCCAAATCGGTTATCTCTGTTGCTTCTTCATTTGAACAAGCGCACATTTCAACTAGACAAAAACATATCGCAATTACGCTTAAAAATATTTTATTTTTGTTTTTTTGCATCCTAACTCCTCTCCGGAGTCACCCGTGAACGCATACACAATAATTGTACAAAAATAAATTTTACTTATCAATACACTTTTTAAATAATTTTTTTATTTTTTCTAAGATATTTTTGTACATTTATCGCTCAAAAATGACTATTCCTATAATCGCAATCACTCCACCGATTAATTTGCTCCACTGAAAATCCACTCTTTCAACTCCAAACATCCCAAATACCTCTATCAGATACGCAACAATAATCTGTGAAATAACAATTAAAAGCACCGCATTTGCCGGGCCTAAGCTTCCCATACTCTTTATAACTGTAAGGGTTATAAATGCTCCTATAACTCCGCCTAATAGCATATACTTTCTGTCTATCGCAAATAATCCTGCCATACCTTCTCTTCCGGTTGCAAGCCATGCAATTATGCAAACTAAAAAAGCAGTAATTTGCACCCATGAATTGGCCGCCCATAAACTACTGCTTTTTGTAACCTCTGTGTTGAACACTCCCTGAACACTCATAAGTGCTCCTGATATCAACGCTATTATGATTCCCCACATATTTATTCCTCCTAAAAATAACTATATAGGGATATTTTTTACTTTTTTTTAATTTTTATTACTGCTTTTCCGGAAGAATTGAATATGCAATGTTCATCGCGTGATCGGCAATTCTCTCCAAGCCAATAACTAAGTCTGTAAAGATAAGTCCTGCCTCAATACTACATTCCTCTTTTGACATTCTCTTTACATGACCTTCCTGACAATCTATTTGCATCTGATCGATGATATCCTCTAATCTGTCAACATCGTTAAACTCATCCTTGTTTTCAGTGTTGAAAATGTCAACTGACTTGTCATATATTTCAATAACCTTGTCGTACATGTCTGATAACTGTTTCATACCATCTTCAGAAAATTGAACCTTTGAGCTCTTTTCCTTCAATGCATCATCCATAATATTTATGGCATGATCACCAATACGTTCAACATCAATAACTACATGGAACAATCCACCAAGTCTCTCTCTGTCTCTAAGAGGAAGATCATATTGGTTTGCCTTTACCATATATTCTGTAATTCTGTGACTTAAATAATCAACATATTTTTCTCTTGAGTAGATTTCATCTGCTTTACTTCTGTCGTTATTCATAAGCGCAGCCATCGAATCCTCGAGATTTTCTCTAACCATTCCAGCCATACGATTAATTTCCTGCTTAATCTCTACAATGGCTGTAGCCGGAGTTTTTGTAGCTGAGTTTCCAATGAAACGAAGTACCTTCTCGTTTTCGTCGACTTCCACATTGCCTTTTGCGTGAATAACCTTTTTAGAGAACTTAACCAGCACATTTGTAAATGGCAATAATATAATACACTGGAACGTCTTAAATATAGTATCAGCATTGGCAACAAATCTCTTGTCTGTACTACTAATTGAATTGATAAAATCAATTATAGGCTCACTTGCAAAAATCAAAATAACTGAGATAACAACCAAACCTACAACATTAAACATAACGTGTATAAGAGCTGTACGCTTTGCATTGCGGTTTGCATTGAGCGCTGCCATAACTGCCGGTGCACATGAACCAATATTTGCACCTAAGATAAAGTACAGGCAAGTCAAATGTGAAACCAATGGATCACCGCTTTCAAGTGTAATGCCTGCCAGCAATACCAACACACTGACTGTAACGGATGAACTCTGTACAACAGTTGTAAGTACAAGTCCCACCAAAATTGCAATGATAGGCAGGTTCATATACTGGAATGCATGCTGAACGCTTTCAAATTCTGCAATTCCCTGCAAAGCACCTGTCATAAAGTTGATACCTGTAAACAAAGCACCAAATCCAAAAATAACAGCTGATATGCGCTTAAGCAATGGTTTCTTACAGAAAGACATAATAGCTGCTCCTGCGAAAATAATAAATGGAGCAACAGCTGTGAGCTTTAATGATACAAGCTGTGATGTGATAGTTGTACCAATGTTAGCACCAAAAGTAAGTCCTACTGACTTTTCAAGTGTAAGGATTCCGGCATTTACAAATCCAACCTCCATAACGGTTGTTGCACCTGATGACTGGATAAATGCTGTAAATAAAGCACCAAACACTACTGCGACATACTTATTACGTGTACATCGATCCAAAAAACCTCTAAGCTTCTCACCTGCCGCCTGCTGTAAGCTTTCACTCATATACTTCATACCAAATAGGAATAATGCCAGACCGCTAAGTAACTCAGTAATCATTATATACATTTTGTTTTCTCTCCCATATACGCTGATTATTTATAAAAGATTCCTTTTATAATAGCCTTTAGCTTATTTTCTTTTGTATGGTTTTTGTAAAACCCAAGTAAAATTCTAACATACTTTTTTACAAAATCAAACCTTGTTTTACATTTTATGGATTTTAGTACCTGTACCATCCCCATATTGGTTCATTATATGCAGTTGTTCTTCCACCTCTTCCTCCTTTATCTTAAGGGCTTCCTGGTGTCCCTTTAAGGCTGCAAAGGGCAGAAACTGTTTTGCTCTGTCCTCGATTGACATTTTTCTTCTCATAGCCTGGTCTCCTATATTTTTCTATGTCCGCCAATCTGATTATTTCTTTCTATTGCCGTGGCGCCATCCTGCAAATCCATTCCTCGCAATATAAAGTTTTTACCATATCTCTTCTTTATATTCAGAATACTTTCCTGCAAGCTGCGCTCTTTATCTCTATCTTCCGGATTTGTAAACAAATCATACTGTATATAGCTTTCTTCGGTCACATTGTTAAATGACATTGTAATTCTTCTGATTGGATAATGTGGATTAGTTATTCTCTCAAACAATTGTACCATCTCATTTACAAGAACTTTACTTGAACTCGTCGCATTTGCTAACGTAAAGCTTCCTCTTGCCGATTCAATTTTGAGCACATTTGAATATCCAATATGCAATGTAGCCGAAGCTGTCTGTAATTTTTTATCAACTAATTGCAGGCACAATTCGTCTGTCATTTCCTTTACGACTATTTTTGCCTTTTCGTATTCGTAATCGCATGGCAGAACCTGACCGTTGCTAAAGCCATTTGACTTTGGCTTGTACCGTTTTATATCCGCTATAGTGACCGGTTCTCTACCCCAGGCATGATCAATCAAAAGCTCTGCGTCAATTCCAAATTCGTTGTAAAGCAAATCCTCGTCTGCCTGCGCAATCTGTCCCATAGTCATAATTCCATACTTTGCAAGCCTTTTTTCAGTGCCCTTACCCACGCGCCAGAAATCTGTAAGTGGTCTGTGATTCCACAAGGTCTGTCTGTATGTCTCTTCTGACAAAACACCTATGTGGTCATCTGTGTGCTTTGCAGAAATATCAAGTGCAATCTTTGCAAGATACAGATTTTCTCCAACTCCACATGTGGCTGTAATCCCCATAGTATCCAATATATCCTGCATAACCATTTGGCCTATCTGCCTGGCATCCTTGTGGTACATATGCATATAGTCTGTCACGTCAATAAACGCCTCATCGATGGAGTAAACATGTATATCATCCTTTGAAAAATACTTCAGAAAAATTCCGTATATTTCAGCAGAATACATGATGTACAATTCCATACGCGGAGGCGCCATAATGTAGTCTATATTTTTTGGTATTTGAAAAACTCTGCAGCGGTTGCTTACTCCAAGCGCTTTCATCGATGGAGATACAGCAAGACATATTGTCTTGTCTGTTCTTTCAGGATCCGCCACAACTAAATTTGTAGTCATTGCGTCAAGCCCGCGCTCAACACACTCTACTGAAGCGTAAAAAGATTTTAAATCTATACAAATATAGCTTCTGTTCCATGCCATGTGACTTCCTCCTCTTGTTCGAACATCTGTTCGTTTATTGTAAAATAAAAAATAAAGAAAGTCAAATGGATAATAATGTATTTTATAATGATTCTCTTAAAATACTAATCATTTCATCTACGTTTTCTTTTGTAATAGTAAGCGGAGGTACCATTCTAAGCACATCACTTCCCGCTGAGATTACTAACAATCCCTTTTCTAATGCTTTGTTTATTGTCTCCCCAACAGGAGTTTTGAGCACAATACCCTGCATAAGTCCCATGCCACGTCTTTCTGTTACATTGTCAAAATCGCTGACTATCTTATCAAGCTGCTCTTCAAGGTAACCGCTAACCTCATTCACATTGTCCAAAATATTTTCCTTTTCAAAAATATCAAACACTGTGCTAACTGCTGCTGTTGCAAGTGGATTTCCACCGTATGTAGTTCCGTGATCACCCGGCACTAAGCTATCGCAGCATTTCTCTCCTGCCACAAACGCACCAACAGGGACTCCACATCCAAGAGCCTTTGCTGTAGCAACAATATCAGGCTTGATTCCATAATGCTGGTAAGCATACATCTTTCCTGTACGTCCCATACCACACTGAACTTCATCGCAAATCATTATGATGTCATTGTCATCACAAATTTTTCTGATTCCTTTTATAAATTCTTCATCTGCAGGATAAATACCACCTTCACCCTGTACAGCCTCGAGAATAATTGCGCATGTCTTGTCATTTACCAATTCCCTTACGCTGTCTAAATTGTTATATTCAGCATATTTAATGCCTGAAATCATAGGTCCGAACGGTTCCTGATAATGTGCGTTTCCTGTGAGGGCAAGAGCTCCCATAGTTCTTCCGTGGAACGAATGATTCATTGCAATAATTTCGTATTCTCCGGGTCCTGATTTGTCATATGCATATCTCTTTGCCATCTTCATAGCACCTTCAATTGATTCAGCACCACTGTTTGTAAAGAATACCTTCTTGAGTCCTGTAGCTTCCACTACCTTCTTTGCTGCCTCAATAGTTGGCACATTATAGTAAAGATTTGATGTATGAATAATTTTGTCAACCTGGTTTTTAAGTGCTTCTGTATACTCTTTATTGTTGTATCCAAGGGAATGCACTGCTATTCCGGCTGCAAAGTCCAAATATTTTTTTCCGTTTACGTCATATACATAAACACCTTCGCCTTTTTCAAAAACAACCGGAAATCTATTGTATGTATGAATAAGATACTCTTCTGCCTGATTCATCAATTCTTTGTCTGTCATAGCTATCTCCTAATTCTTATAAAATTTTTCTTCGTCATCAGCCAAAATAGCTGTACCAATACCTTTGTTTGTGAAAATTTCCAAAAGAATACTGTGTGGAATTCTTCCATCTAAAATATGCACTCTTGATACACCATTTTCGATTGCGTTCATACAGTTTCTGATTTTTGGAATCATTCCACCTGCAATAGTCCCATCGTCAATCAGGGACTGAGCTTCTGACAATGTCATTTCTGAGATAACAGAATCTGTGTCATTTATATCCATATAAACACCTTCTGTGTCAGTCAAAAATGCCAGCTTTTCAGCGTGAACAGCCTCTGCAATTGCACTTGCAGCGTCATCTGCATTAATATTGTAGCCGTGGAAATCTTCATCAAGACCGATAGGACATACAATTGGCAAAAAGTCCTTTTCCAAAAGGTCTAAAAGTATATCTGCATTTACTTTTGTAACCTCGCCAACATATCCTATATCTTCACCCTGTGACAATTTTTTCTGAACTGTCAAAAGCTTTCCATCCTTACCGCTTATACCTATAGCTCTTACTCCTAACTGTTCAACTATCTGCACGAGTTTCTTATTTACACTGTTGAGAACCATCTCAGCTGCATCAAGTGTTTCTTCATCTGTCACACGGAGACCATTTATAAATTCAGTCTCCATTCCAAGTCTGTCGATATGCCTGCTTATAGCCTTTCCACCACCGTGAACGATTATAGGCTTAAAACCTACTAATTTTAAAAGTGTTATATCCTGAATTACGCTGTGCATAAAGTTGTCATCAAGCATTGCACTTCCGCCGTATTTTACTACAATTATCTTTCTGTTGAAGCGCTGGATGTAAGGTAATGCTTCAATAAGAACATCTCCCTTTTCAATCAGGCTATTCATATGTAAATTTTTAGAACCCTTCATTATCATTTTTTCATTTCTCCTAACATTTAAATTGCTAATTAAGCTGTAGTTCTAATTGCCAGCTATATACTAACTCACCATCCGGGGATTTATTTTCAATTAGCTTCTGTAATCTGCATTTATGCTGACATATTCGTGTGTTAAATCACAGCCCCAGGCTGTAGCTTCGAAATCACCCATCTTTACATCTGCAATTGCTGTAACCTCAGATTCAGATAAAATCTTTGTCGCTTTTTCTTCGCTATAATTGGTAGCCATTCCATTTTCTACAATCTTAAGCTTGCCAGCCTTGCTTTCAAAATAAATGTCTACCTTCTCAGGATCAAACTTTGCAGAAGAATATCCCATTGCACACAGAATTCTTCCCCAGTTTGCATCATGACCATATATAGCTGCCTTCGTAAGACTCGATGTCACGATTGACTTTGCCAAAGTGACAGCCTGTTCCTTTGATTCTGCTCCAACAACCTTTACTTCAAACAAAGCTGTTGCTCCCTCTCCATCACCGGCAATGTTTCTGCAAAGGAACACATTGACAGCGTGAAGTGCCTCCACAAACTTATAATAATCTTCGTTCTTTTCTGTAATCTTTTTGTTTTCGGCCAAGCCGTTTGCCAAAAGTAAAACAGTATCGTTTGTTGATGTGTCGCCATCAACTGAAACCATGTTATATGTATCCTTGATATCAGTGCTTAACGCTTCATATAACAAATCCTTTGAGATATCAACATCAGTCATAATAAATCCAAGCATTGTACACATATTTGGATGAATCATACCAGAGCCCTTGCACATTCCACCAATCTTGCATGTCTTATCACCAATCTTAAATGAATATGCTATTTCCTTTGGATGAGTGTCTGTTGTCATAATGGCCTCTGCTGCCATATGAGCTCCCTCTGCTGTCGCATCTAAAGTTGGTGCAAGCATTCCAATACCATTGACAATTTTGTCCATTGGAAGCTGTGCTCCTATAACACCTGTAGATGTTACAAGCACGTGCTCCTTCTTTATATTGAGTGCATCAGCTGCTGCCTGCGCCATCTCTTCGCAGTACTTCATTCCCTCTGCACCTGTGCAGGCATTTGCCACACCACTGTTACAAATAACAGCCTGTGAATACTCCTGCTCATATATCATCTTCTGGTCCCATTTGACCGGAGCTGCCTTTACCTGATTTGTAGTAAATGTACCTGCTGCAGTACATGGTACAATACTGTAAATCATAGCCATATCTTTTTTATCTTTTTTAATTCCTGCGTGAACACCCATGGCTGAAAAGCCCTTTGGTGCTGTAACGCCACCTTTTATTTTGCGCATGTTTATTTCCTCTCTTATTTATATCTATATTTTTATGGGAACATAGGTACCTGCTGCAAGCCTTCAGTTTCATCTAATCCAAATAAAATGTTCATATTTTGAACTGCCTGACCTGCTGCGCCCTTGATAAGATTGTCAAGCGCTCCCATCATAATAATTCTTCCTGTTCTCTCATCTATCTTGAAATTGACATCTACGAAATTGCTTCCTTCAACCCATCTTGTTTCAGGGCAAACGTCCCTTTCAAGTACTCTGATAAACTTTTCATCCTTATAATACTTGTCATAAACAGCCTTTACTTCGTCATATGTAACCTGCTTTTTCAGGTTTGCATATGCAGTTACAAGTATGCCTCTCTGCATTGGAACCAAGTGTGGTGTGAAATTGATTATAACCTCTTCACCAGCTGCATATCCAAGCTGCTCTTCAATCTCAGGAGTGTGTCTGTGTGTTGTCACCCCATATGCCTTTATATTTTCATTTACCTCACAGAACAGATTTGGGACCTTTGCTCCACGTCCTGCTCCTGAAGTACCTGATTTTGCATCTACGATAATGGACTTCATATCAATCAGGCCTTCCTTTGCAAGTGGGTAAATTGAAAGAATACTACATGTTGTATAGCATCCCGGATTGGCAATCAATCTTGCATCCTTTACTTTGTCTCTGTTTATCTCACACAGGCCATAAACTGCCTCGTCTATAAACTGTGGACTTTTATGCTCAATACCGTACCACTTTTCATAAACTGAAACATCCTTGATTCTAAAGTCAGCACTCAAGTCTATAATCTTTACTTTATTTAAAATGTCTTCATTAACTAATGAACCACACAGACCCTGTGGTGTTGCTGTAAAAATAACATCAACAGCCTCTGCCAACTCTTCCATATTGTCATCAAGACATTTCTCATCTACTATCTCAAACATATTTTTAAAGACATCAGCGTATCTCTGGTCTACATAGCTTCTAGAGCCGAACCATACTACTTCTGCATATTTATGTTGAGTGATAAGCCTAACAATTTCTACTCCAGCATAACCTGTGGAGCCAATAATTCCTACTTTTATCATAAAAGTCAAACCTCCATTATATAAATAGTGAAAACTTACTATATAAAACTTCTGTTTATAGTGTCACTATTTTTTCGCTACCTTTTATTTTACCATATTTTGTCTATATTTGGTTTATTTTATTATTACAAATTAAATCCATTCCTATATTTATTAAATCAAGCATAAAGCGAGTTTGCGAAGAGCGCAGTTAATAGGCGGCGCAGAAAAACAAGGACAACAACTTGTTTTGAAATATAACTTTTATATATTCTGTTGTGCATTTTGAAATTATACAGCAACAGTGCATATTATGCAAGGTTTTTATGTATTTTATGCATATTTTTGAATTTTATTCATTTTTCTATTGCATTTTATGCAACGATGCTGTATATTAGTCCTTGGCAAAAAATTCTATTTAAATATAGACAAGTTTTAAATAGTGATTTATATTAACAAATGTAGGTGAATTTGGATTCACAATTATTTTTTTGGAGGAATAAGAAAATGGCAAAGGAAAAAGTTATTTTAGCTTACTCAGGTGGACTTGATACTACTGCTATCATCCCTTGGTTAAAGGAAAACTATGATTATGAAGTTATCTGCTGTTGTATCGACTGTGGACAGGAAGAGGAATTAGATGGTCTTGAGGAAAGAGCAAAATACTCAGGCGCTTCTAAATTATATATTGAAGATATCACAGATGAATTCTGCGATGAATATATCGTTCCTTGTGTACAGGCTGGCGCAGTATATGAAAATAAATATTTACTTGGAACATCAATGGCTAGACCCGGTATTGCAAAGAGATTAGTAGAAATTGCTCGTAAGGAAGGTGCAACTGCTATCTGCCACGGTGCTACAGGTAAGGGTAATGACCAGATTCGTTTCGAGCTTGGTATCAAGGCTTTAGCTCCGGATCTTAAGATTATTGCTGCTTGGAGAGATGACAAGTGGGATATGGATTCCCGTGAATCAGAAATAGAATATTGTAAGGCTCACGGAATTGACCTTCCATTCTCTGCTGACCAGAGCTACAGCCGTGACCGTAATCTTTGGCACATCAGCCATGAGGGTCTTGAACTTGAAGATCCTGCAAACGAGCCAAACTATGACCACCTTTTAGTTTTAGGTGTATCTCCTGAAAAGGCTCCTGATGAAGGCGAATATGTTACAATGACATTCGAAAAGGGTATTCCTACTTCAGTTAATGGTGAAAAGATGAAAGTATCAGATATCATCCGCAAGTTGAATGAACTTGGTGGAAAGCATGGTATCGGAATCGTTGATATCGTAGAAAACCGTGTAGTTGGTATGAAGTCTCGTGGTGTATACGAAACTCCGGGTGGAACAATTCTTATGGAAGCTCATGATCAGCTTGAAGAATTAGTTCTTGACCGTGCTACAATGGAAGTTAAGAAGGATATGGGCAACAAGCTTGCTCAGATTGTATACGAAGGAAAATGGTTTACTCCTCTTCGTGAAGCCGTTCAGGCATTCGTTGAATCAACACAGGAATATGTTACAGGTGAAGTTAAATTCAAGCTTTACAAAGGAAACATCATTAAAGCCGGAACGACTTCTCCATATTCATTATATAGCGAATCGCTTGCATCATTTACTACCGGTGATTTATATGACCACCACGATGCTGAAGGATTCATCACATTATTTGGTCTTCCATTGAAGGTCCGCGCTATGAAGATGAAGGAATTAGAAGAAAATAAATAATTATAGACAAAACATATAACTATAATAAAAAAGGTGATTTATATGTACAGGCATTCCAATCTTATTGGAAAGAGGTATATAATAAATCACCTTTTTATGTTTTATTTTTTATTTCTTCTCTCTTCAACCATTTGAACAAACCATTCCACCATTGCCGGGTCCTGATGCGAAAAGAATGAACTCTCTGCCTTATCAAGCTTCTCAATTTTTGCCATATCCTCATCACTAAGTGTAAAATCAAACACATCAAAGTTTTCAACCATTCTCTCATAGTGAGTAGATTTTGGAATTACCACTACCCCCCCTCTGAATATGCCAGCGAAGCATTACCTGCGCTGTTGTCTTTTCGTATTTCGCACCTATTTCCTCTAATACAGCATCCTCAAACAAACCTCCTCTGCCTTCGCCGAAAGGAGCCCATGCTTCAATCTGTACTCCGTATTTGTCCATATATTCCTTTGCAAGAATCTGCTGGTTGTACGGATGAGTTTCAACCTGATTTACCATGGGCTTAATTCTTGCAAATGAAGCTATATCTACCATTCTGTCAGGGTAAAAGTTTGAGATTCCAATGGCACGGATTTTTCCTTCTTCATACAAATCCTCCAAGGCTCTCCATGCTCCATAATAATCAGAAAATGGTTGGTGAAGAAGCATAAGATCAATGTAATCTGTCTTTAATTTTTTCAGCGATTCCTCCACTGATTTGCGGCATTCATCATAACCATAATGCTCAATCCAAACTTTTGAAGTAAGGAAAATATCTTCTCTTGGTACACCTGATTTTTCAAGAGCCAAGCCCACTTGTTCCTCGTTAAAATAAGACTGTGCTGTGTCTATAGATCTATATCCGGCTTTCAACGCATCCAACACACATCTCTCACACTCCTCCTTAGTTACCTGATACACACCATATCCCAAAATTGGCATTTTAACACCATTTGACAATGTTACATATTCCATGTTATATCCCCTCCTGTTCAATCCATTTTTTATATCCTCGGTATGTTGCTTTACGCTGCTGCCGGGTATAGCAAATCCCTTGGTTACAATTGCCCCCGGACACAGCTTTTTTTCTAGTTACAGTGTAGCACTGATTGTATTGACACAGAATATCCGGTAAGTTATCATTGTATTAACTTTATGTTTATGCA
Organism: uncultured Eubacterium sp.; assembly: GCA_964631845.1. GTDB lineage: Bacteria > Bacillota > Clostridia > Lachnospirales > Lachnospiraceae > Eubacterium_G. The sequence continues at coordinate 15,225 of CAZWAG010000017.1, forward strand.
AAATCAATTATTTCAGCAAGGAGGTTAACTATGTATAATCCTATACTTGATACTTTTATATCAGTTGCAGACTGTGGGAGCTTTACAAAAGCTGCACAACATTTATTTATTTCACCTACTGCTGTAATGAAACAGATAAATTCTCTTGAAAGTCATTTAAAGCTAAAACTGTTAGACAGAACGCCATCAGGAATACGTCTGACTTCTGCAGGTAAGGTGATTTATAAAGATGCAAAGTTTATGATAGATTACTCAAAGAAATCTATTATTGCCGCAAACACCGCTATGAGCAATTACAAGGACACTTTCTGCGTTGGCACATCCTTACTTAATCCTGCCAAGCCTTTTATGGACCTGTGGTATCACGTCAACAAAAATTTTCTTGATTACAAGTTACATCTTGTTCCATTTGAGGACAATCATGAAGGGATTTTGAATGAAATAAAAAAGCTTGGCGAAAAGTTTGACTTTTTAATTGGAGTATGCGACTCAAAATCGTGGTTATCGCTGTGTCAGTTCTTACCTCTTGGCAGATATAAAAAAATGGTGGCTGTATCTAGAGAACATCCTCTAGCCTCAAAAAGCCAAATAGATATAGAGGATTTGTACGGCGAAACACTTATGATGGTTAGCCGTGGAGATTCCGGCGTGAATGATTTTATACGAAATGATTTTGAAAAAAACCATCCTCAAATACACATTGAGGATACGCCTCAATTTTATGATTTGTCTGTATTTAACAGATGTGCCGAGACAAACAATGTGCTTCTTACAATTGAATGCTGGCAGGAGGTACACCCTGGACTTGTTTCAATCCCTGTCAACTGGGATTACAGTATCCCTTATGGACTTCTCTACTCATTTAATGCACCGAAAGATGTTTTAGAATTTGTAAATGAGGTAAAAAATTGGAATGAACTTAACAGCTTATAGTGTTTGCTACTTTGACATACATTTTCCTTTTATTTTCTGCCATTTTATAGTAAAATAATAAGGATTATGTTTTTCTGTACAATAGGAGGCAAATATGAAAACAATTGATATTGTTGTACCCTGTTACAACGAAGAAGATGTCCTCAATATGTTTTACGAAGAATCAGAAAAAATATATAAGGCCATCCCCGATTACAAATTCACTTACGTTTTTGTAAATGATGGCAGTAAGGACAAAACACATCTTATTTTAAAGGATTTGGCAAATAAGCATGAAAATGTAAAATATATTTCTTTTTCCAGAAATTTTGGCAAGGAGCCTGCAATGTACGCTGGTCTTTCAAACACAACCGGCGACTATGTTATTGTTATGGATGCAGATTTGCAGCACCCACCGGCATTGGTTCCAAAGATGATAAAGGAAATCGAAAAAGGTTACGACTCCTGCTCAGCCAGGAGACAAAGCAGAAAAGGTGAATCAAAAATCAAAAGTCTCTTTTCTACTATGTTTTATAAACTGAATAATCGTTTTTCTGATGTTGACTTAATGCAAAATGCAGTTGATTTCAGAATTATGAGCAGACAGATGGTAGACAGCATAATATCAATGTCCGAGGTACAGCGTTTTTCAAAAGGTATTTTTGCATGGGTAGGCTTTGAAACGAGCTGGATTCCATACGAAAACGTAGAGAGACCGGCAGGTGAGACAAAATGGAGTTTTAAAAGTTTATTCAAATATGCCATTACGGGTATAACTTCTTTTTCAATTGCTCCACTTCGCTTTTTAACAACAGCAGGTTTGTTTATATCTTTAATAGCTTTCGCTCTCATTATTTTTACTTTATTTAGAAAGTTTGCCTGGGGAATTGATGTGTCCGGTTACGCTTCACTCTTAATAGCTGTATTATTTATGGGTGGTATTATAGAATTATCACTTGGAATACTTGGTGAATATATAGCAAATATTTATTTAGAAGCCAAAGACAGACCAATTTACATTATTAAAGAATCAAACATAGAAAATTACAAATAGGATGAAATAATGAGGATTTTTTATGAAAGAATTTATATTGAATTTTAGAAGTTCCGTAAAGGAAACCATCATAAATTTTAGAAGTTTCCTTTTAAGGCACTTCAAAAATCCACAAATAAGGACGTTGATATGGGGCCTTATAAGTTATGAGATGCTATCATATGTTTTTTGGGGTGTGGGGACTGCTCTTGTTGACTTTGTAGTATTCACGGTTGTGACCGCAATGGGCTTAGATGCACTGCTCTCCAATGTCATCTCAACATTTTGTGCTATTATCTTTGCTTATGTGACAAACAAAAAATGGGTGTTCAAAAGCAAGACTAATAGCTTGAGGGAATTAGGGCACGAATTTTTTAAATTCGCTGAGGCTCGAATCGCCACTCTGATTATGACAGAATTTATACTATTATTTTCAAAGTTAATTCATGGAAATGATTATATTGCAAAAATCATAGCCATGGTGCTTACTGTAATAGTTAATTATATTTTAAGTAAATTATTAATATTTAATAAAGGAAAGGGGAAAAAGAATGTCAACAAATAAACAAAAATTTTCTTTTTCAAAATGGATTAACGACAACAAACTATATCTGTTAGCTTTTATTCTCCCTGTTTTATCAATGCTTATCACATATGCATTCAAGGGATGTTTTCCGTTTGGTAAGGATATGTATTTAAGAAGTGACTGCTACCATCAGTACACTCCTTATTTACAGATTTTACAGGACAAGCTTCACAGTGGTGGAAGCCTATTCTACACTTGGGAAATAGGAACAGGTATGAATTTTATTGCTATTGCAGCATACTATCTCTCAAGTCCACTTAACCTGTTAGTAGTTCTCTGGCCTGGAAATATGGCTGACTTTGTAGGTTTTTCTATCATTTTAAAGATGGGACTTGCAGGATTTTCTATGTGCTACTATCTCACAAAGAGATTCAATAAAACTACTATTTCAGCAGTTGCTTTCAGTATGGCATATGCACTTTCTGCATACTTTGCTGCTTTTAGTTGGAACATTATGTGGCTTGATTGTATGTGGCTTCTTCCATTTATCGTTCTTGGTCTTGAAGCTTTGGTCACAAAAAAGAAATGTAAAATGTATTGCATTTCATTAGCACTTGCTATTTTTTCCAACTATTATATTGGAATTATGCTTTGTATTTTCAGTGTAATCTACTTTATTTATCTGTTCTTAATCACAGATATTGATGCAGATACAGAGATGGCTCGCGCAAAAGCAAAGCTTCTTATACTCAAGGACTATGCAATATATTCTGTGTTGGCAGGTGGCCTTGCTGCCGTAGTTATTCTTCCGGAATACTTCAACCTGCTCACAACAAAATCTGCTGACTCATCATTCCCTACAGCAGTGGAGGAATATTTTTCGGTACTTTATATGCTTTTCAGATCTCTCATCAGTATACCTGTTGCAGATTTGAAATATCCACACGACCCAAATATTTACTGTTCAATGGCAGTATTTATTTTGATTCCTCTTTTCTGGATGTGCAAAAAGATTTCTACAAAGGAACGTTTAGGAAAGACAATATTAGCTGTTGTTATGCTTTTAAGCTTTAGCATCAACATTCCAAACTATATATGGCACGGTTTGCATTTTCCAAACAGCCTTCCTTGTAGAGAATCATTTATATATATTTTCCTGATTTTGACTATGGGATACGAAGCTTTCCTATACATCAAAGAATACAAGGCATCAGAAATTGTAAAGGCAGCAGCCGGATCAATCGCCCTTCTTTTCTTATTTGAAGAAATTTTTGACCCAACTCAATTAGAAATTTTTACAGATGTTTCTATTACTGTTGATATGTTTACAATTATATATATGAGCATAACCTTTATATTCCTTTATGCAGTTTTGATTTTCTTATATCGCAAGAATCCAAAAATGAAAGGATTTATGGCATATTTGATGATTCTGGTTGTATTTTGCGAATTGACTCTCAATATGAATTTCACAGGATTACAGAGTACATCCTCTAGAAGTGCTTATTATGAAAAGGTTCCTTCATATGAAATTTTAAACGAGGTTATCGAGGACGATGCAAAAACTGAAGGAGTAAAATTCTATAGAGCTGAAGGTCAGTATCACGAGACAAGAAATGACGGTGCAAGATTTAACTACAACAGTATATCTACATTTTCTTCTGTTTCATCAGCTGCAATCCAGGATTTCTATGATACGATAGGTATGCAAACTTCGTACAATGCATATTCATATTATGGTCATACACCTTTGACAGCAGCTATGTTCTCAATTAAATATGAATATTCTTCATCAGAAGCATCTCTTCCAAATAATATGACATTACTTGGAAATGAAAGCTATACAGTAAACGGTGCAACTTCAAACGTAAACGTTTATAAGTACAATCAAACATTGCCTCTTGGCTTTGTTATCAACGCTAGTACAATGGCAAATTGGGACACCTCAACAGGCAATCCATTTGCCACACAAAATAATTTTGTAACAACTGCAGTAAGCGGAGGTAAGCCAATCTTCCACAAGCTTAAAGGTGGAGATATCGGAACCTTTTATGCTGAATATGACTTAGAGCCTACTGACACCTATAAGGTTACAGGCAAAGAGTCAAGCTATGATGTATACTTCTTTACAAACACATCATCAGAATCACTCACAGCAACTGTATCAAGCACAACAAGCAACACATTTACATTTTCTTCTACAAACCAGAATTATATCTGTCACATAGGAAATGTAGAGCCCGGCTCAACTATTACAGTTACTGCTTCAGATGGACAGGCACTTTCAAATTGCTACGCATATGCATTTGATCAGGACGCTTGGAACACTGACTATGAATTATTAAATTCTCAACCATTTAACGTTGAGTCATTCTCAGATACAAAGATTACCGGTACTGTAACAGCCGACGTAACAGGCATGATGTACACTTCTATTCCTTATGACAGTGGTTGGAAGGTATACGTTGACGGAAATAAGGTAAAGCCTACTAAGATTTGCGATGACGCTCTGTTGGGCGTAATGGTAACACCTGGCACCCATAAGATTGAATTTAAGTATTGTCCAAAGGGCTTTGTACCCGGAATTATCATTACAATAATAAGCCTGCTTGTATTATTGGGATTGATATATTACAAAGAATTACTTGCTTTGATAGCTAAGAAGCGTAATAAATAGAATTATTTTATAAACCAGTAAAGCTCGGTGGAAATTTTCCACCGAGCTTATTATTTTCACTCATCATTTATAATTCAATTGTCAAACCTTTTTCAATGACTGAGCTATTCTTCAATTTTAATACTATTATAATTTGTAATCAAATTACAGGACTTAATATCTTCATCATTTGGCAATTTAATGTTTTCAATTGATTTTGAATTGAAGTCTGTCTCTGTATTTTTCAAAAACTTCTTGTATTCAGAATTAAATTTTTCATCTTTTTTAGTCTTTATCAGCTCTGCCTTGTTTTCAGCACTTTCTGTCTTCATGTAGCTGTCAACACAATAAATAAGATAATAATCCTGTCCATCCTGAATGATGCTACTCATTTCTTTTGAATTGAGATTGAATGCTGCCACTTCAAACGGCTTTTCAGCTTCATTTTTCTTCAATACAAGCTCTATTGTGTCATCCTCACTATTCTCCTTAGCCTCTCTTGAAAACTCCTGATATCCACCGTTTACAAGGTCAGTAACTGTTTTCATAGTAGATTTAATTTTGTTTTCTTTTGTTGTGGCTGTATTCATTCGGATGTACTGAATCTTGATAACTCGAGCTTCCTCGTCACTAACCTGTCCATCAACATCAGCAGTAATTTTATCATAGACTTTATCTGCTAACATATAATTTGTGTACAATGAAATAACGTCATCTTCACTGGCGTCAGTATAATGAGCTTCTGAATCAGATATGTTTTCATAATAAAGCTTTGCCGCATCAGATGCAGCTGCTTTTTCGTCAGTTGAAAGAGTAACTCCAGACTCCTCTGCCATTGAAGCTAATGTATATTTAACTGACAAATCCTGCTTTAATTTTTCTAATACGTAGTCACCAAGCGTTGTATTTCCATCAACCTTTGCATTCCAATCAACGGTACCGCCAAAATCATTTTTAAACTTGTTGGCGCTGTCCATAAGTGCAAGCATGTACTCAGGCTTTGTACAAATCAAATCACCTACTTTAAAAACCTGATTGCTCTCCAACCCTGCTATTTTTCCAATAATAGGAGTATCTGATTTAACCGAGCAGCCACTCAACGTTCCCACTGCCAGCACTAGTGCAAGACCAACGGCTATCAACTTTTCTCTTTTCATTTTAATCTCCATTCCACCACCTTTTACTGATGGCACAAATAGTTATTATTGTATTTTAACATTTATTACTCATAATTGAATATATTCAAATGTGTATATACATTCAACACTCAAGAGTAGGAATATGCGTTTAAATTCTCAAAATATCCTCAAGAATAGTATCAACATTTTCTGCAATATGCTTTGCCGCCCCTCTAACCTGTGCATCAGACCACTGCATTGCATAGCTATAAAATGAATGTCCAAACATATCTATATCACTAAAGCCGCAGCCAAACACTACTGTATCTTCAGGGGATATTCCCAAGCCCTCCTGAACTAAAGCGATAGCATTTCCCTTGCTCACATTCTGAGCGGTTATAAATGCCTGCTCAGGATTTGACGCTGACACTGTTGCTTTTGACGACCACTTCTTGTAAAAGTTTTCGTATGTTTCCCCATCAAGCCCATTCTTTGCAAAAATAGTAATTTTAGTGATGTCTCCATGCATCTCTCTCGTATCCTTAACCTGTTCCGGAATAACCCCCATACCTTTAAGCTTACGCTTGAAGTCTGAATCGTATGTTGTAACGTATGCTCCTCTTTCTCCGGAATAAAGCAATTTATACTTTCTTTCCTCTTCAAGCTCTGAAGCAACATCTATACAGACAAGTCTGTCGATAGGATTTTTATATATTACCTGATCCTGATAAATAATTGCTCCACCATCGTTGCATATATATATAATGTCATTTTTCACTTTGCCAAACAAATCCTTTACGGCATCATAATTTAATGCTGTGGCAACAGCAAATTTGACATCTCGTTCTTTTAGTTCTGATATTAAATTAATAGTTTCTTCAGATATTTCTCTATTATTTTCAGTAATTAAAACATCTTCCAAGCTGGAAACAACAAAATTAATCATCTAACTCACCCATTTCATTTTTCTTCCCTAATATACTACCACTATTGACAGGTTTTAACAATTTATTTTGTGGTAGTTGCGGAAACAATTTTTGATTTGTTTCCTTCAACAGCAACGCCCGATACATTTCGATACGCAACAACTCTGTAATAATATGTCTTTTGGGCTGCCAGTCCACTGTCAGTATATGCAAAAGTCTTTGAACTTTTAACATCCTTTATCAATGTATAAGTTCCTTTTTCAGCATCTGCTCTGTAAATTCTATATCCTGATGCTCCAGCCGATTTTATCCATGTCAGATTTACTTTTTGCTTTGCTCCTATTGCTGTAACTTTTGTTTTAGAAACCTTTGGAGTCACAACAACTTCTTTTGAATAAGGTGCCTTATATTTTACCTTTGAAACCGTCTTGTAGGCTCTTACCTTATATGTATAAGCTGTTCCTGTCGTAAGCTTTGTATCAATATACGAAGATGCTTTTGCTTTAGCTTTTCCAATTTTCACAAATTTTCCTGTAGCATTGTTTTTTCTATAAATCCAGTAGCCTGTAACGCTATTTCTCTTTTTCCAAGAGAGCTTAATTGAATTATAGTTCTTCGAACTTCCTTTTACTGAAACTTTTTTAGGAACAACTGTAACTACACACTTTGCAGTCTTTCCACTCGATGATTTTGCTGTTATTGTCGCTTTACCCGCAGCTTTCGCTGTTATTTTGCCACTTGAGCTTACTGTGGCAACAGACTTCTTAGATGTGGACCATTTTACAGTCTTATCTGTCGCATCAACAGGCAGCATAGATGCATGCAATGTTTTCTTCCATCCAATTCTAAGTGTTATCGCCTTCTCATCTAAGGCTATAGATGTAACCGGCTTTGCATCTGTAATTTTAACCTGTATAGCGCTCATATTTCCTGTGGCAGAAAAAGCATATATAGTCACGTTTTTCTTCTTTTTACCTGTGATATATCCTTTATAATCTACAGTGGCAATAGAAGGGTCAGATGACATGTAATATATTTTTCCACCGCTTGAAGTTTTTACAGGAAGCAGCGTTTTTACAGACTTTGCAGCGTACATCTGAACATCAAGTGAAATAAATGTTGCCGCAACATATCCTGTGTATGTTTTTCCATTTTTATTTACAGAAATTTGGTACCAATATGGATTTGCCAGCCATCTTGCACCAAAGGGTGCCGTAGTCATAACACCACTTTTTACCGTAACTTTATCACCCTTTGCCAGAGTCACCAAAGTACCATATGAAGTACTTGCGCCCTTTCTCACATTTACAGCTGATATTGCCGTTCCTGTTTTTGTTCCTGAGCCCAGAGTAACTGTTTTATTTTCCGGAGTCATATCCTCATATACCGGAATCACAAATGTTTTTGCAAGATGCGCAATCCCCAATGAAGTGTACGCATCAGAAGTATATGAAGCCTCAGATGCAGCTCCATAAATATTTGTCATGTACTGGTGAGTATATGTAGAATACTTAGAATTTCCATTTACATTAAATCTCTGATAGTATGTTGTGTTCTGACCACAATTAATATATTTCTCGCCTATGTACTGCGCTCCACCAACAATTGATTTTGCCGGTGTATTCCATGGTCTCTGATAGGTTGTTCCAGACTTTGCCCATGACAGACCATTTGCAATAGGGTTTGCTCCTGAAGAAGCTCCTATATTATAAAAATTGTAGATTCCCTTGTATGTGCTTGAATAATTTCCATTGATACTTCCACTGGCACCCATTCCTGCATATGTTGAATGCTTTGATTTTCCTATTTCCTGGAGAATCTTTGATGCTATGTAATAGGCACTTACCTTTGTCTGCTGTGCTGCCGACAAAATCTGTGCTGAATATTTTACATTTGTGGCTATATATTTTCCTGCCGAATCCAAATATCCAATATTTGTGTTGTACATAAATGAACCCTGCAATATTGCCTCAATACCTGCCTGTGTCTGAGTTGCGGCGTCAAAGGACAACATTTCAAACATATAGATGTGTTCTTCATCAAGGAAATTTCTTGGATCCATAAAATATGCAATACAATTTTTAGAGGCTACCACCCAGCTTCCGCCATCCTTTGGAATATACTTTCCTGTGCTTTTATCATAATTTCCGCTAGCATTCGACTTGAGGAAATTACTGTATGCATTTTCAATCAGGCTTCTGTCATTTTCATACTCGTTTTTTACAGCTGTCGTAAATTTAATGCCTGTATTGTACGGTATAAATTTCCAATTTGGATATTTTGCATGAAGAGTTCTCAGATATGGCTTGTAGCTGTCAGGAAAACCCGCGATGCTTTTTTCAAATGCATCTGTAGCGGCATCTGTCTGATTGCTATTTGGCCAAATTGCACACACTGATAAAACTATAGCCGCACAAAGAACTATAGCGATTATCTTTTGTACAATTGAATTAATCTGTAGTCTCTTCATAATATATCCTTTCGTAATTTATTTTCTAACTTTAACACCCTTTGTTCCACGCTTACCGATTTTAAGCTTGCGCAAATCTACTTTCTTTCCACCTACCTGAACAGTCTTGTTATCGCCAACATCAAGCAGGTACACCTTTGAAACATAATCATCAGGGCTTAACTTAATTCCTCTTACACCCTTTGTGGATTTCTTCTGTTCAGGAACCTCTTTGATTGGAAATCTAAGGAAAATTCCACCTTCGGTCTGAAGCACAAGTATCTCTCTTGTATACTGAAGCTCTGTTTCAGGCTGTCCAACTTCATCAAGTCCCATTCCCGGGAATTCCATCTGTTCAAAATCCAACGGTTCAAAATCATCTGAACCACCGGTGAGCATAACCGGCATCTCGACATCTTCCTGTACAACCTCTCTTGTTGACACTCTAGTGATTGCAACTGATACAAGTTCATCTCCATCTGCCAGCTTTGTTGCTGCCATTGTCTTTCTGTTTGTCTCAAATTCACTTCCGTCAACGAGCTTTATCATACCTTGCTTTGTTGTGAATAAGAGCTTTCTATCCTTAATCATTTCAAAATTATAGAGAGCGATAATATTTTCACCCTGACTGCTATAATTTCCTAAATTGTCAATTGGCACACCCTTTTCTCGAACCTTCTTAAGAGGAATTTTGGAAACCTTAATCTGATGAACATTTCCATTGTCCGTAAATATACAGATATTGTCAGTGTTCATACAATTGAAGTAATATTTGTTATCCTTCTTAACTGATTCAATATTTCTATCAAATGTGGCAGGCTCTAAAAGCTTTGCATAGCCAAACTTGTCCTGAACAAACACAACCTCCTGTTCAACAAAGGCATTCTCATCAAATACAGCCTCCTTACCGTCTTCAATAACTGTTTTTCTTGGAGTTGCATATTCCTTTTTAATTGCCAGCAAATCTTTTTTGATAACCTTTGTCATAGCTCTCCTGCTGTCAAGAATATCTTCGTACTCTGCAATCTGATTGCTGAGTTCTTCGTATTCCTTCTGCAGAGCCATAATTTCAAGTCCAATCAGCTTTGCAAGCTTTAAGTCAAGAATTGCCTGAGCCTGGCGTTCTGTAAAGCACAGATTGCTTGCCAGAATCTCTGATTCCGGATTTTTAAATTTAATATCATCGGTCTTACCATTTATAAGACATTCCTTTGCCTGCTTCTGCGTCTGGGAGCCACGGATTACTTCAATAATCAGGTCAATAATATTTGTGGCCTTAATAAGACCTTCCTTGATTTCCTTCTGCTCTAACGCTTTATTAAGCAATGTAGTGTACTTGCGCTGCGCAAGCTCATACTGATATTCTACATTGTATTTTATTATGCTCTTAAGTCCCATAACCTCCGGTCTGCCATCAGCTATAGCGAGCATATTGACACCGAACGTATCTTCAAGCTTTGTCTTTTTGTAAAGCATATTTGTAAGCTTTTCAACATCAGCGCCTTTTCTAAGTTCAAGAACAATTCTCATTCCATCCTTACTTGAAGCATTTGAGATGTCTACAATATCATTTGTAACCTTGCTTTCAACCAAACCTACAACGTCTGAAAGAAATTTTCCAATTCCGGCTCCAATCATTGTGTAAGGAATTTCTGTGATAACCAGCTTGTCCTTTTCTCTACCTTTTCCCTTTTCAAAAACCAGCTTTCCACGAAGCTTTAGCTTTCCTACACCAGTCTCATAAATATCCTTGAGCTCTGATTTATTTGCAACAATACCACCTGTAGGGAAATCCGGTCCCGGCATAAGCTCCATCAGTTCCTCTGTAGAAATGCTGTTTTTTGACATATACGCGATAACCGCATCTATAACCTCGCCAAGGTTATGAGTAGGAATGCTGGTAGCCATACCTACGGCAATACCCTCTGCTCCATTTACGAGAAGGTTTGGCACTCTGACCGGCAGGATTGAAGGTTCCTTCTCTGTCTCATCAAAGTTTGGGACAAAATCAACTACGTTCTTGTCAAGGTCAGCAAGATAAACATCCTCTGTGAATTTCTGCAGTCTTGCTTCCGTGTAACGCATAGCTGCTGCCCCGTCACCTTCGATAGAACCAAAGTTACCATGTCCGTCGACTAACGCCATACCTTTTTTGAAATCCTGTGCAAGGACAACAAGCGTCTCATATATTGAGCTGTCACCGTGTGGATGATATTTACCCATTGTGTCACCGACAATACGCGCACATTTACGATGTGGCTTGTTATGGTCCAAATGAAGCTGGTCCATTGCATACAAAACTCTGCGCTGAACCGGCTTTAAGCCATCTCTTGCATCAGGCAATGCTCTTGTACAAATAACGCTCATCGCGTAATCTATATAGCTTTTTTGCATCACTTCCGAATACTCGGTTTTGATAATATTTTCAGCCATCCTTTTTACTCTCCTATACTAATCGACAAATTTAATATAAATATGTGAAACCATATTTTACCAAATAGTCATTTTTCTATCACCTTTAACTAACAGTATAATTTTAGATATCAAGCTCTGCGTCGCGTGCATGCTTGTAAATAAACTCTCTACGAGGTCCAACCTCACTGCCCATAAGCATGCTCGTCACATCCGATGCCATTCTCGCATCCTCTATTTCAACCTGCTTTAAAATACGTGTTTCCGGATTGAGTGTCGTCTCCCAAAGCTGTTCAGGATCCATCTCACCCAGTCCTTTGTATCTCTGAAG
>CAZWAG010000018.1:0-25547 GCA_964631845.1 uncultured Eubacterium sp.
CATTGTTGAGAATAGTGGGTGTTATAGGTTCCATTGGTGTGGAATATCATGCTAAGTGGTTTGTGGAATCTATAAAGAGAATTACTTTTGGTTTTTCATTGGGTCTGGAAGATATTATACCAATAATACTTAATGTCATATTATTAGTACCGTTTGGTCTTCTAATTCCTATAGTATTTGAAAAGGCAATGGTAAATTACAAGAACGTTTTTATTGCTTCTTTTGGTTTAACATGTATCATAGAGATAACGCAAATGTTTACAGGAAGAATGTTTCAAGTTTCAGACATTATTGCAAATACATTAGGAGGAATCATTGGTTTCGCTATTTTTACCATATTGAAAAAAATAAGAGCTTAAAGGTTTTGGTCTTCAACAACCGCTTTTATTGGAAAAACAAATTATAGTTCAAGAAAATAAAGAATAATATTATGTACTAAAATATACGGAAGGAATAGCAACAACTAATAAACTTGATACCGGCGAAATGGCAAATGTTCTTAACATTTTATCTTCTAACTAAAAAAATGTAATTTGATAAAAGAAAATAGACAAAAGCCGTGGTATTTTATCTTTCAACTAAAAAAATATAATTTGATAAGAGAAAACGGACAAAAGCCGTGGTATTTTATCTTTCAACTAAAAAAATGTAATATGATAAAAGAAAATAGATAGAAAGACGCGGTATTTTATCTTTTAACTAAAAAAATGTAATATGATAAAAGAAAATAGATAGAAAGGCGCGGTATTTTATCTTTTGATTAAAATAATAAAATTATATAAAATAGAACAGGAAAAAACGAGCTTGCGAAAAAATGTCACAAGTTCCCTTTTTTCTTGTTTAGATTTATTTCTGCATTATTTATTAATTAAAGTTATGGTTGTGTATTAAGCATGCCATATATTGAAAATAAGCCTGAAAAATGGTAGAATTTAAATGTTGTGAATACAACCAAACATATTTGATAATCCATAAGGAGGAACGCATGGGTAAATATTTTGGAACAGATGGATTTAGAGGAGAAGCAAATGTCAATCTTACTGCAATGCACGCTTTTAAGGTTGGTAGATTTTTGGGCTGGTACTATGGCAGAGACCACAAGTGTTCAGTAGCCATTGGAAAGGATACAAGACGAAGCAGCTATATGTTTGAGGATGCTTTGTCTGCAGGTCTTACATCAACCGGTGCAGATGTATATTTGCTTCACGTTACTACAACACCAAGTGTATCTTATGTAGTTAGAACAGAGGATTTTGACTGCGGTATTATGATTTCAGCAAGTCACAATCCTTTTTATGATAATGGTATAAAACTTATCAACGGCAAGGGCGAGAAGATGGAGCAGGAGGTTATCGACCAGGTTGAAGCTTATCTCGATGACGATTTTGATGCTGTTCCATATGCACTTCAGGACAATATCGGACGCACAATCGACTATTTTGCAGGTCGTAACAGATATATGGGATATCTTATGACACTTGCAAAACATTCATTCAGAAATGTCAAGGTAGGCCTTGACTGCTCAAATGGTAGTGCATCAGCCATTGCGAAGAGTGTTTTCGATGCCTTGGGAGCAGAAACATTTGTTATCAACAATGAGCCAAACGGCACAAATATCAATATGGATTGCGGCTCAACACATATTGAAGTGTTGCAGCAGTTTGTAAAGGAAAAAGGTCTTGATATCGGATTTGCTTATGACGGAGATGCTGACAGATGTCTCTGTGTTGACGACAAGGGAAATATTGTTGACGGAGACTTGATACTGTACGTTTGCGGTGTCTATATGAAGGGTCAGGGAGAGCTTGACAACAATACTGTTGTCACAACAATCATGTCAAATCTCGGACTTTATAAGGCTTTTGACGATATGAATATTCGATATGAAAAAACTGATGTTGGTGATAAATATGTATATGAATGCATGAGAAATAATCACTTTAGACTGGGTGGAGAACAGTCAGGTCATATAATTTTCAGTAAATATGCAACAACCGGTGATGGTATCCTTACATCAATTAAGCTTATGGAAGTTATGCTTTCAAGCAAGAAGAAGATGTCAGAGCTCGTTGCGCCGGTCACTATTTTCCCACAGTGCTTAAAGAACATAAGAGTTCACAGCAAGCCTGAGGCACAGAATGATCCGGATGTAAAGGCAGCAGTTGAGAAGATAGCAGAAAAGCTAGGCGACAATGGTCGTATTCTTGTAAGAGAGAGTGGTACTGAGCCGGTTATCCGTGTTATGGTTGAGGCAGAAACTGATGAATTGGCACTAGAGTGTGTTGACGAAGTAATAGAAGTTATAAAGAACAAAGGTCACGAAGTGTAAAATGAAATATATTCGTACACTTATATTGAGAGTAGTGTTGTTGTCGCTTATATTGTGCTGGATGTATACTATCTTTGGATTTTCATCTGACACAGGACAACAGTCCCAGTCTCTCAGTGATAAAATCACAATAAAAGTAGTAAAGATTATAGAGCCACAATATGATGACATGTCTTTGGCAAGCCAACAAAAGCTTTTTAAAAGAGTAAGCTTTTGGGTCAGAAAGACAGGTCATTTTGGCGAATATGGAATTTTAGGGTTATTAGTAACGCTGTTTCTTTTAACTTTTGATTCTATAAAAAGAAAAAAGTACATAATGATAATAACGACTCTATGGTGTTTTGTATACGCTGTTTCAGATGAAGTCCACCAAGGCTTTGTGGATGGAAGAAGTCCGATGGTTAGAGATGTGCTGATTGATACAGCGGGTGGCTTTGTGGCGGTTAGTTTTGTTATTGTTATTATTTTGATATTAGAAAAGAGGAGAAAAAATGAAAGCTTGGGAGCAAAACATTAGACAGGTTACACCATATACACCAGGCGAACAGCCAAATGTAGACAATATAATCAAATTAAATACAAATGAGTGTCCTTACCCACCATCACCTAAGGTGACTGAAGCAATTAAGGATATTGAGCTTGATAAATATCGTTTATATCCGAATCCGGATGTGAAACCATTGGCTGAAGCGATTGCAAAATATTACGATGTTGATTACAATCAGGTGTTTGTAGGTGTAGGTTCTGATGATGTTTTGGGAATGGCTTTTTTGACATTCTTCGATTCTGACAAACCTTTACTGTTCCCAAATATTACTTATTCATTTTATGATGTCTGGGCAGATTTGTTCAGAATAAAATATCAGACTATACCACTAGGTGAAGATTTCTCAATTAATGTTGAGGATTATAATATACCAAACGGAGGAATAATTTTTCCAAACCCAAATGCACCTACAGCTGTAGAGATGCCTCTTGAGGGAGTGGAGAAGATTATAAAGAACAATCAGGATTCAGTAGTAATAGTCGATGAGGCCTATATTGATTTTGGCAAAGCGTCAGCACTTTCGCTGATAAACAAATATGATAATTTGTTAGTTGTAAGAACTTTCTCAAAGTCAAGAGCAATGGCAGGTATGCGTATAGGATATGCTATGGGAAATGAAAAGTTAATTTCTGCTATGAAAGCAGTAAAGTTCTCGTACAATTCTTATACAATGAATTTGACCTCTATTGCAGCAGGTATAGCAGCAATTGAGGATGATACATACTTTAGGACTATCGTGGATAAGGTAATTAACACAAGAGAAAAGGCAAAAGAGAGACTGTCAGAGCTTGGATTTTCTTTTACAGATTCAAAGACAAACTTTTTGTTTGCAACACATAATAAGGTTCATGCAAGTGTTATTTTTGAAGAGTTAAAAAAGAAAAACATTTTTGTCAGATATTTTAATAAGCCTTTAATTGACAATTATTTGAGAATTACTATTGGTACAGATGAAGAGATGGACGCTTTATATGCAGCGTTAGAAGAAATTTGTAAATAGAATTATTTTGTATTAGAGAATGGAGATTTTATGTTAAAAAAGTATTTGATTATATTTTTAATTTCTATGGTGCCATTAATTGAACTTAGGGGGGCAATCCCAGTTGCTTTATCACCATCAGATATGGAGTTCTTTACTATATTTCACGGGATGGGGCTTCCGGTGTTGCCATCATTTATTATCTGTATTGTCGGCAATATGATTCCGGTTCCTATTATTTACTTATATGCAAGAAAAGTACTTGAATGGGGATGTGATAAGCCGATTATTGGAGGCTTTTTCTCATGGTGTCTTGAAAAGGGCGAGCATGGTGGACAGAAGCTTCAGCAGAAGGCAGGAAGAGGTTTATATGTAGCTTTATTGCTTTTCGTAGGCATTCCACTTCCCGGTACAGGAGCATGGACAGGAACATTGGCGGCAAGTATCTTAGATATGGATTTCAAGAAGAGTGTTCTTGCATGTATGGGCGGAGTTCTTCTTGCAGGTTTAATAATGAGCATAACCAGTTATGGTGCTTTTGCGGCCATCAGAGCAGCTTTTTAGAAAATTGTTGCATAGGACCAAAGAGGTATTTATATGAGTAAAAACTATTACGGAATAAACAAAAATAAAAATGCGAATGACGTTTATTATACACCCGGAACATTGGGAAAGATTACAATGGCATTTACAATACCGGCAATAGTTATCGCTATTGTTTCAGTGCTAATTGCATTGTTTGCATATCCACAGCTTATAGGGGTGGCTTTGCTGGCGTTTATTGTTTCATTTGTTGGCAGCATTGTTCTTGTAATTGACATATTATTGTTCAACAGGAGACAAAAGCAGAAATCAGATAAGCGTGAAGGCACAAAAGACCTTGATATAGGTAGAATGGTTCATCTTGCTTTAGGCGTTGTGGTTGGAATTATAATAGGTTATTTGATTTGGGGAAAATAAGGAGATAAAAGTAATGAGTTCTTTACCAAAGGATCCGGTAATGTTGCTTAGCGTAGTAAATACTAATCTTAGAGATTACTATCCAACGCTCGAAGAATTTTGCAGAGCAAAGGATGTAGAGCAAAGCGATATTGTAGAAAAGTTAAAAATGATTAATTATGAATATGATGCAGAAAGAAATCAATTTGTGTAAAGTTTGCACATTTAAAATAGGATATCATTTTAAGACAGATATTATAATATAAGAGTATTAATAGAAATTATAAAAAATACCATGCATTATGTAGTGTTCACAAATCATTGTATGTTTGTGTCTCTGCATAAGCATGGTATTTTTGTATTTACATTATTTGATATTTATATTTATCTTTCATCCATAGGAGTGTATTTTTTATAATCAATTACATTCATATATGCAGGTCGAATAATTTTGCCGGCATTGATAATTTCCTCCATACGGTGTGCACTCCAACCGGCCATTCTGGCAGAAGCAAACATTGGTGTGTATAAACCATCCGGAAGACCTAACATAGAATAAATAAATCCACTGTAGAAATCGACGTTTGCACTCATTGTCTTTTTGCGCTTATGAGTCTTAGAAATAACCGCCGGTGCCAGTCTCTCAACATTCTGATACAATTTTAGTTCGTCATCCAATCCTTTTTCTTTTGCAAGCTTTTCAGTCAAACCTTTTAAGAGCTTTGCTCTAGGGTCAGATATTGTGTATACGGCATGACCGATACCATAGATTAAACCTGATTTGTCGAACATTCTCTTTTCCAATAATCCGTTAAGATAGTTTGAGATTTCTTCGTCATCATCCCAGTTGTTTACAGTTTCTTTCATATGATCAAACATATTCTTGACCTTTATATTAGCGCCACCGTGCTTTGGTCCCTTTAATGAACAAAGAGAAGCAGCGATGGCAGAATATGTATCTGTTCCCGAAGATGAAACAACGTGGTTTGTAAATGTTGAGTTGTTACCACCACCGTGTTCAGCGTGTAATACAAGAGCAAGGTCAAGTACCTTTGCTTCCAAATCGGTATAAGAACCATCAGCTCTTAATAATCTCAAAATATTTTCAGCTGTAGAAAGCTTTGGATCGGGATTGATAATGTGTAAGTTGTTTCCGTGATGATAGTGATTGTGCGCCTGATATCCGTATACAGAGATAAGTGGAACTCTGGCGATTAAGCTTAAGCTCTGACGCATAACATTTGCGATTGAAGTATCGTCCGGGTTATCATCCCATGAATAGAGTGCTAAAACACTTCTCGCTAAAAGATTCATCATATCTCTACTTGTAGCCTTCATAACCATATCTCTTACAAAGCTTGGTGGAAGAGTACGGTACTCAGCCAAAACTTTGTTAAAGTTTTCAAGACGCTTTTTTGAAGGTAATTCTCCGAATAAAAGGAGATAAGTAACCTCCTCAAAGCCGAATCTGTCTTCCTTCAAAAATCCATTTACTATATCTTCAACATCGTATCCGCGATAATAAAGCTTGCCTTCGCATGGAACTGACTTTCCGTCCACTATGTCATAGGCGTGAACTTCACCTATTTCAGTAAGGCCTGTCAATACACCCTTTCCTGTTTTACGGTCTCGCAAACCTCTTTTTACGTCATATGTGTCATATAAATTAGGATCAATACAAGAATTGCTGATACATCTGTCAGCATATTTGTTAATCTGTTCTTCTAAAATATAGTCATTGCGTGGGTTGTTTTCATTAATTAACATAAAATCCCTCCTTTAAGGCTATAGTGTAGCATAAAACCTTATTTTCTACAATGAAACGACAGTAAAACTTAATTTTATTAAGTACTTATAAAAAATATAAAGAGAATCATAAAAAATAAGCATAAAAACATACTTTTTTAGACATTTTTTGTGGAAAATTATTTGACGATATTTGTACAAATAAGTCTTTGTTTGTGGTAAAATCATCTTGGACTATGTAAAAAATTAGCGAGGCATATATGGATTTATTCGATTACGCAAGAAGTGTAAATACAACAAAAGAATCGCCCCTGGCCAGCAGGCTTAGACCTAAGACATTAGAAGAGGTTGTAGGTCAGCAGCATATTATTGGCAAGGACAAATTATTATATAGAGCAATAAAGGCGGACAAGATTAGTTCAGTTATTTTCTATGGACCTCCGGGGACAGGAAAGACTACACTTGCAAAGGTTATTGCAAACACTACAAGTGCAGTGTTCACACAGCTCAATGCCACAGTTGCCGGCAAGAAGGATATGGAGGAGGTCATTGCAAAGGCAAAAGACAACCTTGCAATGAGTGGCAAGAAAACCATTCTGTTTATTGATGAGATTCATCGCTTTAACAAGGGACAGCAGGATTATCTGCTTCCATTTGTAGAGGATGGCACGATAATACTTATCGGTGCAACTACGGAGAACCCTTATTTTGAAGTAAATAACGCTTTGATTTCAAGGTCAATTATATTTGAACTTAAACCACTTGCTGTTGATGACATAAAGCAATTGATTCACCGTGCTGTTGAAGACAAAGAAAACGGTATGGGTGTATACAATGCATATATTGATGATGCTGCAGTTGAGTTTTTGGCACAGGTTGCAAACGGCGATGCAAGAATGGCTCTCAATGCTATAGAGCTTGGTGTGCTTACAACTGACCCGGAAGCAGATGGAAGAATTCACATTACAGTAGATGTTGCAGAACAATGCATTCAAAAGAGAGCGCTCAACTATGATAAGTCAGGCGACAACCATTATGATACAATTTCTGCCTTTATAAAAAGTATGAGAGGCTCAGATCCGGATGCGGCAGTTTATTATCTTGCAAAAATGCTTTACGCAGGAGAGAGTGTTGATTTTATCGCAAGACGAATAATGATTTGTGCAGCGGAGGATGTTGGTATGGCAAATCCAAACGCTTTGGTGGTTGCAACTTCAGCGGCAACAGCAGTTCACCAGATTGGAATGCCGGAGGCCCAGATTATTTTGTCTGAGGCTGTTATATATGTTGCCACATCACCTAAGAGCAATTCGGCGTGCGCTGCGATATTTGCAGCGAATGATGTAGTAAGAAATACAAAGACAGCACCGGTGCCAACGCATTTGCAGGATGCGCATTACAAGGGCGCGGCAAAGCTTGGACACGGACTGGGATATAAATACGCACATGATTATCCAAATCATTATGTAGAGCAGCAATACCTGCCTGATGCACTAAAGGATTGCAGATTTTACAATCCGGGTGATTTGGGATATGAAATAGATGTGAAGGAACATTTTAAAAAGATAAAAAATAACGAAGAATAGAGGAACACATATTGAAAGCTTTAGTAGAAAGACTTGCAGCCGGCGCATCAACATATGAGATACCGGATGCAATCATATCTGAAAACAGAATAGCACATACATTGGAGTGTGGGGAAAGTGCCCAGGGTGAAATAACAATTCAAAGCAAAAATGAGTTGAGCATAAAGGGCATTGTTTTCTCTTCTGACAGTCATGTTGTTTTTGCAAATAATCAGTTTAACGGCGTGAATAATACTGTACATTATATCGTAAATAGCGACAATCTATACGAAGGACAGATTTGCGAGGGTACAATAAGCGTTGTTACTACTGCAGGTGACTACGCTATTCCTTTTGGTATAACAATCAAGAAAAATAAAATAGATTCCACAAATGGTGAGATTGCCTCACTTGAGGATTTTGTGACACTGGTTAGAGAGAGTTATGACGAAGCGTTGATTTTATTTTTATCAAAAAGCTTTAGAGACTTTTTCTTAAAGGATGACAGCTTTGGCTATACACTTTATAACCAGATTTTGAAGAATGCCAACAGAAGTATAGCTCTTGAAGAATTTTTGGTTGGAATGGGACTAAAAAACAGAGTTGTTATTTCACTTGAAGAAAAGCTTCATGAATATACAGACATAACAGAAAACTATGGCGGCGTCATCAATGTTTCAAAGAATACATGGGGCAATGCCGACATCGATGTGGAGGTTGAGGGAGATTTCCTTTACAACTGCAAAGACAAGATAACAGGTGATGAGTTCAACGGAAAGATTGCAGAATATCAGTATTTTATTAATGCGGGAAGATTGCATGGAGGAAGCAATCACGGAAGAATTACCTTTAGAACAACAAATGAAACACTAGAGTTTGACATAGTAATCGTAAATGAAAAAAATGCTGATGATGAGTATATAAATGACAAGAAAAACAATATTTTATTCGTCAAAAATTATTTGAAATTTAGAACCGGTGCAATCGATGGAACTGAGTGGAAAAAGCAGATGCTTAAGATTGCCGATGAGAGACTTAAGAATAATTCTAAGGATATTGAAGGCCTGCTTGCAAAGGCGCAGGTTGCTATTTTGAACGGACATGACACCGAAGCAATGGAGGGCTTAAACCTTATATCAACAGTGATGTCAGAACAGGCGGAAAAAAATATAGATCAGTATTGTTACTATTTGTATTTGAGAAGTCTTTACAAAAGTGACCCTGAGTTTTCAAATGATATTAAAAACGAAATAAAAGAATATTTTGAAAACGGTCATGATTCATGGCAGATTCTCTGGATATTATTCTATATGGATGAGAGATATGATGACAATCCATCTCTCAAGTTTACATTGATAAAGAGAATGTTTAACAATGGCTGCACCAGTCCGATAATGTATTATGAAGCTGCAAAGGTATTGCTCGAACAGCCTGAACTTTTAAGATTGTTAAATAAATTCGAGGTTCAGATTCTAAACTTTATTGGAAGATATGGTATTGCAAATGAAGATATTGCAAAGCAGGTTGCAGAGCTTGTTGACAAGGAACATGAATTTAACAAGCTATACCTTAATATCCTGATTAAAATGTATGAGAGTACAAAGCTTAAAGAGGTTCTTACAAGCATATGTATGATGATTATAGGTGGTGAAAAGACAGAGAAAGAATACTTCAAGTGGTTAGAAATGGGTGTTGAACAGGAACTCAAAATCACAAATCTGTATGAGTATTATCTTTATTCAGTAGACACATCAAACTACAACAGGTTAAAGGATTCAGCCTACAAATATTTCTCATATGGTACAGATACCCTTGTTAGAAACAAAGACTACTATTTTGCAAATCTCGTTTCAAACTTTAGCCTTACAGATGAAATCTTCAAAAAGTCATTTGATGATATGTCAAAGTATGTTACATCTGAGATTGTAAATAAAAACAATAATAGACACTTGCATGTTATTTATAAGACTATTCTAAATGATGATTTTATTGTTGATAATTTAGAAGAGCATATGCCAACAATTCTTCACACTCATATGTTTGAGATTGAAAATAAAAAGATTAAGGCGATAACGATTGCTCACAAGGAGATAAGCAATTCCCAGACTGTTCCGGTAGAAAATGGTGTAGCATATGCACAGCTCTACACAAAGGATGCCGTGATTATGTATATGGATTACAAGGGAAGATTTTTGACAGATATTCCTTGTAATATCGTAAGCCTTGACGCAGGCATTAGGGTGACAAAGACAGGCGAAAATAATCTAACAAAATTGATGAGCCTGGAAGCTGTCATTGAAAAACCGCAGGAAAATACCGGAAAGGCGTTAGAACTCAAGGAAGCGCTGGATATTCCAAATATTACGGAGCAGTTTAGCAGTATGTTAAAGGAATTCTGCGTGGATTACTACTACAATGGATATGACAATGGTGAATTGGATATTTTCCTTCTTCAGTTTGAAATGTCCAAATTGACTACTAAGTCAAGAAACAAGGTAATTGAGATACTAATTGACAGAAACCTTTTTGAGATGGTGTATCCATATATTGCAAAATACGGATATCAGGGAATAAAGAATTCACTTGTTGAAAAAATCTGTATTCAACTGGTCGCAAATGATGAGTATGCAAACAATCCAATCGTTGTTGAAATGTGCGGAGCAGCATTTAGAAATGGCTGTCGAGATGATAAAGTATTGCAGTTTTTAGGAAAATATTATGAGTCAGGGTCTCTTGAATTGTATCAGTTGTTCCTCGCCGTAAAAGCAAAAGGAATAGAGGACAACACAATAGCAGAGAGAATGCTTGTACAGTATATTTTCGAAAACAATACAGAGGACAAGCTATACGATATTTATAGCGAATATTTGAAGGGCTCTACAGCTTCAAACATTCGAAAGGCTTTCTACACATATGTCACATACAACTATTTTATCAAAAAGGTTCAGTGCCCTGACATTGTGTGGGAAATCTTAGAACAGGAATATGATGACGGATTTAATACGACATTAATTAGCAAGATTGCCTTTGTTGAGATGATGTCAAAGAAGGAAAGTCTGACAGAGAGACAGCTTAAGATTACAGAAAATCTTGTGCTTAGTCTTGCAAAAAATAATATCAATTTTGAATGCTATAAGAAGTTTAACAAGTGGTTTAAAATACCGTTTAATCTCGTTGACAAGACAATTATTGATTTCAGAACAAATCCAAAGCACAAGGTTGATATCTCTTATGTAATCAAGACTCCGGAAGGAAACACAAAGAAAATTACAGAAGAGATGGGAAGCATATACCCGGGAATATTTACAAAAGAAGTAATTATGTTCTACGGAGAAGAAATAAGCTATAGCATTACTGAGTATTCTGATGAAAATCCGGAAGGAAAGGTAGTTGACAATTATTCAGTAAAAATAACTGAAAAGAATATTTACAATGATGAGACAAGATTTGGAATGATTAACAGCATGATGATTTGCAAAGACCTTGGCAGGGAAGAGGCTGCAAGAGAAATGATGCAGTCATACGAATTGTGCAAGGTGGCAGGAAAAGAATCATTTAAGCTGTTATAGGCTTGCAATTAG
This sequence comes from uncultured Eubacterium sp., assembly GCA_964631845.1. GTDB lineage: Bacteria > Bacillota > Clostridia > Lachnospirales > Lachnospiraceae > Eubacterium_G. The sequence continues at coordinate 11,687 of CAZWAG010000018.1, forward strand.
GAGGAACAGTTTTGAGTAAAGGAATTATTTTAGGTGTTGATTTTTCAAGTGACTTCACGCAGCTGGCGTACCTTGATGACGAAAACAATCCACAGTCAGTTTCAATAGGCACAGAGGATAACTATCTTATTCCTACAGTAGTGTGCTATAACAAGGAATTGTGCGAGTGGTCAGCAGGTGACGAGGCTGAAAATAAAGGACGTCTGACAAACAGTGTATTATATAAAAGCTTGCCGCAAATGTGCAGTAAAGAAATGACAGAGGATGAGAGAGAGGTTATAAAAGCTTTCTTCTCATATTTAATAAAGGCTACCGTCAATTATTGCAATGGAAGACTTATAAGAAATATGCTTGTCACAGTGGATGACTTAAATCCAATGGTTATAGAAAATCTCACAGCTATTTTGGTTGAACTCGGTTATGAAGAGGATAGCATAAAAGTTATAAGTCACACAGAAAGCTTTGTATACTATGCACTTAATCAAAATAAAGATATCTGGATTAACAAGGTATATCTGCTAACATACAACGAGCAGGATTTCTCCTGCAGAAAGTTAAATGTTATGAAGGGAAGAGAGCCGTTTGTTGCAGATGTTAAATACGAGGATATATCTTATTTGCAGCAGGATGTAAAAAAACAGTCTCCATTCTCAGGCGAGGTTATAACCAAGGATGAGGCAGAAAAAATGGATGAAGCATTGGCTGATTATATGGAAGAGCAGCTTAAGAAAAACGTTGTATCGGGTATATATCTTTCGGGACAGGGCTTTTATGATTCCGAGTGGAACAAGACTATATCAACAATATGTGGAAACAGAAGAGTTTTCAAAGGTAACAACCTGATTGTAAAGGGCGCAGCTTACGGTGCAAGGGAGTTTTTCTATACACCTCAGCTTTCAAATTTTCTTATATCATGCAAAGGACGTACAAGAGTTCGCATCACAATGGATGTAAAATATAAGGAGCGCGACAATACAATCACATTGTCAAATATTGGAGATTATTGGTACAATGCAAGGTCAAAGGCAGAATGTATTATGGAAGAGCCAACAGAGGCTACATTTGAGATACATGATGTTATGAACCATACAAGTGAACCATTCAAAATTGATTTGAAGGATTTCCCAAAGAGACCTGAAAAAACAACAAGAATAGAAGTAAATTTCAAATATTTAGATGAAAATAAATTTGAAATTGAAATAAAGGATTTGGGCTTTGGCGAATTCTTTAAATCATCAGGAATGTCAGTAAAGAAAGAAATTGTAATTGAATAATTGGGAGACAAATTATGAATCGAATTACTTTGTGTACTATCCACACTGAAAAACCATATTACATCAAGGAAATAAACAAGAATATATATTCAATAGAAGAATTGAGCTATTACTTGTTTAATTATCTTTATCTTGTAGATGATTCATTTTTTAGTGATGGATTAATTGATTATATAGAAAATGAATTAGAACAGAAAACAATTGCATCAGGTCTTAGACAGATTATTGCAAACAAGGGAACTCTTGGCGAAAAGATATCCTTTGTTATAAAAAATTCACGTTATTATACAGAAAAAGAAGCCGAGAAATTGGAAAACCATCTTGTAATGCTCAGCTCAAAGACAGCGGCAGAAAGAATCAAGGCAAAGGCTGATATTCTTATGGATACTGAAAAATATAATATGGCAATCAACTATTATAACAGTATTTTAAATAAAGCTATTAACAACGAACTGCCGGAAAGATTTTACGGAGATGTTTACAATAACCTTGGCGTCTCATATGCAAGATTGTTTGAATACGAACAGGCAGCAGCAGCCTTCAGATGCGCTTACCGATTAAACAACTCGATGGAGTCATTGGAGTCAATCATTATGTGTGACTTGATTACAGGAGATGAAAAGAGGCTCAATATGGACAAGGATAAATACAGTGTTACAGACACTGTAATTAACAGATTGCGGGCAGAGCTTATTAAGATGAAGGTTCACATTCAGTCAGAGTGGGATGAGAGCAAGGAAACACAGTATATTAAGCAGTGCAAGAAAGAGTATATTGTAGAAATTAACAGCTAACAAATATAATGAATTACTTTTGATGGAAGTACAATTAAAAATAAACAAATTGCAGAAATTAACAGTCGACAGATAGGTTGACAAAAAAAGCAATAGAAATTAATATATACTATGTATATTTAAATGCAATGAGGAAAAGGAGTAGCAATTAACCTTTTATAGAGAGCAGAGGACGGTGGAAGCTCTGCAAAGTAGTAGTTGTGAAGGTAGTTTCTAAGCAGTGGCGGTGAAGAGAATTATTGTGTAGTCGCCATCGGTTCGTCCCCGTTATAGGATATGATGAGTAAAAACAAAGGTGGTACCGCGAACAATCGCCCTTTGAAAAGGTACCAAATAAAAAAGTGCCTATGGCACTTTTTTTTACCTTTATACCATATTAAGAAGGAGATTTACTTATGAACAAGGAGATTGCAAAGAATTATAATCCCGCTGATATTGAAGACAGATTATATCAGAAATGGATTGACAAGAAATATTTTCATGCAGAGGTAGATAGAAGCAAAAAGCCATTTACTATCGTGATGCCACCTCCAAACATTACAGGACAGCTTCACATGGGCCACGCTCTTGACAATACTATGCAGGATATTTTGATTAGATTTAAGAGAATGCAGGGCTTTGAGGCTCTCTGGGTTCCCGGAACTGACCATGCTTCAATTGCCACAGAGGCAAAAATCGTTGAGGCAATGCGTGAGGAAGGAATCACAAAGGAAGATATTGGAAGAGAAAAATTCCTTGAGAGAGCATGGGATTGGAAAAAACAGTACGGTGGAAGAATTGTTTCACAGCTTAAGAAGATTGGTTCTTCATGTGACTGGGATAGAGAAAGATTTACAATGGACGAAGGCTGCTCAAAGGCAGTACAGGATGTTTTTGTAAATTTATATAATAAGAAAGCAATATACCGTGGTGAGAGAATTATCAACTGGTGTCCTCATTGTCTTACATCTATTTCAGATGCAGAGGTTGAATATGAGGATCAGGCCGGTAAGTTCTGGCACCTTAGATATCCATTCAAGGATGGTTCAGGATATCTTGAGCTTGCCACAACCAGACCTGAAACATTGTTAGGTGATACAGCAGTAGCCGTAAATCCAAATGATGACAGATACAAGGATGCTATCGGAAAGACTCTAATTCTCCCATTAGTTGGAAGAGAGATTCCTGTAGTAGCAGACGACTATGTAGGAATTGATTTTGGTACCGGTGTAGTTAAGATTACTCCGGCTCATGACCCTAACGATTTTGAAGTAGGACTTCGACATAATCTTCCTATTATCAATGTTATGACAGATGATGCTCATATCGTTGATGATTATCCAAAGTATGCCGGAATGGACAGATATGAAGCTAGAGAAGCTATAGTTGCTGACCTTGAGGCAGAAGGATTTTTAGTAAGAATAGAAGACCACGACCACAACGTAGGTACATGCTATAGATGTCACACAACAATCGAGCCAAGAGTTTCAAAGCAGTGGTTCGTAAAGATGGAAGAGCTTGCAAAGCCGGCTATTGAGGCAGTAAAGAATGGTGATACAAAATTTGTTCCGGGACATTTTGATAAAACATATTACCACTGGTTAGAAAACATTCGTGACTGGTGTATTTCAAGACAGTTATGGTGGGGACACAGAATTCCTGCTTTCTACTGTGATGACTGTGGTGAAATGGTTGTAACAAAAGAGGAAAATCCGGTTTGCCCACACTGTGGAAAGCCAATGAGACAGGACCCTGATACACTTGATACATGGTTCTCGTCAGCACTTTGGCCATTCAGTACACTTGGTTGGCCTGAAAACACAGAGGAGATGGATTATTTCTATCCAACAAATGTACTTGTTACAGGATATGATATTATTTTCTTCTGGGTTATAAGAATGATGTTCTCAGGTCTTGAACATGTAGGAAAAGTACCATTTGATACAGTACTCATTCACGGTCTTGTTCGTGACTCACAGGGTAGAAAGATGAGTAAGTCTTTAGGAAATGGTATCGACCCTCTTGAAGTAATTGACAAGTACGGTGCAGATGCACTTAGATTTACACTCATTACGGGAAATGCTCCTGGAAATGACATGCGTTTCTACTGGGAGAGAGTTGAGGCTTCAAGAAACTTTGCAAACAAAGTATGGAATGCTTCAAGATTTATCCAGATGAATATGCCAGAGGAAGGAATCGATTTAAGTAATAAGCCTGACAATTTAACTGACGCTGACAAGTGGATTCTCTCAAAGGCAAACACATTGGCAAAAGATGTTACAGACAATATGGAAAAATACGAGCTTGGTATTGCAGCAGATAAAATCTATGACTTTATTTGGGAAGAATTCTGTGACTGGTATATTGAAATGGTTAAGCCAAGATTGTACAATGATAATGATGAGACAAAGCAGGCAGCATTATGGACACTTAAGAAGGTATTAATCGATGCATTAAAGCTCCTTCACCCATATATGCCATTCATCACAGAAGAAATCTTCTGCAATCTTCAAGACGAGGAGGAATCAATTATGATTTCTGCTTGGCCTGAATTTACAGAGGAATACGATTACGCAAAAGAGGAAGCAGCTGTTGAAATTATAAAAGAAGCTGTTCGTTCAATTAGAAACAGACGTTCAGAAATGAATGTTGCTCCAAGCAAGAAGGCAAAGGTATTCGTAGTATCTGATGATGCAGGGATACGCGAAATTTTCGAAAATGGAAATGTATTCTTTGCAACACTTGGATATGCCAGCGAGGTTATTATTCAGGCAGACAATGCCGGTATTGACGACAATGCTGTATCAGTAGTAATTCCAAAGGCTACAATTTATATGCCGTTTGCAGAGCTTGTTGATGTTGAAAAGGAAATCGAGAGATTAAACAAAGAAATCGAAAAACTTGACAAAGAGCTTGCCAGAGTAAACGGTATGCTTTCAAATGAAAACTTCGTAAGTAAAGCTCCTGAGAAGAAGATTAACGAGGAGAAGGAAAAGAAGGCAAAATACGAACAGATGATGGAACAGGTTAAAGCACAGCTTGAAGCGCTTACAAAATAATTATTAGTCAAATAGCCGTTTGTTATGGCGAAAGGAGTATTTATGATTAATTTCGATGAGGAAATCAAAAAGTTTCATCCTAGCCTTGAAATTGAAGAAGCAGAGGATGCAATTTATAACAACAACATTTCAGATATTACAGATGTAATGATGCAGATGGTTGAGGAACTCAAAGGTGACAAGTAATTAAAAAGGATGGAAATATAGATGATATGCTACAACTGTGGTAATGTCCTTACGAACAGTGATTATTGTGGTCATTGCGGTATGGATGTTAGTGTATATAAAAGAATAGTTAAGCTATCAAATACTTACTACAATGCAGGTATTACAAAGGCAAAAAATAGAGATTTGGCCGGTGCCGCAGATATTTTGCGTAGAAGCGTCAAGATGAACAAAAGAAACATCGATGCAAGAAATTTGCTCGGTCTGGTTTATTTTGAAATGGGCGAGACTGTTCAGGCGTTTTCAGAATGGGTAATGAGTACAAACATTCAGCCTGACAATAACCCTGCCGATAAATACCTTATTGCAATAGAGCAGGATAGAAGTAAAGTTGATGAGCTTAACCATACAATCAAAAAATTTAATATTGCATTAGAGTATGCAAATTCAGGAACTGATGATATGGCTATCATTCAGCTTAAAAAGGTTCTTAATCAAAATCCAAACTTTGTTAAGGCATCGCAGCTGTTGTGCTTGCTTTATATGAAGAATGGACAGTATGAAAGAGCAAAGCGTACTATAAAGAAATCATTGAAGGTTGACAAGTGCAATCCACTCAGTATCAGATACTTAAGAGAAATAAATCTGTACATGGAGCAGGAAAAGAAAAATGATCCTGAGACTAGAATGGAGCGCAGACGAAATCTTAGAGGCGTCATGGTTGACAGGCCATATTTGAGTGGAAATGATGTAATTATTCCTCAAAATAACTTTAAGGAAGCAATTACCGGTGCACAGAGTATTCTTCATATTATTATTGGATTGCTTTTGGGAGCAGCACTCGTTTACTTTATTGTTACACCGGCGAGAATGTCAAATGTAACAGAGCAGATAAATGATATAAAGGTTGAATATAATCAGAAGCTGGCGATTAAGAGCTCGACTATTTCAGAGCTTGAAAATCAAATAGACACTTTGAATGATGAAAACGATAAGCTAACAGCAAAGTTATCAAAATTTACAGATACCGACAATACGCTGGCAGATAATTATAATTATCTTTTAAAAGCAGTAGATTATTATATCTCTAAGGATTATAGTAATAGTGCAAAAGAAATTCAAAAAGTAGATGATAGTCTCAATATGAATTCAAAGGCGTTTACTGAGGTATATCAGTCACTTAGCAAAAAGCTTTCGGGACAGGTTGCAAAATCAGCTTACAACGATGGTATGTCGGCTATGGACAAGGCAGATTATACAGAGGCAATCAAGCAGTTTACAAAGTGCTTGAAGTCAGACAGTGGTAATGTAGATGCTATGTATTATTTGGCATGGGCATACAGCCACAACGGCGACAATACTAATGCAAAGAAATACTTTAAGAAAATAGCAGATAATTATCCTGATTCACAGTATTACGATACAGCAAAGAATCAGGTTGGCGAAGCTGCTGAATAATTAGGTTAAACACTAAGGAGAAGGAAAATAATTCCTTCTCCTTTTTTAACAAGGGGGTAAGGTATGGATGTTTTATATGAAGTAAGAGGTGAAAATTTGTTGATTTATCTGCCGGAGGAGCTGGACCATCACAATGCAAAGGTGATAACAGAGCAATCTGACTGGTATATAATATCGCAGCAGATTAAAAATGTAATTTTTAATTTTAAAAGAACAAATTTTATGGACAGCTCAGGCATTGGTGTGATTATGGGGAGGTATAAGCTTATTAACAACATAGGTGGGCAGATTATTGTCACAAATATTAATCAGACAATAGACAGAATTTTTACTATATCGGGTTTGTACAAGCTTGTTGATAAACAGGAAATGCCAAGCTTGACGAGCTTTTAGGAGGGAGTATGGTAAAAAATATAAAGGAAGAAAAAGTTTTGGTTTTAAATATGACAGCAAAGACGACTAATCATATGAAGCTGATATTCGATGCGAAATCAGAGAATGAGGGGTTGGCAAGGGTTGCAGTCTCGGCATTTTTGACAGGAATAGATCCTACACTCGAACAAATAAATGATATAAAAACAGCAGTGTCCGAGGCTGTAACAAATTCAATTATTCATGGATATAACGAGAAGGGCGGAGACATTCTGATGGAATGTACGCTAGAGAGTAAAACGTACAAGACGGTTAATGAGTTATACTGTACGTCGAGTACAATTACAATAGAGATAGAGGACTTTGGAGTAGGCATTGAAAACATAGAAAAAGCACGAGAGCCGCTGTTTACTACAAAGCCTGATTTAGAAAGATCAGGTATGGGATTTATGTTTATGGAAATGTTTATGGACAGAGTTGATGTCAAATCAAAGCCCGGTGTGGGAACAAAATTGACGATGAGAAAGATAATAAAAAAACTGTCAAAATAGTGAACACATTATCCTATATAGAAATGGCTCATTGTGGAGATAAAGAAGCCAGAGAGCAAGTGCTTAGAGAAAATACAGGATTGATATGGAGCGTGGTGAAAAGATTTTTAAATAGAGGTGTGGAAAAGGACGATTTGTACCAGCTTGGCTGCATAGGAATGATAAAAGCGATTGACAGGTTTGATGCAAATTTTAATGTTGCCTTTTCAACCTATGCCGTTCCGATGATTGCAGGCGAAATACGAAGGTTTTTGAGAGATGACGGGACAATCAAGGTGTCGAGGACGATAAAAGAAAACCAGATAAAAATCATGTCAGCAGTAGAAAAACTCAAACAGAAGGGTATTGCAGAGCCCTCTGTTGAGGAAATTGTAAAGGAAACGGAAATTAGTTCGGAGGATGTTTCTATTGCTATGACTGCACCGACATACGTTGATTCTATTTATAAAGAAACTTCTGATACAGGAGATTCTACTTTGCTTGACTACATAGCTGATCAGTCAGATGAGGAGGAGCAGCTGCTGAATAAAATGATTGTAAAGCAAATAATAGACGAGTTAGATCCGATAGAAAAAGAAATTATTATCGACAGATTTTTCAATAACAAAACACAATCCGAGATTGCAAAGAAAATTGGATACACGCAGGTTCAGGTTTCAAGAATGGAGAAAAAAATACTAAAAAATATAAGAATCAAATATAAAAACCAAATTTAGAATAAAACATAGAAAATGACTCATAATAGAATTATGAATACGATAATTTATATTAATTTAAGTCAATCAGCTGAAAGCACAAAGCCGACAGTCAAGCTGTCTGATGTAGCAATAATAAAGTGCAAGGACAAATCGGTGGAGAGCAAATTGAATTCTCAGATTGTTGCAAAAAAGAAGGATACTAAAAAACATGTTGTGTCAATTATGGAAATAATTGACCTCGTAAACAGCAATTACAGCAATGCCGATATTCAAAGTCTTGGAGAGACAGAGTGTGTTGTTGAATTCAGCGAAGAAAAGCAAATGAACAAAGCGCTGGAAAATCTAAAGGTTGTTCTCATATGCTTTGTTCTGTTTTTTGGAGCGGCATTTTCTATTATGTCATTTAATAACGATATTACAGTCCATAGAATGTTTGGAAGAATGTCTGAACTCATATTAGGACAAAAAATGCTTGGAATGAAAATTTTGTCTACATGCTATTCCCTGGGAATAGGTATAGGAATCATAGTCTTTTACAATCATTTTGGACACCAAAGTGCCACTAGTGAGCCGACTCCAATTCAGGTGGAAATGGACAAATATGAGAAGGATGTCAATCAAACTATTGTCCAAAAAAGTAGTCGGGTGAAAGGACAGACAAAATGATAATAAGAATTGGACTTTTGATTGTTATTGGACTTGGTGGAGGAATGATGATTGCAGCCGCTGTTGCAGCACTGATTTCAGCATCTGGAGTTGCAGTGAGAATTATTGGAGAAAGCCATACAGCAAGACAGGTTAAATTATACGAAAATATGATTGTTTTAGGCATCATAATAGCAAATTTGTTTTGGATATTTGAGATAGAAATTTTGTCCCTTGGAATCGCAAATCTGATATTTCTCATTATAGCAGGGCTTTTTATGGGAATATTTGTTGGAGCATTGGCGGTGTCTTTATCGGAGGCTTTAAATGCAACAGCTATATTTTCAAGAAGAGCAAAGCTTAAAACAGGATTTCAGTATATTGTTTTGACAATTGCTATTTCAAAGACTTTGGGGACTTTTCTTCAATTGATAGGAGATTTTGTATGATTAGTGAAAAAGAAAAAGAGGAGTACAATAAGTATGTGACAGAACTTACTCCAAACAACTGCCTTTGGAAGGATATGTTAAATGCGTTTTGGATAGGAGGCTTGATTTGCACATTAGGACAGGTTCTCATGGAGCTGTATTCAAATATGGGAGCAAATAAAGAGGACAGTGCAAGCTATGTGACAATATCGCTTGTATTTTTAAGTGTTCTCTTGACAGGCCTAAACATTTATCCAAAGATTGCAAAGGTAGGTGGAGCAGGTTGCCTTGTTCCGATTACCGGATTTGCAAACAGTGTGGCAGCGCCGGCCATTGAATTCAAATCAGAAGGATTTGTTTTTGGCGTGGGCGCAAAGATTTTTACAATCGCAGGACCTGTAATATTATATGGTATTGTCACATCATGGCTTGCCGGCATAGTGTATTTATTTGTTATGTAAAATATGAACGCCTGCCACATCTGTTTGATGTGTAAATTATGTGAAAACTATGATGGCATTGTTGAAAAAAATGGGGGTCGTGGTATAATTTACGTGGATTATTGATTGCCTATAATCACAAAAGAGTAATCGGTTGTAAGAAACCGATTTGCTGTAGAAATGGAGATTAGAAATGTCAAAAAAGGTAAAAATCCCTTTCAAGAACATGACGGAAGAACAGAAGAAAAAAGCACTGCTAATCACAAAGATTGTGGCAGTTGCCTTGTTTGCGTTGTTTTACCTGACACTTTTTACTGGTGGATTATATAAAGAGGAAGATGGAATTCATGCAAAGAGATTGATTATTCCTACAATCCTTCTTATTGTTCCATCAGTTTTGCTATTTGTAAATATAAAGGTGTCTGAACTTGTAAACAACCTTGCAGCATTGTCATTTAGCTTGTTTATCATAGTCGAAAACTATGTAATGCTGCAGATATCACAAGGATATCCATGGCATGGTATGAAGCTTGTCGCAATGGAGATGAACTTATATATTATCCTTGCAATGTTTTTGTTTATTTATTGTGTGACAAACAGTTTTAAAGCCGGAATTATCGGTGTTACGTGGATTTCAGTTATATTTGGTTTGGTAAACTATTACCTTATTACATTTAGAGGGACAGGATTTCTGGCTGTCGACATTGTAAATGTAGGAACTGCTCTAAACGTTGCAGGTGGATATAGCTATGCGTTAGATTTTTATAATTACCTGCATGTTATGGTAGGAATTGCCATCACATTTGTGACATTAAAGCTAAAGAAAAATACGCTCACACCAAACTGGTGGAGAATCATTCCTATAATGATTGCACTTGTTGTTGCGGGAAGATGTTATTATGCTTACTTTAGAACAACAGAATTTAATAAAACCTTTAAAGTAAAATATTATAAGCCACAGGAAACATTCGAAAAGATTGGAATGTATACAACCTTTGCAAGAAGTATAAAGGATTTGTTTGTGGAGGCACCGGAGGGGTATTCGGTTTCAAAGGTTGAAGAATTGGCTGATAAATATAAGGGGAGTGAGGCTACAATATCAATTGAAGACGCTCCAAATATTATTGTGATAATGGATGAGGCGTTTACGGATTTCGCTTCATTTGCTGATATGGATATAAACAAAGACAATGTAACGTATTATAAGAGCATGAAGGATAATACGATAAAAGGGCAGCTTTATGTCTCAATATTTGGCGGTGGAACAGTAGCTACAGAGTTTGAAGCTCTTACTACAAACACGATGGGATTTATTCCAAATGCTATCACAGTATACACAACGTACATCAACGGTCCAATGACATCGCTGGCTGACAATTTGAAAGCACAGGGCTATGGTGGAATAACAGCTATGCATCCATACAAAGGAAATGGATATAAGAGAGACAAGGTTTATCCTTTTTTTGGATTTGAAAACTTTATCACAGAAGAAGATTTCCCGGCTGATACAGAAAGAGTTGGAAGATATATATCTGATAAAGCGGATTTTGAACGCATTATTGAGGAATATGAAAAGCATAATGAGAACAATGACAGTCCGTTCTTTATGTTCAACGTGACAATGCAAAATCATAGTCCGTTTACTAATGGAAATATTTCCGGTGATTACAAGCTAGGATATGATTTGAACATTCCGCAGGCAAATGAGTATATGAATATGATGAAGCACACAGATGACGCGGTCAAAATGCTTGTAGAGTATTTTGAAAAACAGGATGAAAAAACAATCATTTTGTTTTTCGGTGATCATCAGCCAAAGCTTGAAGATGATTTTTATGATGCAGTCAATGCAGACAGTAGACTTGATGATGTTCATAAGAATCTTGAAAAGAGAAATACACAGTATTTCCTCTGGGCAAACTACGATATAGAAGAAAATGACAGCTTGGACATCAGTGCAAACTATCTCAGCTCATTATTGTTAGATACAGCAGGGCTTGCAAAGTCCGGTTATCAGCAGATGGCATCAGAGATTCAAAAGCAGGTTCCAATTTTGACGAGATACGGATATATTGGAGCAGATGGTAACTTCTATAGTAATGGCGACAAAACTTCTCCATATTACGAGTTATTACAGCAATATAACTATGCACAGTACAATAATGTATTCGATACAAAAAACAGAGTAGAAGAATTTTTTGAAAGTAAATAAAATAAAAGATGCTCAAAATCAAATATTGGTTTTGAGCATCTTTTACGTTTATAGAAATCAATTATTTGATTGATTCAAATTCATCAATTATTTCCTTTTCAGGAGCTTTAGTTATTAAACTTACAACTACGATAAATGCCATAGCAACAAGGAATGCCGGAAGTAATTCGTAGATGTTAAGAGCACCGCCCATTGGTCTTACAACAAACTTCCAAACGAATACCATTATACCACCGGCAATCATACCGGCAATTGCACCGTATTTGTTTGAGCGTTTCCAGAATAATGCACAAAGCATTACAGGACCAAATGTTGCACCAAAGCCTGCCCAGGCAAATGAAACAATCTGGAATACTGAACTGTCAGGATTGCTTGCAAGGAACATAGCTATAATTGAAATGATGATAACGGCTGTTCTGGCAACAATAATCTGCGCTTTTTCTGTGAGCTTAATACCAAACACACCACCAATGATGTTTTCTGAAACACTAGATGATGCAGCCAAAAGCTGTGAGTCAGATGTTGACATTGTTGAAGCAAGAATGCCGGCAAGAATTACACCTGCCAAAATAGCAAATAAAATACCGTGGTTACTCAAAATATGTGCAATCTGAACGATGATTGTTTCTGAATCAAATGAACCAAATTCTCCGATAACACCGTGTGCTGACATGCTGTATCCGATAACACCGATTAATATTGCAACTGCCATAGAAATTACAACCCAGACAGATGCAACTCTACGTGATAATTTAATCTTTTCAGGATTTTCGATAGCCATAAATCTAAGAAGAATATGTGGCATACCAAAATATCCAAGTCCCCATGCAAGAGTAGATACAATTGAGATTATTCCATAAGGTGTAGCTGAATCTGTAGTAGCATCATACATTGCATTAATGTTTATATATCCTGCCAAGTCTGATACGTTTGCAGCAACCTGATCAACGCCACCTACAGAGATAACTCCATATACCAAAACGATAACTAATGCAACTGTCATTACAATACTCTGAATAAAGTCAGATGTACTTGCAGCAAGGAAACCACCAAGAGTAGTATAAGCAACAATAACAATTGCACTGATAATCATTGCTGTAAGATAATCAATTCCAAATAATGAATTAAATAATTTACCACATGCAGCAAAACCTGAAGCTGTATAAGGTACAAAGAATATAATGATAATCAATGCAGAAACACATTTTAATACTTTCTTATCTCTATATCTGTTTGCAAAGAAATCCGGAATTGTGATTGCATTTCCACAAGCTACAGAATAGTGTCTAAGTCTCTTCGCAACAATTAACCAATTGACATATGTACCGATAGCCAAACCTACAGCTGTCCAGAAAGCATCGCATATACCTGTGAGATATGCTACACCCGGAAGTCCCATCAATAACCAGCTACTCATATCTGAGGCTTCAGCACTCATAGCAGTAACGAATGGGCCTAATTGTCTTCCTCCTAAATAAAAATCACCAGTTGTATTACTCTTTTTTGAGTAATAAATTCCGATTCCGATAATACCAGCCATATAAGCTATGATGGCAATCAAAATACCAATTTCTGAAGTTGTCATATTATTTCTCCTTTTGTTTAATTTTTCATAAAGTAATATTGTAAAGGAAAAAAACGATTTTAGCAAGTTAAAGTGTTAAAAACTTAAATAATAAGGAAGAAACAGTCAAAACATTATTCTGTATATTAACACCAATATTGGAAAAACTAATTAATAATATTAGTGGTAAGAGGTTTAATTATGGGAGAGATGATTGGAAAA
>CAZWAG010000019.1:0-24937 GCA_964631845.1 uncultured Eubacterium sp.
TTCATATGGAAAAAGTGATGCCTTCAGGTACAAGGTTAAAGGGGTTAATCAAGATGGAAAGAAGACTGTTATTGAGCACAAATCATATACCGAATTAAAGCAGGATTCAGAAAAATTTTCCGCTGCGCTTGATTTTATAGGCGAAAAGAATGCACATATTGCAATTCTCGGAGCAACATCATATGAGTGGGTAGTCACTTATATGGGAACGGTAAACGGAGGACATGTTGCGGTTCCCATTGATGCACAGCTTCCGGCAGAGGACATATGTGATTTGCTTGTGAGGGCGGATGTGACAACACTTGTATATGATGAAAGCAAGGCTCAGACAGCAGCAGAGGCTTCTGCAAAGTGTCCGGGGTTGAATCATCTGATTGCTATGAACAAGGAAGATAATGAGGGTGATACGCTGTCATTTTGGAAGCTTGTAAATGAGCAACAACCGGGCTTCGATTATGAGCCTGCACCTGAGGATATTGCTACAATCATGTTCACATCAGGAACAACCGGAAAGAGTAAGGGTGTTATGCTTTCACACAGGAATCTTGCGGAGAATGCAACATGCCTTGATATGAGGATAGAGGAGGGAACGGTTATTATGTCGGTTCTTCCGGTTCATCATGCGTATTGTCTCAGTATGGATATATTAAAGGCTCTTTCAATCGGATGTACCATCTGCATTAATGATTCGCTCATGCGTCTTGCCAGAAACATAAAACTATTTGAACCAAATATGATACTTATGGTTCCCCTTATGATAGAAACTCTTGCAAAAAAGCTTGAGTCGGCATCACTTCTGCCTGCACCTGTAGTTAAAGCTAAGGTATTCGGAAAGCAGTTTCACACGATATGCAGTGGCGGGGCTTATCTTAATCCGGCCTATATAGACACTTTTAAAAAGTACGGTATAACAATATTGCAGGGTTATGGCATGACGGAATGCTCACCTGTAATAAGCACCAATCTTCCATGGAACAGCAAAAAAGGTTCTGTTGGAAAGCTTCTGCCAAACTGTGAGGCGAAGACGGTTGAAGAGGAGCTTTGGGTAAAGGGCACAAGTGTCATGCAGGGCTATTATCATATGCCAGAGGAAACTGCAGAAACGCTCTCGGATGGATGGCTTAAGACGGGAGATTTGGGATATGTGGATGAGGATGGATTTGTGTTCCTGACAGGCAGAAAGAAAAATCTCATCATCACGCCTAACGGAGAAAATGTGTCTCCTGAAGAAATTGAAAACAAGCTTTCTGAAAAGCGTATCATACAGGAGGTACTTGTACGTGACAGCGATGGCGTCATAGAGGCTGAAATTTATCCTGACTATGAATATGCTTCAAAGAAAAGGGTGAAATCTATGCAGGATACTATTCAGCAAATCATAGATGAATACAATATGAATGCCCCTCTTTACAAGCGTGTTGTGAAATTGAAAATTCGTGAAACTGAATTTGAGAAGAATACAACAAAAAAGATAAAGAGATTCTGATATAATTAAGGCAAGAAATGTCCTGCTGCCAAATACAGTCGGTACCATTCCTGTCTGGAAAGGTTAATCTTTTCAGCTTCAATAATCTCAGAAAGACGCTGCTCGCTTGCTGTACCGGTTATAATCTGCATGCCTGCAGGATGGCGCAAAATCCAAGCTGCAGCAATAGTAGTTTTGCTGACGCCATACTGCTTGGCCAAATCCTCCATTGCATCATTTAATTCAGGATATTTATCACTGTCAATAAAGCATCCCTGCCAATTTGGCATCTGGAATGGTGACCATGCCTGAATAGTCATATCATTAAGTCTGGAATAATCTAATACACTGCCGTCACGGTCCACTGCACAGTCAGATGACATGTTCACCTCCAAACCATTTGCTACCATATTAGATACAGGAATACTAAACTGTAGCTGGTTGATAATCAATGGTTGCTCTACATATTTCTTTAACAATTCAATTTGCATTGGTTTGTGATTTGATACACCGAAATGTCTAACCTTGCCACTTGTGTATAATTCATCAAACGCTTCAGCAACTTCCTCCGGCTCTACCAGCGCATCCGGGCGATGGAGCAAAAGAGCATCCAGATAGTCAGTTTGCAAACGCTCTAAAATCCCGTCTACAGAAGAGATAATATATTCCTTTGAAAAATCAAAAAATCCCTGTCTGATACCACATTTTGACTGCAAAAATAAATCTTCTCTTTTAATAGAAGAATCCTTTGCCATAGCCTCTCCAAAGATAATCTCGCTTTGACCCCCTCCGTAAATATCAGCGTGATCAAAAAAATACGCTCCCTGTTCTAATGCTGAATGAATAAAGCTCTGCATTTCACTGCAATTCTTGCCTGCAAGTCTCATACAGCCTACTACAACAGCAGGCATTTTCTGCTGTGTGTTTCCGAGTAAAATTTCTTTCATCGTCGAACTCCCTCCATAAAATATAAGTAATTTTCTCGTTGAACTAACGTTCCAATTTGTGTAAATTATACCATTTACATATTGTGAGAGCAATGCTTAAAAAAACTTATTGACAAATTAAAAATGCTTATATATACTTAACCTATAAGCAACTGAAAGCAATAAATAAGCATAATTAAGCAAAATGGTTAAAAGGAGGATAATTATGGCATATCAGATTGAGAACGGATTATTTTGGATGGAGAATTTAGATACTATTGTTATTCCATGCATGGATGAGGATTATGATGGGAGCTTAGATTTTGATAGGATGCTATCTCCATTTGTCAATCAAGAGTTTATAGGAGACTTTACTTTAAGTGCAACTTTAACGGGTCGCAATGTTTCTTTGGGTGATTCATTTGGAATCTATGCATACAAGAGTGAGGAAGAGTATGCTTATGTTAGTCTGGCTAGCACAAAGAATGGCAGAAGAATAGTTTCAGGGGGCTTTGATATATTTGAAATGAAGAATCCTGAGGTTGAATATTGCGGTAAAAGCATTAGGCTTATAATGGATAAAAAGGATAATAAATTTAGTTTTTCATTTGTAAATGAGAATGGTGAAAATACTGAAATAGGAAATATCGTTTTAGATGATTCGATTTTTATGAAGGTTGGATTTGGGATAAAATCATTTTCCGGAAGTGAATTAATTGTCTCTGTTACAGACATAAAGATTGACTAGTTATTATAATAAAAGATATACTTATTGTAAGTAAGCATTTGTAAGTATATTTGCAAGGTATAATAAGAGGAGCTTTTTATGTTTCAGGAAGAACGATTAAACAAAATAATTGAACTATTAAATGTCAGAGAGAGTCTGACAAAAAATGAAATTATGGAGGAACTGGGAATCTCTAGAGATACTGCCAGAAGAGATATTGTCAAATTAACTGAAGAAGGCAGTGTAATCAGAACTCATGGTGGAATTACATTAAGACGCAATTCATTGATTAGGAAATGCTATAATATTAGAAGGGACGATAAGGTTGAAGAGAAAAAAAGGATAGCAAAAGCTGCCTTAAGATTGGTAGAGCCTGAAAAAACATATTATTTTGATGCGTCTACTACTATATATCAGCTATGCAAAATAATTCCAAATTCTATAAATGCATACTCGAATTCATTAGACAATGTTCAAGCTATGGATCAGGTTGGTTGCAAAGTGCATATTATGGGAGGAACGCTAAATCATAATAATAAATTCATATATGGACAGGATACAATGGAGCAGATTTCAAAAGTATATTATGATGCGGTATTTTTAGGTGTTGATGCAATCATGAAGGATGGTGCATATACAATTCAGGAAGAGGATGCACCAATCAAAAAGCTTTTGGCTCAAAGATCTAGAAAAGTATATGTTGTTACAGAGTATTCAAAATTTGAGACAGAAGGAACATATAAGTGCTTTGGGTTAGAGAATATCGATGTGCTAATTACAGATAAAAAACCAACAAAAGAGATAAGCGAGTTTTTAGAAAAGAACAATATTGAGATAATAGTTGCTGAATAATAATATCAGTAGCATAATATGAAGAACAGAGAGTACTATTGCAAAATCTCTCGCAAGGTCGGAAAAGAAACATGATTCCGGCTACAGCAGTTTACAAATTAGTTGTAGCTGATATGACAGGAAAAAGAAGAAATAATATTCATTGAGAAAAGGCTGTTAGATAACAGTCTTTTTTTATATTTGCAATACTTAAGGAAGAAGGGATTAATAAATAAAGCTAACAAATGTCATGATTGCTATAGCAGATATTTGTGTTTTGCATACTAATATTAGAACAGAAAATAATAAGATTTAGAAAGTAATTGATATGTTAAACTAACGGATATTGACATTTAAAGTTAAAAAGCGTTATAATTACACAAACGAAAGTGTAAATAAGTAATCAAAAAGCGTTATGAGGCGGTGATAGTATGTTATATGAATATTTATTAGAAAATTATAAACCGAATGAACCAATATTTACCTCCGATATTGAAGTGGGATTAAATGGAAATACTCTTAGACCTTTATTAAAGCAATTATGTGACCAGGGATTATTAAAACGATTTGATAATGGTGTTTTTTATATTCCATCGCAATCAAGATTAAAAGGTGGGATTCCAATTTCGGCTGGTATAGTAGCTAAATACAGATATATAAATCGCCGAGGCAAAATTGAGGGATATTATAGTGGATATACATTTGCTAATCAGGTGGGAATTAACTTACAGGTTCCTGTTACAATAGAGATAGTTTCAAATGAGGCGAGTGCTAAGGTTAGGGATATAGATATCAAAGGGCAGACAATCAGACTTAGAAAGCCTAGAGCAACAGTGACAGAAGAAAATGCCAAAGTCCTTCAATTCCTTGATCTGCTTTGTGAAATAGATAGATTGTCGGATGAAAACGAGGATGTTATTTCAAGACGCTTAAGAGATATCATTGAGAAGCAAAATATACAGAAAAAAGATATAGATGCTTATATTTCATTATATCCGGTTAAAGTATATAAGAATTTTTACGAAAAGGAGTTATATAATGTTTTTGCATAATGACAAAGAGTTATTTGAAGAAGTAGTTTCAGCAACTGCAAATGATATTGGTCTCCCCATTGCCATTATAGAAAAGGATTATTATGTCACTATGATTCTTAGGGAATTATCTAAGAGAGCTCCTGAATGCGTCTTTAAGGGAGGAACATCTCTTTCAAAATGTCATCATGTTATTGATAGATTTTCAGAGGATATTGATATAGCATTTTCAGACGATTTAGGTAGAGGTGCTAGAAGGCAATTTAAGGAAAATGTCGTGGTAAAGATTAGTGAAGAACTTGGAATGCCGATTCCGGATTTGGATAATATTTGGAGCAAAGCAGATTATCAGTGTTATATTTTGAATTACAATCCTATTGATGGATATGTTCCAGCAAGCTTGTTTCCAGGTGTAAAGATGGAAATAGTATTAAGAACCAAAGCTTTTCCAACTGAGAAAGCAACGGTAGATAGTTACATTTATCAGTTTTTGATGAAAGAAAATATGGATATCGTCGAGGAATATAAGTTAGAGCCTTTTGAAATGAAAGTTCAGAGTTTAGAGCGTACTTTTATAGATAAAATATTTGCTTTGTGTGATTATTATATGGATGATGATTTGAAATTGCATTCAAGACATATTTTTGATATTTATATGCTACTACCAAAAATGAATTTTAATGATGAGTTTGTTGAATTGATTAAAGAGGTACGAGAGCACCGTCAGAAAATGGGTAGATGTCCGTCGTCGGCACCAGCTGTAAGTATACCATCCTTACTATCGCAGATAATAGAAAATAGAGTATATGAAAGTGACTACGAAGATATTACAAGTTATTTTCAAAAGACGAAGTTAGAATACAATGAAGCAATTAAAGCAATTCAAAAGGTGATAGATGTATCAGTATTTTAATAATTACAGTAAATAAGAAAAATAAGTAAAGAAAAGTATGAAAACAATGCTTTAGGGCATCTTTTTATATGTCCCTTTTATAGGACTTGCTCTGAGATAATATTAGAGCATAGAAACAATATATGTAGCAGTCAAGAAAAGTAGTATTTAAACTAGTCAACATTTTGACAGTCAGAAAGGAGTTCGTTATGAGTAAAAAGATGTCTAACTTTGAAGCAGCATTTTATACAATTTTGGTAATGCTTGGAATATGCGCTGTATTAGCTTTATTCGGAGTGGGAAGTAGTCCTAAATGTGCACATTATGATTGTGACAGAACTGTAAGTGAAAAGGGGGATTATTGCTATATGCACGACCACAATACATATAGTTCGTATAGTAACAAGTACAAATCGTCATCGGGCAGTAGCTATAATAGCTCAAGCAACACAACCACATCAAGCAGTATAAACAGTAGTTCAAGCAGCAGCAGTAACACAAGTAGCACAGGTAGCTATTCAAATAACTACAGCTCAAGCGGCTCATCAAGCAAGTCAAAAACACATGACACATACGACGATGGTTACGATGACGTATATATGGACGATGATTATGACTGGGACAGATACTGGAAAGATGATGATTACGCAAGGGGCGTGGACGATGCGATTGAAGATAGTGATGATGAAGATTGGTAGGAGGAAATATCATGAGTAAACAATTAAGCAGAGAAGAAATATTAAACGCCAAAAGTGTAGTGTTATATATGGAAAATATTATTTATGTAGAAATAAAAGATGATGAGGTTTATGGTTTTAACAAGCGTGGTTTGGAGTGGTTTAAAAAGGATAATTTTTATGAGTATTATGAGTCGTCTCTGATGATGAGTTATTTTTCTTCTATCACAAAAGAAGAGGCTGCCGATATGGTTGAGGATTGGATGAGATTGGCCAATGCTAATGAGGAAAATATACATAAGGTAGATAACGCAAGATTGAATCAGGCGATTTATTTTGCAACGGAACGCCACGCCGGACAATGCAGAAAAGGAACTAACCTCCCTTATATTGTTCACCCGATGGAATCGATGGCGCTCCTTGCCTCAATGAACGCAGATACAGAGCTGTTGATTGCTGGAGTTCTTCACGATACAGTTGAGGATACTGATACTACGATTGATGAGATAAGAGTCTTGTTTGGGGCAGAGGTTGCAAAACTCGTAGGAGCGCACAGTGAAGATAAAAGCAAGTCATGGGAGGAAAGAAAAGAAAAGGAATACCAGGACACATATTGTGCCCCACCACGATTAAAAAAACTTGTTTTGGCGGATAAACTTGCAAATCTTCGTAGTATTTATAAGGATTATAGAGATTTAGGAGATGAGCTGTGGAACAGATTTAATGCAGGAGCAAAAAAACAGGCGTGGTATTATGGAAAGATGGTGGATGCTTTATATGGAACACAATTTGATGCAGATACTGAATATTTTTATTGGGAAATGCTTGGGCTATATAAAGACGTATTTGTAATTTTCTCGCTTGATGAGAGTGAAGGTGTTATATATCAGGAAAGCTTAGACGGGGAAAAGTACCGATTAGAGAAAGGAAGCTCAACATGGATTCCGTTTGATGGTGCTACTCCTGAACAAGCTGTCAGAGTACCTAGAAAATATGCAGAGCGATTAGAGGACAATTGGGCGGAAATATTTGGGGATAATGAAATGACGCAAAAAACAGATGCATCATAACAGTAAAGGAGGTGTATGATTATGATGATAGATCCTGAAACTTATTATGAGGAAAATCTTAAGGGGAAAGATGAAAAACAAATACTTTCAACTATTCGTGGGTTGAAAAATCAGATTGGGCGTCTTAAGAATATAATTGAAAATCCAGACTATGAACATATGACTCACATTTGTCCATCAGAACGGGTTAGAATTTCAGTTACTCGCAGATATCTAGAAAGAGCAAAGCAGGCTTTAGAAGATGTCGGAGGCACATACAAACCATCCAAGGCTGAAATTAAAGCTTTGTCATTCCAGGAAAATATAAAGAATATTTCAAGAATTACTTTTGAAATAGGTGGTTTTTTCTGTGGGACAAATAGGTATGTTCTTGATGTTGATGAAGATAAAGTTGTGTACAATAGTGAGGAATCCAATATGCCAATTGAAGAAGAAATCATGGACAAAGAGGAATTTATGGATGAGTTGGCGGATATTTATATCGGCGAATGGCGCAGTTACTATGACACAGAAAGATGGGGGTATATTGTAAAGGACGGTATTCAATGGAGTGTTACTTTTGAATACAATAACGGACACAAAACTGTAGAGTTTGCGGGTAGTAATGATTATCCTTATAACTTTTCCAGTTTTATGTATTTGTTTGGGTTAGATGATGATATGGAATTCATAGGCCCTTTTGATATGTAAACGGAGTGAAATCTTAGTGTTTGAGTATCTATTTTATTGGATTATAAATGCTCATATGATACAATAAAAACAGCTTTGAATCCTATTTCGACTTTTAAATTATCATTTAAAGAGTACCATAATAAGAAGTTAAAACCAGTATTTGATGCACAGAAAGGATACTTCATTCTTACATTGTACAATCTTAATTATGTTGAGGGACAAGATGTCACTCAAGATGATACTCAAGATGATATTCAAGGTGATATTCAAAAGACCGATGAATTATTAATAATTGAATTGATTAAGGCAAATAATAAAATAACTACAAAGGAAATAGCTGATAAGATTGGTATAAGTCCGATTACTGTAAAACGTAAAATTAAAAAAATGCCTAATGTTGTTTACGTAGGTAGTGGATATAGCGGTCACTGGGAGGTGATTGATAATAAGTAGAGTACAAGAGTTAATAGATGAATTTTGTTCTAATGGGTTGGAATAAAAAATATAACTGATATAACCAAAGTTTTTGAGAGGAAAACCTTAAAAAAGGATTTTATAATGATGAAGAATACAAACAAATATTTATCAATTATTTTTGAAAATAAACCAAAACAATGGGGACTTCGCGGTGATCCTTATATGTGGGATTATTTGCAGAAATATTGCAAAGAAATTCCTATTAATTGTGGTGAAGAAAAGATAAAAGAAATTATTGAAAGTAAATTTAAAGAAAAGACAGGTGCAGAATTAACAAGAGAAGCACAAGCATATGTAAAAGAATTTGACCATGGTGGAATGTCTTCAGGGAGAATAAGTGGAAGTTTTTGGCTTGAAGTAGCTATACCATTACTGGTAGATAACTATCGAAAATGTTTATAATTAATAATGCTTAAAAGGCAAAATATATTTTGTTGTTTGTTATATAGTTATTGATAAGTTAGTAATGGATTTGTAAAAGCAAATACGGTAGTACGAAGATGGGGAGGTTATGATATGGTCTCATATAAAGAGACAGATAGACAGGTTGAACTGTATTTTGATAAGATTCCTGACGAAAAGACACGAAATTTGTTAAAGATATGCGGTTGGCGTTGGTTTGGAAAGAAACGTTGTTGGTCTAATAAAAAGAATGTTGAAAATATTGAGTTTGCTAAATCTTTATGCAAAGAGATTAATCCTGTAAAAGAAAATACTAGCAAGTTACTTTCACTTAGTAAATTTCATTTTGATGAGTGCAGTATTATTATAAGGAGTAATAGCTTTTTCTGTAATTCACATCATAAAATGATAGATATGGCTGGAGAGGTAGATATTTGTGATTCAAAGGGAAGAATCCATACATATTTGTTTCCAATCGCATATTGTAAGACGTGTAATTTGTACTTTGCTCTTAATGATACTTATCAAGAATTAAAAAAGAAAGGTCGCATTCTCAGTCAAATTATGACTTATAAGGATTATAAAGAATATGGAGAATATAATTTTGAAAGTAGTTATTGGAAAAAGGAGTCGCCTCTGCATATATTGGGATATAATGTTAGCAAAGATGAAGATTTAAGCCCTTCACAAAGAAGAGTTATTTTGGAAAGAGCAATAGAAAAGGGCTTACTGTCAAGAGACCAGGTACTTTCTTACTTAGATTTTTTTGTTAGAACACATAAGAGTGCATATGATGCAGTGAATAAATGGGAGTCTGACAGGCAGCATATAGCTTCATATAATCTATATTCAAATCCAAAGATAGCTGTTGGAAAAATTATTGTTATAGAGCACATAATGAAAAATGACTGAATTTAAATTATTAATATATTTAACGTTTGTTATAAAAATATTTTGTACACACTTTATCGAAAAAAATTTCACTACCTCGCTTGTATATATATATTAAGTTTTAGATTGATTTGTTTTTTGAATTTATCAAAAAAGACTTTTTAAGCCAAAAGATAAAATGTTAATTATATTTTATGTTCATTTTTATCTAATCAATGTATTTGGGTAAAAAGATACAGTAATAAGCACATTTTGATTATCAAAATCACCTTTTGTGGATGAAAGATAAAATAATAGGATTATTTGTATGTTCCATTTTGTCAAATGAGTATTTTCGCATCAAATTGATACTTTTCAAAATCATAAGAGATGAAAAACTCCACTAAAATGAAAAAAGACTGTCGCAAATGCGACAGTCTTATACTTCCCCAAATTCAATCTCAAATTTCTACAATATATCAATATACTCCCCATTCAGCGCCTTATTCATGCTTCTCACCGCGCAGAACTTTCCGCACATTGAACAGGTATCCTCATGCTCAGGGGCACGGCTGTCACGGATTGATTTTGCAGTTTTCGGGTCAATAGAACATTCCCACTGCTTTTCCCAGTCAAAGGTACGTCTAGCGTCAGCCATTTGGTCGTCGAGATCTCTGGCGTGAGGTATTTTCTTTGCAATGTCAGCTGCGTGGGCTGCAATCTTTGATGCAATAATACCCTGTTTAACATCATCGACATTTGGCAGAGCAAGATGCTCAGCAGGTGTTACATAGCACAGAAAAGCTGCACCTGATGATGCTGCGATTGCACCACCGATAGCAGAAGTGATATGGTCATAGCCTGGTGCAATATCAGTTACGATTGGTCCGAGTACATAGAATGGTGCGCCCATACAAATAGTCTGCTGCATTTTCATATTAGCTTCAATCTGGTCCATAGGCATATGACCGGGACCTTCAACCATTACCTGAACATCCTTTTCCCATGCACGCTTTGTAAGCTCTCCGAGACGAACAAGCTCCTCTATCTGACATACATCGCTTCCATCTGCGAGACATCCAGGTCGGCAAGCGTCACCCAGTGAAATAGTAACATCGTACTCACGACAAATATCAAGAATCTCATCATAGTACTCGTAGAATGGATTTTCCTCACCCGTCATACTCATCCAGGCAAATACGAGAGAGCCACCTCTTGATACAATATTCATTTTACGCTTATGTTTTTTAATCTGCTCTATAGTTTTGCGTGTGATACCGCAGTGCAAAGTGACAAAATCAACACCGTCCTGTGCGTGCAGACGAACTACATCGATAAAGTCCTTTGCAGTCAGTGTTGCCAAATCTCTCTGATAATGAATTACACTGTCATAAACAGGAACAGTACCAATCATTGCAGGACATTCGGAAATAAGCTTCTGTCTAAAAGGCTGTGTGTTTCCGTGAGATGAGAGGTCCATAATAGCCTCTGCACCCATATTAACGGCTTCCATTACCTTTTGCATTTCAATATCGTAATCCTTGCAGTCGCGGGAAACACCAAGATTAACATTTATTTTTGTGCGAAGCATTGAGCCTACACCATTAGGCTCAATACAGGTATGTAGCTTGTTAGCGCATATGGCAACCTGTCCCTTTGCGACAAGATCTCTGATTTCCTCTTCTGTGCGGTATTCCTTCTTTGCAACTTCCTTCATTTCAGGTGTGATAATGCCGCGCTTTGCAGCATCCATTTGTGTTGTGTAATTTCTCATAATATAAATTCCTTTCAAACAAATATTTTGTATTATAGGAAATTCAAAAGAATTTCCTATAATTACAAAAACGCTCCGCGGGAGCGCAGAGGCGCGGAAAGGTAGTTATTCTTACGAATCCGCGCCTCGCGAGAGAGTTCGCAAGCGAACTCTTATTTATGCTTCATCAGCAAAATGACTGTTTAGATTAAATGCGTGGTTCATAGGTCCGCTTCCTTCACCGAGGTCTAGCATATCTGCCAGAGCGCCTGTAATGTAATCCTTTGCGCGCTCGACTGATGCTGACAAATCAAAGTCTTTAGCAAGATTTGCAGCGATGGCACTGGAGAGAGTACATCCGGTTCCGTGTGTATTTGGATTGTCAATGCGCTTTCCGTTAAACCACTGGTATTCATCATTTTCGAACAATAAATCATTGGCGTCGTTCATACTGTGCCCACCCTTGCAGAGGACTGCACAGTTGTATTCATCGCTGATAATTTGTGCGGCCTTAATCATATCGTCGGGACTTTGAATCTTCATCCCTGACAATACTTCAGCCTCGGGAATATTCGGCGTAACAATTTTTGCAAGTGGCAGCAGCTGGCTTTTTAATGTAGCTATTGCGTCATCGCAAATCAGCTTTGAACCACTCGTTGCCACCATCACAGGATCAACCACAATGTTTTTTGCGTTATAGTATCTGAGCCTTTCGGCAATCACCTTGATAAGCTCTGCTGAAGATACCATACCGATTTTTACTGCATCGGGATATATGTCCTCAAATACAGCGTCAATTTGTTGTTTCAAAAATTCAGGTGTCGAATCCTGAATCGCTCTTACGCCGGTTGTGTTCTGCGCTGTAAGTGACGTTATCGCACTCATGGCGTACACACCATTCATAGTCATTGTTTTAATATCTGCTTGAATGCCGGCGCCTCCGCAGGAATCACTGCCTGCGATTGATAATGCTTTTCTCATAGTGTTACCTCTCTTTTATTTGCATTATTTTTGTTAAGCGACAAAAGGTGGTGCCCCCAATTTGCCGCGTATCAATTAATCGTTAATAAGATTTGTTATTTTTTCCTTAAGGCAGGAGGTTGTTTCTTCTATATTATCTGCTGAAAAAATAGCAGATACTACAGCAACACCGTCCATGCCTCCACCTTCAAGTTCGTCTATATTGTCAAGACTGATACCACCGATAGCAACGGCAGGTATTGAGACAGAAGAACAGATTTCCTCTAACTGATTAGTGGTAATGCGCACTGCATTTTTCTTTGTAGGTGAGGGGAAAACAGCACCTACACCTATATAATCTGCTCCGTCAGCTTCAGCCTTTTTTGCCTGCTCAATTGTTTTGGAAGTTGCTCCTATAATAAAATTCTTCGGAACTCTTTTTCGAATTTCACTGACAGGTGCATCCTCGATTCCAACGTGAACGCCGTCGGCTCCACTCTTTAACGCGACATCGACATTGTCGTTTATGATTAGTGGAACATCGTATCTGTGGCAAAGCTCTTTAATCTTTATCGCCTCGTTTGTGAATTCCGTATTATCCATATTTTTTTCTCTTAGCTGGACTATAGTCACGCCACCCTTGAGGGCATTCTCTATCTGCTCATAGAGTGATTTTTCACCAACCCAGCTGCGGTCTGTAACCGCATATAAAAGCAACATTTCTTTGTTAAATATCATTTCAAAGCTCCCAAATATTTTTGTACATTATTACATTCCATTACTCCACTCATTACGCATGCGCCTTTTGCTCCGGCACTCCTAATCTGCGAAATATTTTCATCATTAATTCCGCCGATTGCGTATACAGGAATGGAAACACTTTCGCATACTTCCTTTAAGAATTCAATACCTCTGCTGGCTAAGCCTTTTTTGCAGTCAGTTTCAAATATATGACCTGCAATTATATAAGTACAGCCAAGACGTTGGGCTTCCTTTGCATCCGCGACAGAGTGGCACGATGCACCGAGTATATGAAACCCTGCTCTGTCCTTATCAGAAAGTTCTTTGAGAATGTGCAAAGGCAAATGAATAGCCTTGCAGTCAAACTCATCTGCTACAGCTGAAAAGCTGTGAAGAATACAAGTTGTATTGTATTTCCCGCATATAGACATTACAGAGTCTGCCAAAGCTTTATATTCATCTTTAGGCAAATCCTTTTCACGAAGTATTATTGCTTTGGGCTTTTCACAGGCAATTTTTTCTATTCGTACTAAAAAGTCTTCTTTGCAAAGCAATCGGTTTGTAACACATATAATATCAGACATAAAGATAATCATTTAATACGGGCTGCAGGCCTTCGTCGGAAATATCCTGATACATTTTGTCGAGACTTCGGTTGTCGTCGATTTCAAACTGCTCGTCGCCCTTAGCATCCGCAGACTCCTTTCCGCTGTACTTGCTTTCGTGGTCACCGATACCTGTCGACACACCGGCAGAAATTTTAGTTGCAGCAATCTTTACAATACCGTTTCTAAATTCGGCGCTTTCACGGGATGAAACAGTGATACCTACAAAAGGTAAAAATATACGGTACGCACACAGAACCTGACAAAGCTGTTTTTCGTGAACATCAAGTGGATTAATCTTGTCGTTGTTGATTATCGGACGAAGTCTTGGACAGGAAAGTGACATTTCTGCATGCGGATATTTGCGCTGAAGATAATAAACATGCAGAGCGCTTGCGAGCGCGTCCTTTCTAAAATCAGAAAGTCCAAGTAGTGCTGAAAATGCAACGCCTCTCATTCCACCCATAAGTGCGCGCTCCTGCGCATCAAACCGATAAGGCCATACACGTTTATGACCGAGAAGATGTAGCTTTTCGTATTTGTCAGTATCATATGTTTCCTGAAATACAGTAACGTAATCTGCTCCACATTCATGGAGATAACGGTATTCGTCGGTGTTCAGAGGATATATTTCAAGTCCTACCATACGAAAATATTTTCTTGCCAGCTTGCAGGCCTCGCCGATATATTTGACATCGCTCTGTGCCCGGCTCTCCCCTGTCAAAATAAGTATTTCCTCCATACCGCTGTCGGCAATTACTTTCATTTCGTGTTCAATCTGCTCCATAGTAAGCTTCATACGATTGATATGGTTGTAGCAGTTGAAGCCACAGTAAACACAATAATTTTCACAATAATTTGCTATATACAATGGTGTAAAAAGATATACAGTGTTTCCAAAATGCTTGCTTGTTTCAAGGCTTGCCTTCTGCGCCATCTGCTCAAGAAATGGCTCCGCAGCAGGAGAGAGCAATGCTTTGAAATCTTCAATAGAACAGGTTTCATGCTCTAATGCCTTTTTTACATCCTTTGCAGTGTATTTTGAATAATCATATGAGTTCATTTGCTCCATTACATCCACGCAAACCTCAGAATCGATTTGTTCCATGCCCGGCATATATTCCATATGATTTGTGCGGCAGGTCGGATCTGATTCAAGACTGTGTTTTTTTTCAAGTGCTTGTGGAGATAAATATTCTGAATCTATAAAAAACTGATTTTCCATAAAGCCTCCTTAATCACGCAGGAATCCGGTAAGTGGATCAGAAGCAGAAGCACCTCTTGTGAGAACCCTGCCAAGTCCTGCAAGATATGCTTTTCGCCCAGCCTCGATAGCCTGACCAAATGCTGCTGCCATCATAGGAAGATTACCTGCCGTTGCAAGGGCTGTATTTGCCATAATTGCAGCTGCACCCATTTCCATTGCTTCACAAGCCTGTGACGGTTTTCCAATACCTGCATCAACAATGATAGGCAAATCAATTTCATCGATAAGTATCTGTATAAATTCCTTTGTTGCAAGGCCCTTGTTTGAGCCAATAGGCGATGCAAGTGGCATGATTGAAGCCGCACCTGCATTTACCAAATCTCTTGCAACATTCAAATCCGGATACATATATGGCATAACAACAAAGCCTTCCCTGGCAAGTGCCTCAGTTGCCTTAATTGTCTCCTGATTGTCAGGGAGAAGATACTTTGAATCTCTCATAATCTCTACCTTGACGAAATCACCGCAGCCAAGCTCTCTGGCAAGTCTTGCAATGCGAATTGCCTCCTCGGCATTTCTCGCGCCGCTTGTGTTTGGCAGTAATGTAATTCCCTCAGGAATATAGTCCATGATATTTTCCTGATCCTTTGTGTTTGCACGGCGAACTGCAAGTGTTATGATTTGTGCACCTGCATCCTTTACCGCCGCATCAATAAGATTGAGGGAATATTTGCCCGAACCGAGAATAAAGCGGGAGCTAAATTCGTGTCCACCTATAATTAATTTATCTTCATTCATTTTCGTTTCCTTCTTTCATTGAAATTGTTCGCGAGATTTTTTTCGTTATGCAAAAATATTTTTGAAGTCCTCTTTGTTGGCAATTATTCGCAATACAGTATGTGCCTGATGTGCGGCGCAAAGCATTACTCGGGGAGCTACAAGACCTATATTGTCATTGATATCGCTCACCCCATCACCACACAGGTAAAACCTGTCAGTCAGTTTTCTTGTTTTTATGCTGTTGGCACTGCCCATTCCTGCCATACCTGATGCCGCTACTAAAAACTTGTCCGGCATTTTTTCGAGAACAACATCTGTAAGCATTGACTTACATTCTGCATTGTCAAAAGCCTCGCATATTATGTCTGCATCCTTTAATAAATCAATCGCGTTACTTTCATCTATGTAAGCAGTATGACCTTCAAGTTCAATGTATGGCGCAATTTCTTTTAGATTTTCTGTCAGCGCGTCAGCTTTGTAACTGCCGATTTGGTTCGCTTTATATTGCTGTCTGTTTAGATTTGTTATATCAACCCTGTCAAAATCAATAAGGATTAGTTTACCTATTCCGGTTCTGGCAAGAGAAATTGCGATATTTGAACCAAGACCACCAAGACCACACACTGCAACTGTAGCATCAGAAAATTTGTCCTGCAGTTTTGCTCCATTTCGCTTCTTTAATGCGTCAATCATTTCCTCCTTTGTAGGTATCATATCAACCACCTCCCACAAAGCTGACAACTTCAACGCTGTCACCATCCTTAAGAACAGTTTGATTGTACTGTGACTTTGGCACAATTTCATTGTTTAATTCAACGGCAATTCTTCTTGTGTCAAAATCAGTTGTTCCAAGATACTGGGCTATTGACTTGTTGGCAGCATCAACCTTTTGCCCGTTGATTGTAACCATTACTATTACCTCCTAACATGATAGAATCTCGCTTGCGAGATTCTCGCGCCGAGCGCGGTCGCTTTTGCGACATAATTCCTTACGCGCGAGTGCGCATCCTTAGCGGAGCGCTTTTTTATATATAGGAAATTCGAAGGAATTTCCTATATATAAAAAAGGGAATCACCGAGTTGGTAATTCCCTTTAATAAACATTTTTTTGTTCCATAAAAAAAACAGTTTAGTGTCCCTACGTTGGCATTATCCAAATCAGGTTATCGGTCGAAGGTTATACCTTCCTCTCAGCCTGTAACACAAGCTCCCGTCTGTTTAGTTGTTATGATTATTATATACCTACAGCAAAAAAAAAGAAAGAGTGCATAAAAACAAAATTTATTTTCAAATGTAAATGTCTGGAATGGATACATCATATAGACGTTACAGACAATATCGGAAAAACAGTGCCGTTATGAAGTTAAGCAAATAACTTTTCCGATAGAGATGGTGCTGATTATTGGTTTTGTTACAAAATATTGGTGGATACTAATCTCAGGAATAGTGGTGCTCTTGACTATAAGGTTTAGCATAAATATACTAAGAGAAAAAATGACAGTAATATTTATGAAAAGATATGCCCTAATTATCCAGGTGGAAGAATATAAACTAGAAAAATATTACAACTTAAATATAGAAATAATACATACAATATTCTGATTGTTGAAAGGGTGTGTTTTATTTTTCAAATATTAGACTAGACAATGTGTGTCTAGTTAGCAAAAACACGGTGTTTCTCGCTTTATGTCGTGTTATTTGTTTTTTATTTTTCATATTCTGTCAGTGAAAGGAGGCAAAGACATGGATCAAAAAAAAATAGGTCTTTTTTTGAAAAATCTTCGTAAGGAGAAAAAACTCACACAAGAACAATTGGCTGAGAAGTTAAATGTTTCTAATAGGACCGTTTCTAGATGGGAAAACGGTAATAATATGCCAGATTTAAGTATTCTTGTTGAGTTGGCAGAATTATATAATGTCGATATTAAAGAAATTATTGATGGAGAAAGGAAAAGCGAGATTATGGAAAAAGGAATGAAAGATACTTTAGTTAAAGTTGCGGAGTATACTAATGAGGAAAAGAAAGTGCAATATTATAAAATGAGAAATATTATTGGTGGCTGCCTAATCGGGTTTGGAGCCTTTTTGATTATTTCTGCATTTGTAATTTTTTCTTGTGACAGTAGTTGGGGCTCAATTTACTCAATTATAGGAACAATTATTGTATCAATTGGCGTATATCAGATGATATGTCAAAATAAGTATAAAGTGATTTGTTCAATCACCTGCTTCTTTATTATGCTAGTTTGTTTGATATTTGTAGATTATTTAGGTGTAAGAATTGGGCATCAAGTTCCTAGATTTTCATATGAAAAGGAATGGAGTGAAGATGAAATTGTTTATAAAGCTCCATTTTATAATGTTATTAGACATAATTATGACACAAGAGAAGAATATATTGAGATTACACAATAAAAGATTATCAGTATGTAATGTAGTGTTTTAAGAACAATTTTGAAAAGGACACAAAAGGTCAATCCTCGGATTGGCCTTTTTGTTATGTAAGATGTTATCTTATTAAGAGTAGATTACACTGTTTATATTGACAATACAAACGCTCGTTAGCTATAATATAAAAAAATCGTCGCTCACATACGGAGGATAGATGATGAAGGATATGACAACAAAGGAAAGAATACTTTATGCTGCACTCGACCTTATTTCAGAAAAGGGTTATAACGGAGTGGGTGTAGATTTGATAGCGGAGTATGCCGGACTCAAGGGTCCATCTCTTTATAGGCATTATAAAGGGAAGGAGGATATATTCAATTCTCTTATTGATTTGGTTAGTGCCCATTATAAAGAGGGAGCTGGTTTAAACAATAAGCTTGTAGACTTTCCGGAAAGCATGGATGAGTTAATAGAGGACGCTATGGAAAGAATTCAGTTCACGATGCACGATGATATCATTCGCAAAACTCGAAGGATTCTGGCAATGGAGCAGTTTCGCAGTGAACGGATAGCAGAGTTGACAACTCGTTATCACCTGGAAAATATGCAGCTAATGTATTCAAATATCTTTACAGGGTTGATGGAAAAGGGAATATTGAAGCAGGATGACCCGGAGGTACTTGCATTGGAATTTGTCGCACCGGTTTCTCTAATGATTCATATGTATGACAGACAACCGGAGAGAGAAGAAAAGGTGCTGGAAAAGATTAGAAAGCATTTTGAACATTTTAAGAAGGTGTATGGAGCAAGTTGTGTTGAGGTTGCAGAAGGAACGTGATGTGAGTGAGGAGAATTTAAATACATGAACAAAAGGAAAATTACAGCATTAATCATATGTATTTTATTCGTTAATATACTGACGGGATGCAATGCATATGAGACGGTTAAAGATGAAAATTATGAATACGGTCATATTAAATTTCCGGATGGGTATTTTGTAATTTCTTATATGTGGGATGGAAACCGTAAACATATGGATATCGAAATACCGGAATCATATAATGGTAAAAAAATTACAAAGATAGGTGGAGCAATAGGACGTGGTCAACCGGCTCCATTTTCAATAATTTTACCTGATGAATATACAGAGATTCCAAATGATGATGATAAAGCATTCGTGGGAGAAGGTTCAGATATTAACGTTAAAGATACGGAATATGAAACTTATTCGTTTACAATTCACATAGGCGCAAATGTAAAAGAATTTGATGGTAATTCAGTTGTATATGGTGGTAGAGAAGAAGGAGATTTTACTGATATATACTATAAGATAGAATATAATTATGAAATTGATGATAATAACAAATATTTGCAAGTAATTGATGGAGAGGTTTGCAAAAAGTAATTAAAAGCTGAAGGAGAAAAGGAAGGATAGTAATGAAGCAGGATAATATACTGGTGATAGAACATTTGAATAAGAGTTTCAAAACGGTAAAGGCAGTAAATGACTTGAGCTTTAGAGTGAAAAAAGGAGAGTTGTTTGCATTTCTGGGTGTTAATGGCGCAGGAAAAAGTACAACAATTTCCATGATATGTGGTTATTTAAACCCTGACAGTGGAGATATCAGAGTCAATGGGCGAAATGTAAAAAGTGCGGGAAGCGAAATCAAAGAATCCATAGGTGTTGTTTTTCAGGACAGTGTGTTGGATAAGCCACTTACTGCAAGAGAAAACCTGCAAAGCAGAGGTGCACTTTATGGTATTACGGGAAAGACTTTGGAAAGGCGTATTCAAGAATTGATTAAGATTTTTGAACTTCAGGAATTTATTGACCGTCCGGTAGGAAAGCTTTCAGGTGGCCAGAGACGAAGAGTCGATATTGCAAGAGCATTAATTCACAGTCCAAATCTATTAATTCTGGATGAACCGACTACCGGATTGGATCCCCAGACAAGAAAAATGATATGGAACATTATCGAAACACTTCGTATGGATGAGGGGCTTACGGTTCTTTTGACAACGCATTATATGGAGGAGGCAGCGTCAGCAAGCTACGTGGTTATTATTGACCATGGCTGCATTGCTGCAGAGGGTACTCCATATGAACTGAAGAATGATTATGTGAAGGATTTCATTTCTATATATGGAGTTACGGGAGAAGAAGTGGAATCTCTTGGTATGAGCTATGAAGAAATTAGGGATGGTTACAGGATTGCCATTGATAAACCATTAACAGCCACAAAGCTGATTGTCAAGCATCCGGAGGTCTTTCGTGATTATGAGATTGTAAAGGGTGGAATGGACGATGTATTTTTGTCTGTTACCGGGAAAAAACTTGGAGGTGAACAACTGTGAGAACATTAATGTCGTTAATAAACAGAAACAGAAAATTATTTTTTAGGGATAAGGGGATGCTTTTTTCTTCCCTTATAACACCTGTCATTTTGATTGTTCTGTATGTTACATTTCTGGCAAAGGTTTATAAGGATTCTTTTTCATCCAATATACCTGCAGTGATGGATATATCAGAAAAACTAATCAATGGAGCGGTTGCAGGGCAGCTTTGCGCAGCACTGTTGGCGGTCAGCTGTGTTACAGTGACATTTTGTGTAAATCTCACGATGGTACAGGACCGGGCAAATGGAACACGAAAGGATTTTGATGTTTCACCTGTAAAAAAGCCAGTGATTTATCTCGGTTATTTCTTTTCTACAGTGATGAATTCACTTATGGTTAATTTGCTTGCTCTTGCATTATGTCTTATATATATTGCAAATATGGGATGGTATCTTACCGCAGGTGATGTTGTGCTTTTAATATTAGATATGATTATTCTCGTACTTTTTGGTGCCGTTCTATCCAGTATCGTCTGTTATCCTTTGAAAACTCAGGGGCAGATGTCGGCAGTTGGAACGATTGTAAGTGCCGGATATGGATTTGTCTGTGGAGCTTATATGCCAATCTCGAACTTTGGAGAGGGATTGCAGAAAGTCATGAGTTACCTTCCGGGAACCTATGGAACGTCTTTAATTAAGAACCATATGCTCCGAGGAGTATTTGAAGAGATGAAAGCGGAGGGCTTCCCGGCGAAGGTCGTAAATGACATTGCGAATTCTCTGGATTGCAATCCGGTATTTCGTAGAAATGTAGTTGAACCGAAGTATATGGTGTTGATTATGATTGGGACAATTGTAGTATTAGGCGGGATTTATCTCTTGATTACAGCTTTACCGGAGAAGAAATAAGAATTAAGAGCAACGCTGGAATATGACTTGGCCAAAGAAAAAAGCTTCTCATATAATGGTTTGACAGAAGATGAAACAATAAAACATTTAGCAAGGTTTGTTGCGGACTTATGGCAGATTCATATTTTTGGAGAGGGAAACACACGAACAACAGCTGTTTTTTTAATAAAGTATTTAAGAACTTTGGGATATGATGTATCAAATGATATATTTGCTAATAATGCTTGGTATTTTAGAAATGCATTGGTAAGGGCAAATTATAATAATATAAAAGATAATGTTTTTGAAACAACAAAATATTTAGAGTTGTTTTTAAGAAATCTTTTATTAAATGAAAAAAATGAACTTCACAATCGAATGATGCACATAAGTGGTCAGTTTGAAAAAGTGAACATTGAAAAAGAAAAAGTGAACATTGGAACTGAAAAAGTGAACATTGATATTTTTTCTCCAACCGTAAAAAAGCATGTGAAAGTTGTATATACAGAATTAGGTGATAGTATATTTGGAAGGTCAGATGTGGAAAGAGTTACAGGATTGAAGGCAACCAGATCTACCAGTCTGATTAAAGAAATGGCTAATGTTGGAATCATTATTCCAGTTAAGGGCTACGGAAAAGGAAAGTATAAGTTTATACAGTGCTAAAGTGTTCTTTAGATAAAGAGGACATAGAATAATAAGCGGACAACAAGTTATTAGGAATGGAATTTCTTTGATGAACTATATAATGGAGAAACAAAAAAATTAACTTATGGAAGTGGAAAAGAACAATGATTATTTTGATTACAGGAGCATCACATACTGGAAAGACTGCCCTTGCTCAGAAATTATTTGAAAAATATAAATTTCCATATCTATCAATAGACCATTTGAAAATGGGCTTAATCCGAAGTGGAAATACCAAACTTACTCCAATGAGTGATGATGCAGAACTCACAGATTATTTATGGCCAATTGTTCGTGAAATGATTAAAACTGCAATAGAGAACAAGCAGAATCTTATTATAGAGGGGTGTTATATTCCTTTTGATTGGACAAAGGACTTTGAAAAGGAATATCTTGATTATATTAGATACTATTGTCTCGTAATGAGCGAGAACTACATAAGAAATCACTTTGCGGACATAAAGAGATATGCCAGTGTTATTGAAAATCGTTTAGATGACGAATGGTGTACTTTGGAAAGTGTGTTAAAAGATAATTCTCACATTTTAGAACTTGCTATAAATCACAATGTAAATTATGTGCTTATTGATGAGAAGTACGAAATTGACATTGATGTATAACTACAAATAATTACTGAATAAAATCGCTGTGCTGCAGTCTTGGTTAGTCACCGCACAACGATTTTGTTCTATTTGAATTTTTCGCGTTGGATAAAAAAGGAGGAGAGAGTAACTTGAAATTTGAAACAGATAGATTAGTTCTTCGACCATGGACCGAAGACGATGCAGAAAGCTTATTTCAATATGCAAAAGATCCTGCTGTTGGACCAATCGCGGGCTGGCCGGTGCACACAAGTGTAGATAACAGTAGAGATATTATAAAAGACGTTTTGTCAGCAGACGAAACATATGCGGTATGCCTTAAAGAAGACAATCGTGCGATTGGAAGCATTGGATTGATTCCACCTGCACAGACACATACCGATGCAGCTGATGATGAGATGGAAATCGGCTATTGGATTGGCGTTCCGTTTTGGGGAAAGGGATTGATACCGGAAGCTGTTAGACGGTTACAGGAGCATGCTTTTTTGGACCTTGGATGTGGTGCTATATGGTGCGGATACTACGATGGAAATGAGAAGTCACGAAGATGCCAGGAAAAATGCGGCTTCACCTATCATCATACGGAGGTCAATAAGCCTTGTGTACTAATGGGTGATGTCAGGACTGAGCATTTTACAAGACTCAGCAGGGAAGACTGGGAGAAAAAAACAACAAATAAGAAACTTTGAAATATATCGCTCGCAAAGAAAGAGGCAGGCAATGAAGAATCTGAGAAGAGGATATGCGTATGATGAATAAGAAGATTACAATTCGTCCGGAAGAACATAAAGATTATAAGAGTATTGTTTCTCTAATTTTGCGTTCGTTTCAAGAAGGAACAGACTATTCTGATGGAACCGATATTATTGCATTAGTGGAGGAAATCAGAGATTCGAAATATTATATTCCAGAATTGTCCTTTGTAGCGGAATTAGATAACAAGGTAGTAGGACACTTTTTGTTTTCAAAATTTCCACTATCACCTACAAGGGAAGGAAATCATAATAATGAAACAAATTCTGGAATTGTTATGTTAGCACCAGTATCTGTTCATGCAGATTATCTTCGCCAAGGAATTGGAACCACTATGTTGATGATGGGAATTGAGAAAGTGAGAAAATTGGGATATAAAGGAATAACCGTTGAAGGAAATTATAACTTTTATAATCAAGTTGGATTTCGGACATCGTCAGAATACAACATTTTCCCAACAAGTGGCTATCCAATGAAAGAACCCCAGTGTATGATGTGTCAGGAAACATATGAAGGATCATTGGATGGCATACATGGTTATATCGTTTATGATATGTACTTCAATGCATAAAATTGAAGTCATATCTACGCAAGGAAACCGGAATATCAGGGAAAAGGTGTATCAAACAAAATAATGGCAGAAATTATTTCGTTGGTAAGGGAAAAGGGTAAGAAAACAATTCGACTCGATGTTTTAGCATCGAATGTCCCTGCCCGGCATATGTATGAAAGACTTGGGTTTGTGTATTGGGGAAAGCAGAACCTTTTTGCAGAGAATACTAGATGGACGGATTTTCTATATTATGAACTTCCGGTCCTGAAAACATAAGAATTAGACAATTTTCAGTTTAGACAAGACATATTTTGGGGTAGGTAAATTGGAAGATGGAAAAAATACTTGATTTTATGCAGGCGGCTTTGCCGTGGATTGCAATGGGACTTTTGCTGGCAATATTTTCTGCCAAAAGTGTCGCAAAAAAAGGAAAAAGAGGGTATAGACAATGATGAAAGACCACATAATAGCAAAACTGACATTAAAAGATGATAAATGTGCGTGTGCGTTTGCTGATAAAATCATCTTAGAAAGCCAGGAATCTGATGAATG
The DNA here is from genome assembly GCA_964631845.1 of uncultured Eubacterium sp. Classification (GTDB taxonomy): domain Bacteria; phylum Bacillota; class Clostridia; order Lachnospirales; family Lachnospiraceae; genus Eubacterium_G. The sequence goes on from CAZWAG010000019.1 coordinate 24,849, forward strand.
GTGTTGATCGTGCCATATGGCTTGATTATAAATACAAAGATAAAAACGCAATGTACATCAAAAGATGTGCTAGAGCTGGTAGGTAGCCC
>CAZWAG010000020.1:0-24905 GCA_964631845.1 uncultured Eubacterium sp.
ATTTCAAAAAGTCTGATTTGTGAAACATTATTGTATAAGTGGAGGAATAAGATTATGAGAAAAAAAAGTGTATTAAAAGTATTATTAGGAATAGTGTTTGCTTTATTACTGTTCTTAAGTGTATCAGAAAGGACACAGGCGGCAATCAGTTATGTACCTTTATATTTGAACAATTCTTGGGTATCAGGAACAATTAATACATCTGACGAAGTTGATTATTATGTTGTAAATCTAAGTAGTTCAGGTTGGTTAACAGTCGATTATCAGGGATTAAGTGTAAATAAGTCATATATTGAAATATATAATTATGATTTGTCAAAAAAATATAGTGATGCATATATCAGAGATTCTAGCGATACATCACCCGAAAATCATACGGATGTTTTGGCGCTGGAACCTGGAAAATATGCAATAAAAATATATAGTTATGGAGATAATGAAGGCGGATATCGTGTACGTGCAACCTTTAAGGCAGCTAATAATAATGATAATTCAAATAACGATAGCTTTCAGACAGCCCAAACACTTAGTTTGAATCAAACAATAATGGGTTTTTTATCTGAAGATGATGAGATTGATTTTTATAAAATAAATGTACAATCTACCAAAACGGTAAGAATAATTTTTAATAAATATACGCATTGTCATTTACAAATATGGAATAAAGATTATATTAATATTGAAGAATATAAATGTCAGGGATTTTTTGGAGTGCCTTTATGCAACTGCTCTGAGGAAGAACCTACTACATATGAATACGAAAAAAAGTTAGAACCGGGCACGTATTATATAAAGATTTATAGAGGATATACTGGTCGATATTCTATAAAGTATGAAGAAAAAGTATTAACAAAAAGCATTAGCGTAACAGGAAATAAAGTAGTCACAGCAGGTAAGAGTTTTAATTTAAAAGCAAATGTATCTCCAAGTAATGCTACGGATAAAAGAGTAGAATGGAAATCAGGAGATACTTGGATTGCGGATGTAGATAGAGAAACCGGTAAAGTAACAACACATAGAGCAGGAAAAGTGAATATTACTGTTTCTGCACAAGATGGAAGTAATACAACAAAAGTTATTTCTGTTATTGTAGCACCTGGAAAAATTAAGTCACTTTCAGGATATAAAAAATCAAAGGGAAAGGCATATATATACTGGAATTCGGAAAGAGGTGTATCAGGATATCAGATTCAGTATAGTAAAAATAAGTCTTTTAAAGGTGCGAAAACAAAAAAGGTATCAAAAAAATCGACATCTAAGACTATATCAAAATTGTCCAGAGCAAAATATTATTTTAGAGTACGAGGGTATGTCAAAGTAGGAAAGAAATATTATTATGGCACATGGAGTAAAAAGAAAGTTATTAATATGAAAAAATAATTATAAATATAGTGAAATATTAGCATAGCATTAGTAAGTTGTATAAGATTTTGTGGTTAAGATAAAATAACTAATGTGAAAAGTTTATTTTCACTTTGAAAATATTAAATAGTTAAATGACTGTTGTTCTTAGTTATTGCAATAATGAAGCAATATATTGATTCGAAGCAGAATGTATATAAGTCGTAATATTTGAAAAAAGATTGCGATCTATTGCAGTAGTGTGTGAATAGATATATCCTATATTGCTAAGAGTGATAAAAAATTTTATTGATTTATACGACAGAACTGCATATAATATAGGTTAACAAAGAAATTTGCTCAATTTAAGTGCGATTCTACTGTGAATGCAAGCCTTTAACTTAAGTGCTTCGCAACTTAAAATGCGAATCGTTAATTTTAGGGAGATAAGCATTTTTATCTCCCTGTTTTGTTATACTACGGAGAATATATATGGATTTTAACCTAATAAATAGTTGCTATCTGATAAACACGAACAGGAGGATGAAAAATGTCAGACGTTAGAGTAAGATGTAAAAATTGTGAGAGAATGTTGTACTCATATAGATATGGTGAAGAAAAAAAGAGATATGGAACTCCAATAAACAAATGCAAAAAGTGTGGAGAGTATTATGTTGATATCAGGTATAGAGAAGCTGCTGTTGACGGAATTCCGGAAAAGGAACTTAGCTATAGAAGTGGCATTATTTTCCTTGTTATAGGAGCATTGATAATGTGGAGAGCCATATATCTTTATAATGAAAATAGTATAGTTGACGTAGATAATATAAAATGGATGATTTACGCGTGTGCTTTTGCCATTTTTGCAATTGTACTAATTGGAATAGGATTATATGATATCGTAAATATTGTAACCGGCAACAAAAAGAAGAAAATAGATAATTACATAAAGGAATCTGAAGAGCGAATGAAAAGTCATAGCTATGTTGAAATTTTAAAGCATATGGGATATAGAATTCCGGAAAAATATGAAATAGGGGATGATTATTATGAAAAAAGAAGTTAGAAAATTTATAGTAATAGGAATTCTTTATGCCGGTTTTATAGTACTTTTATTATTTAGAGGAATAGGTAACCTGACAAACAAAGATGATTTGCGTACAATAAGACTAACTTTTGCAACTCAAACATTATACTACGAACATTCTTTGTCAGGTCTTATCCCGATAGGGACGGATTATTATTTCATTGGGTATGATGATATCCATAACAAGTGCTACCTTATTTTGGATAATAAAAATTTTTTAGAGAAAAATTTTGATGAAGACGGATATGCAAAAAATTCAGATGGAGTAGTAGTAAAAGGATTAGTAAAAAAAATAGATGATTATGAAGTTCAGGATAGAATGTGGCAGGTAATGAGCGGAATTGAAAATGCAACAGTTGATACCTCAAAAGGACAATGCATTGCGACAAATTATATTGGTGATTCAATCTGCAAAATTGTGTTGGCTATTATCAGTATCATTCTATATCTATGGGCGTTTCTTATTATCAAGAAAGATAAGAAAAAGGAAGACCTGATGGTGAAGCTTTGGGGAATATGTACTTTCGTGACATTGTATGGAGTATTTGTATATTATAGATAACAAAATATTTTAAAAAAATATCACCCATATGGGTGATGTTTTTATATATTAAATTACTATAATTTATAGTATCTATTTATGCAAAGACAACCATTAAGGTTCCAAAGAGCAAGCTTAAAGCCTACAAGAAATTGTTGAAGTCAAAGGGAGTAGGCTCTAAAGCGAAGATAAAGAAATAATAGAAAATATTATATATTCTCTGAATGTAAAAATTGTAATTAAAAGATTTAAAAAATACATTTAGCTATTGAAATATATAATAAAAAAACATAATATGGTTGTATAAAGAAACAGCTACTGATTTGTGAAATGAGTAGCAAACAAATTTTAATTATTATACGGAGGTGCATATGAAAAAATTTTTATCAGTAATGTTAACGTTGGTTATGGTACTTACATTAGTTCCAACTTCTGTATTTGCTTATTATGAAGAAGGAACAGTGGATGTTTCAGCTGTAAAAGAGATTAAGACAATTTCTTTAAATCAGAAATACGATGTACTTATCGAAAAGGGTACAAAAGGAAGTAACGATTTAAGTACAACAAAGTGGTTTAAGTTCACACCTAATACAACAGAAAATTATGTTTTTTATTCAGAAGGAACATACGATACATATGTATCAGTGTATACATTAGAAGACGGTATATATGAGTATAATGATTCTGATGATGACTGTAATGCAAGTTCAAATTTTGAATATTTGGATAAGCTGGAAGCCGGAAAAACATATTATTTCTGTGTAAGTACGTATTATCAAAATGGCGCATATTTTAAGGTTGGAATCGAAAAAACGAAAAGTGTTGCAAGCATATCATTTGCAAATCATTCAACTGTCGGATTTGTAGATGCAGACTGGGATCCTGGAGTAGAGATAGATATAAACTATTCTGATGGAACAAAATTGTCCACGCCATACTATTTTTTTGTTAGATCCGGTGAATATGATTCGGAACAGGAATATCAAATTGAATATATGTATGACAGATATGGAAATAAAATTTTGATAAAGATGCTTGGAAAAGATTGCTCTGACTATGCAAGTAAAGTGGCAAGAAAATATTCTGCAAAAGTAGCTCTTGTAGATTCAGAAGGTACGGAAATAAAAAAATGTGATGTTTCCTTTGAACTTGTAAAAATCGCAGATTATTTTAAAAACGCAAGTGTGATGCGAGTAGGAACTGTTTTTAATGCAAACAGCCCATACGAAGGCTTGGAGTATTTTACTCCATACGTTTTAAATGTGGAAGATGATAACCAGTACGTCCTTGATAATTTATCAGAAAGAGGAGTGTATAATTCAACATATTTAGCACTTTTTAGTGATAATGAAGACGGTACATATTCAAAAACATATTGTGATGCGGGGGACTACGCTTCATTAGATAAAGGAAAATATTATGTATTGTTTACAACAACACAAAAAGGAAAGGAATTCTTATTTGGCTATAGTGTATATGGTGCTTATGTACCTGCAACCGGAATATCAGCTCCTGCTACACTGGAAATGGAAGTAAACACTACAAAGAATATTGGTGCTAAAGTTTTACCGGAAACAAGCACTGACGGTTTGACATATACTAGTAGCAACCCAAGTGTTGCCACAGTAGATGCTCGTGGAAATATCAAGGCTGTAGCTGCAGGAAAAGCAACAATTACAATTTTTGCAGGTAGTGGTAAGGTAGCTTACTGTAATGTAACAGTAGCAAATAAATACGTAACAACAACAGTCAATAAACCTGAAAAGGTTAAAAAATTCACTTTAAAGAACAGTAAAAAGAGAGCAGTTACAATAAAAATCACAAAAGCGAAGAATGCTAAGAAGTACATTGTTAAGTATACAACTGATAAGAAATTCAAAAAGAAAATTAAGACAAAAACAATCAAAGGTACAAAGTATACATTCAAGAAGCTGACAAAGGGAAAGAAATATTACTTTAAGGTATGTGGTGTTAACGGAAGCGTTAAAGGACCATGGAGCAAGAAAGTTGGAATAAAAGTTAAGAAATAATTAATTAGGGCTGAATGGCAAATGCTGTTCAGCCTTTTTAATATTTATATTGCTAAATTAGCATGTTATATTGTATTATAAAGAAAAATTCGGTATGAAAAGCGAGGTGAAAAAATGAGGGTAGTAAGAAAGATTTTTATTTTAACGCTAATGATGGCAATTATTTGTTCGTCAATGCCATGTACAAATGCTTTGGCAAAGTCAGCAAAAATCAATTCAAATAAAACACAAAAAGCTTCCAAGGTGAAGTATGTTAAATTATCAAAAAAATATAAATTAACAGTAAAATTTGTGGTTAAGTCATCAAAGGGAGCCGAGTGGGGAGATTCATTCAAACTCCAGCGATATGAAAATAAAAAATGGGTTAGTTTAAAAAAGAAGGATGGAGTGGCATGGAATTCTATGGCAACGTCAGTGTCCGGGCCTGGAACGTATAAGAAGACATACAACCTTGCGGACTATTATTATGAGGATGAGTTTACTCCGGGGAAGTATAGACTAAAAACGAATATAAATTTAAAAAATCCTTTTGTTGTATTCAAGATTAAGAAAAAGGCACCTAGTTTTGGCAAATATTACTCGAAGTCAAAAGTTGAATTGAAAAAAATTAAAAATAATAAAGTATATGTTAGATTATGTAATGGCTCGAAAAAAAATAAGTGGAGCAATCGCACGTGGAAGCTACAAAGAAAAGAAAATAACAATTGGGTAGATGTTCCCAAAAAACAAAATGTTTCATACACTGCTGATGTCATCAAAGTTAAATCACATACATATGTTGATTATTCTTATGACTTATGTATAGAATATGATGAAAAACAACTAGTCAAAGGACAATATAGAATTGTTACCGGTTATTTGATTAAAAATAATGCGGTAAGCTTTATTATTTAATAAAAAGGAACTGTTGCACCAACTAAGTGCAGCAGTTTTCTTTTGTTGGATAGAAGAAACCATAAACCGAACAACATTGACGTCAATATAATATACCAGTAAAATTATAATGCAAATATGTTTAGCATTTTATCATTCAGCTAAAAATTACTTAAATGGATAAAAAAATAAACAAATAAGCTCAATATTTTATCTTTCAAACAAAGTAAGCAAATTAAATAAACAAATATGCTCAATATTTTATCTTTCAAATAAAATAAGCAAATTAGATAAAATAGAACAAAAAACATACTTTACATTTTATCTTTCAGCTAAAATAAATTATTATGATAAAACTAAACAAAAATCAAACATTAACATAATATGAATGCACCACATATACACATATAAAACCAAAAGAGGTCTTTTAATATGAAAAATACAATATTAATAATAGAAGATGATACAGATATAAATAAGATGTTGGCCAAAATGCTTCAGCAGAACGGATACGATACAATAAGTGCATATTCAGGCACGGAAGGTGTTTTGGTTCACAACGACAGCGTTGATTTGATTATTCTGGATATGATGCTGCCGGGAAAAAGTGGAGATGAGATAATAGGTGAATTGAAGAAAAAGAAAAATGTGCCTATTATTATTTCCAGCGCGATAGTGGATGTGGAAAGCAAGGTAAAGGCATTGATGATGGGGGCTGATGACTATGTCACAAAACCTTTTTCAAACGAGGAACTGTTGGCAAGAATAGCGGTAAGGCTCAGAGATTCGGCAGCAGATATGGTGGACAGGAATGGTTCCGCAAAGCTGGAATATAAGGATATTTCAATAGATTTGGATGATTATTCGGCAAGATGCAACGGAGTCGAGTTGGAACTGTCAAAACATGAATTTTTATTGCTAAAATTGCTAGTTGAGAATTCCAACAGAACATGCACAAAGAGTATGATATATGATCAGGTTTGGGATTACGAGGATTCAGCTGACGACAACACCCTCAATGTTCATATCAGTAAATTGAGAAAAAAACTAAAAAACTGCAGTCCGGACAATGAATATATTGAAACGGTCTGGGGAATAGGCTACAGATTGAAAAAATTATAATCTTTTAACGGAAACTTTTATTTAAGACTTTTTTAAGATTTGAGTTAAGAGTTATTTTAGAATGACATGATATGATGAAACTACAAAAGAAATGATTTAGGAGGCAACTATGAGAGAAATAGCAATCAAAACAAATCAGCTCACAAAAAAGTATAAATCTTTTGTAGCACTCGATCATGCAGATATTACTGTTTACAAAGATGATATATACGGTATCATCGGAAGAAATGGTGCAGGAAAGACAACTCTAATGAAGACAATCACGGGGCTTACAAATCGAACTAGCGGTGAGTATGAAATTTTTTCAAAAAAAGATACAGAGCTTCAGAATCAAAGAAGAAGAGTAGGATGTCTTATCGAAAATCCGGCTTTCTTTGGAAATATGACAGCATATGAAAATTTAAAATATTACTGTATTCAGAAAGGCATTACAAACAAAAATAAAATTGACGAAGTGTTGGAATTGGTAAAACTGACAGAGGCTGCCAATAAGAAATTTAAAACCTTTTCTCTTGGAATGAAACAGAGACTTGGGATTGCACTTGCAATTATTGATGATCCGGACATAATCGTGTTAGATGAGCCTATTAATGGGCTCGATCCTATTGGTATTAGCGAAATAAGAGAGATTTTCCACAAACTGAATGTTGAAAGAGGATTAACAATTATTATATCCAGTCATATTCTTTCAGAATTGTATGAGGTAGCAACAAGATTCGTTTTTATAGACCAGGGCAAGGTTATAAAGGAAATTACAAAAGAACAATTAAATCTGGAATGTCAGAGATGCAATGTTATTAGAACTGACAACGTTAATGATGCAGTGAGAATAATCGAAGAGACACTTCATATCCATGATTATAAAGTTATCGATGACAGAGAAATCAGAGTATATTCAAATGAAATTTCGAGGGCTTCATTAAACAGAACACTGAACGAGAAAGGTGTGGATGTTGATGAAATATTTGAAACAGGAATAAAACTTGAGGACTATTTTAAGTCATTGTTGACAGACTAAAAATAAACATGGAGGTGTTATTATGTTAAATATGATTAAATCAGATTTATATAGAATGACTAAAAGCAAAAGCTTTTATTTATATTGGATTAGTATTGCTATTACATATGCAATTAGTATTGTTTTAAAGGCCCCGGGAGGTATTCAGGTTGGAATTCAAATTGACACTTCTCTTCCAATGGATTTGCAAATGGTTGCAATGAATTTCACATATTATTTTTTGTTCCTCTTTCCGGTGTATGGAATTATAGTAAGTGATTTTGGTGAAAAGACAATTAAGAATACTATTTCTTCGGCAACCGGCAGAAGAACATACATTATTTCAAAATTTGTGTTAACAGAAGTGTATACAATGGGTTCGTTTGTGATTAGTAACATTGGCTTTTATGCAATAAACGCGCTAGTCAATGGAAAAGATTATTCATCCGAGTTTTCAACATTTTTAGTGGCTGTGTTAAGACAGGTTCCTATCATGGTAGGGGTTGTAGCAGTGCTTGTAATGATAGGTTTTTTGATAAAGAAAATGGCGGTGTTTAATGCTATTACAATATTAGTACCAATGCTTTACACTACCGTAGCGGTTTCTATATTTGAGGCAGGAGCGGAAAAGTTTGCAACAGAATATTTGTTGAAATACGAACTTGCAACAGCACTCAGCAGGGTTGTATCTTCCGCGAAAGTAGAATATTTCAATAACTGCTTAGTGGGAAGTATGGTATTGATAGCTTTATCAGTTGCAATCAGTTATACTTCATTTATGAAAGTAGAAATAAACTAGTATTATATGAGGGAAAATGTAGTGGTTGGGATAGTAGTTGCTTTATCTGTAATGTTGGCAATATTGATAATATATTTTATATTAGAAAAGAGAGAATTGGCACAACTAAAGACAGAAATCAAAGAACTTATGAATAATGAGAGTAATCAGAAGCTTCATTCAAGAAGTGGACTGATTGATGAGGAATTTATCAATGAAATTAATCAGTTGTTAGAGGAAGTCAATGATAATCGAATTCATTTTAATAGAAAAAATCATGAAATTGAACAGATGATGACGAATATTTCCCATGACCTTAGAACTCCCCTGACATCAGCTCTAGGATACATTGATATGATTGCGCATTCAGATATGAGTGATGATGAAAAAACAGAAGCTCTCTATATTGTTGAATTGAGACTAAAGAGACTCAAGGAGCTGATAGATTCATTTTTTGAATTTTCTATGGTGATATCAAGGGATGAAAAACCAGAAATGACAGAGATGAATCTTGTGGCAGTGTTGGAGGAAGCAATTGCCCATTCATATGATGATTACTGTGAGAGAGGAAGAATAATAGAACTGGACTGCAAAAGTAATATGCTTAAAATATATTCTAACAGGAATATGATGATAAGAATATTTGATAATCTGATTGTTAATGCATTAAAGCATGGACAGGGTAACCTACATATTATTGTTGATACGTGTAATGATGGCAAAGAAATAAATATTACTTTCATAAATAGAATTTTGGATGAGGACCTGGACGTGAACAGACTGTTTGAGGAATTCTATACAACAGAGATTTCAAGGACTAGAGGAAATACAGGATTGGGCCTTGCCATAGTAAAGCAGTTTAGCCAGATAATAGGATGGTCGATTAGTGCAGAGGAGAAAGATAACAATCTTTTGATAATGATAAAAATACCACAAAACTAATAAAAGGGACTTTTTAAGCCCCTTTCTTTTTTATACTATCTGCGCACCGAATGGCATCAATGACAATTTGGCAATTTTAAACATTTGCAAACCAAATGGAATACCAACTATGGTAATACAAAGTATACATCCTAATAGAAAATGTTCAATTGCTAATGGCAGACCTGAAAAAATAATCCATATTATATTAAGTATAAATGAAACAAGACCGTCATCATAGATTACTTCTTTACCAAAAGGAAAGAAGCTGAGTGTTGCAAATTTAAAACACTGTAGACCAATGGGGATTCCGACAATAGAAATGCACCACAAAATGCCGACAAACACCCAACTCAAACCACTTATTAATCCGCCGAATATAAACCACAAACAATTACCTAAACATCCCATATATAATCTCCCAATATTTTTTATTAAACAACTAAATAATAAAGCATTCATATTGAAATAGCAAGATACTAAACTTTGCACTTCTTTCACAGTTTGATAGACTTGTATAGGAATGAGAAAAAAATTTATAAAAATGTGATATTTTACTCATTAGAATTGTTTACTTATTAGAAGGCCTTCAGGAGGGAACGCAGTGGAAAATCAAAAATACACGCAGGTGGTTGACAAATACGCAGAAACAATATTCAGAGTAGCTTACAGTTATTGCAACAATAGATGTGATGCAGAGGATGTTGTTCAAAATGTGTTTATCAAACTACTGAAATACAACAAAGATTTCAATGATGATGAACATATTAAAAAATGGCTTATTAAGGTTACGGCAAATGAATCAAAAAACGCCTGCACGTCTTTTTGGAAAAAACGCATAGTACCCTTGGAAGAGTTCGATTCAGACAGAACAGAGGAATTTGAGGACGAACAAAAAAGTAACTTGTTTGAAGCAATACATAAGTTGAAAGAAAAATATAGAATTATAGTTCATTTATATTACTATGAAGATTATTCAGTCAGAGAAATATCGGCATTATTAAATATAAAGGAAACTACAGTTCAGACGAGACTTATGAGAGCAAGGTTAAAACTCAAAGAATTGTTAAAGGAGGAATGGGACGATGAGCAATAATAAAAAAATATATAAAGATACATTTGACAGTTTGCAAATGTCCGATGAATCTTTGAGAAAGGTCAGAAATATGAGTAAGAATGAGAAAAGAAAAAGAATATTTAAAGTAAGATATGCCACAGTAATGGCGGCAATTGTAGCACTGTTTGTTGTTAGCAACGGTGTTGCATATGCAGCGACCGGCTCTACAATAGTGGAGCATGTTGCTAACAATATCAAGGTTATAGATAAAAATGGAGAAAATGTAGATGTGGATGTCACCAAGGAAAATGGAAATGTGAAGTACAAATTTAAAGGAAGTGATGGCAGCGAGAACGTTTTGGAATTGCCTGAGAGTGATGGAAAAAATGAGTACGACATTGAAGTAAAAGACAACGATGGTGAGATAGATTATGTAATAAAGGATGATTCAGAGAAAGAATCTGCAGAAATGAAAATAAAATCAGAATAATAGAAATAAGACTGTTAAATAGCACGAATTCAGAAGAAAAATAAGTGTTACATCTCTATAATGGAAAACCATAAAGGAGAGATGTAATGATGGGAATAAAAGAAAATAAATTTAAAACAATTTTAAGTTTTTCAATTCCGAGCATCATAGCGATGCTATTAGAAACGGCAATCACAATAACAGATGGATATTTCACCGGAAACTATGTGGGTGAAGGTGCGTTGGCAGCGATTAATTTGGGATTGCCGATTCTTTATTTTTATTTGGGCATAGGCCTGTGCGTAGGTGTGGGTGGAACGGTCATCTGTGGAAAAATGCTTGGGGCAAAGGACAGTCGCAAGGCTTCAGAAGTGTTTTCGCAGACGATTGTTACAGCTGTAGTGGTTTGTATCCTGGCATCACTTGCTGTATTCCTGCTGTTCTCCCCAATTCTTAGAGTTCTGAGAGCAGATGGTGAGCTGTCTGTTTATTTCACACAGTATTATAAAATTATGATGTTCACTTATCCTCTGATGGTGATTGGAACTATACTCGGAATGTTTATCCGCATGGACGGAAAACCACAGGTGTGTATGATGGTGAGTATCGTAAGCTGTATTCTGAACATAGTTTTGGACTATATTCTGGTGGGAAGATTGGCACTGGGTGTACAGGGAAGCGCAGTGGCATCGTTTGCGGTACAGGCGATTGCAGTTATTGCTCAGGTTGCCTATTTCATAGGACCGTCACTCAATATAAGGTTTCAGCGCTACAGATTTGACAGGGCCGTGAATAAGGAGACAATCTTAAATGGTTCATCAGAGTTCATCGGAGAGATGGCAAGTGCAATATCCATGTTTGCCTTTAACTATGTTCTGATGAAATATGTCGGAACAGAGGGCGTTGCCGCATTTACAATACTTGGTTTTGCAGTATATGGATATAGTATGATAGCAATCGGATTTGGGCAGGGATTGACCACTCTTGTTAGTATTTGCTGGGGGGCAGAAGAATGGGAAACAGCAACGGAGCTGCGCAGGATAACAAATAGGATTCTGTTTGTGATTGGGGCATTGTTTGCAGTATTATTTGTGGTGTTTGGAAGACGATATGCCGGTATGTTTGGGTGCAGCAGCAGTGTTGAGGATATGGTAACAGCGGGATTTAGGTTTTATGCGGTCACATTTCTTATTATGGGATATGATGTGATTAACTCCATGTATTTTACAAGCTGCGGTGATGCTTTGAGTTCTGCGATAATCTCATCATTGAGAGGAATTGTACTCCTGCTTGCATTTGTTTTTATCTTCCCTGCTATATGGGGAATGAATGGAGTATGGATGGCTGCTCCGGCAACAGAAGCTTTAACGGCAATAGTTTCAGTATTACTGATTATGAAGCAGAAAAAGATAATCGAAGGCAGGTGATTTGCGGTGAACGAGAAGGATAACGTTGTGATTCAAAACGCAGTTATTAACAAAGCCATTAACTACATATTTGACAATTTGGATGAAGATATTACTGTGGATGATGTGGCAAGACACTGCTGTTATTCAAAGTATCATTTGACGAGAATGTTCAAGGAACATACCGATGAAGCCCTGTACCAGTTTATTAAGCGCGTTCGTCTGGAAAGAAGCGCCTGGAAGCTAAAGGTTGAGAAGCATAAGAGTATATCGGAAATTGGTGTGAATTATGGCTATTCATCTTCTAATTTTGCAACTGCGTTTAAAAAGCAGCTGAATATTTCACCGGCAGATTTCAGAAAGAAAAGTGAGCAAATGGTGGAGCAGAGTTCTTTTGCTTATGGTATCTCTATCAATGAACTGGAAAAGCTAGAAAACTTAATCACTATTGAGGAGCTTGACAGCTTTTTGGTTGTGTATGAGCGTAAGAAAGGCAATTATCATAATTTGCCGGAAGAATGGTGTAAATTTGTTAAGAAGTATGAGTACCTTTCTTCGCCGGATACAATTTATATTGAATCCACAATTGATGACCCAACAATAACAGATGAAAACAGCTGTATGTATGAGCTGTGCCAGACAATTTCTCCGGATCACCCATTGCTTAAAGACAATACCGGACTGCTTACGCATACCTTTGAAGGCGGCAAATATGCAGTTTACCACTATAAGGGATTTCCCCAGTTTCTATTTATGGTATATCAGGAGGTCTTCTGCAGATGGCTTTCAAAGACAGGAAACCAACTTGATGAAAGACCGGTATTCGATATATACCGAAATGTTAGGGAGGATGGATACATGGAAATTGATATTTGCTTTCCGCTAAAATGAACAGACCTATTCAATTATATTTTTTCCGTCATTTATCATTGTATGGAGTCTGTCTATTTCATCCTGTAACATTTGTTTTCCTGAGTCAGTGATAATATACCATTTCTTTCTGTTTTCTTCTTTTGTCATCTTTATTATTTTGTGCTGCTCAAATTTTGAAAGCATTGTGTACAATGTTCCGGGACCGACTGTGACACGATTGTTTGATATTTGAGAAACCTTCTCCATAATATCTACGCCACAGCACTCTTCCATTAGTGAGAGCAGAATGTAATACATGGGCTCAGTTAGTGTTTGAAATGCTTCACGTGCCATATATCTTCCCCCTATTCTCCAAGCGTTTTTTCTATAATTGAAATTTGTTTATCGGTAAGCTTTTGACCGCATGAAAAGTACAGAACCTTATCGTCAAATTTGACATAATAGTCATCTGAAAATTTATCGTAATAAGCTCTTTGACAGTTCCACTTTGATGTAATATCGGTTGTTGAATCGGCCATATCAATTTCGTGGTCAAAGGCTATATCCAGTGCAAATTGAAAGCGGGATTCATATACTGTATAACGAAAATAACCATTTTCATAGTCAAAATCATGGCTGTAGTTGTGCGAAAATATAGAAGTCTCATATGTTGAATCCTGATCAAGTAATTCTCCAGTCTCATCACAGAAATCTGAAACATTAAAGACAGGAGTAATACTTTTTGCATTGGCTGAATCATTGTGTGTACCTATTTCATAGAAAACAATTCCAACCATAAAAATAACATAAAAAGCAAATATAAACCCAATTCGTATTACAAAATTTTTTCGTGATGAAAACTTCTTATGAAGTAAAAAATAATTAAAAATAATTAATACCACCACTGTAGGTACCATGAAGTAGAGAAAGTAATCCAAGCTATAGGATATAGCATAGTATAAAAAATAAACTGATATAATAAATAATAAAAATAGTAAATACAAATAATTGCTTAAACCAACACCATGCTTTTTGCGTCTTCCCCAGAATGGTTTTTGCCCATACTCTTTTAATTGGTGCATATATTTCTTATATTTGACCTTGGCATTACAAATCATACATAAATGATATAAAGCAAATATTAAAAAGAATAATGTCGCAATAGCATTAGGACCTATTAAAATACTAATAGGGTATGATGCTATATTTAAAATATATAAAAAAGAAATAAAACCGAAAGCTATAAAAGAAATAAGATGGGCTTTCATACTGTTAGAGTATATACTTTCTAATTTTTCTTCATCTGTTAATATAGGTGTGGCGTCTTCTTTTGTTTTTTTAAAAATGCAGAATTTTCCTATGCCATCTACCAGCTCCCAACCAGCCATTTTGCAATACTCAGAGAATTCCTCTGCATCTTTGTTTGGACGGGTGTCGTTTTGACCACCCTTTGAAAAAACAACGACATCATATTCTTCTGTGGAAGGCTCCCCCTGTTCAAATTCAATAAAAACTCCCCATTTGACAAAATGCCACCCAATAGATGCCATATATTCAAGATATTTAGCCAAATTATCAGCTTCTTCATAAGAAAATCTACAAAATACACGTTTTCTTTTTGCCATTCTCATTACCTCCAATATCGATACTCGATATAATGCTGAGATGATTATAATATCGACACTCGATATTGTCAATAGCTATTTGAGATATGGGTATAATGGATTTGTTTATTCAAATAAGAACTGGCGCGATACCGACAAAATCAAAAGTGCGAAGCAAGACAAACACGAAGTGAATGTATATTGGAGGTGGAAGAGGTAGGCAATTAAGAATTTTGTGGTCTGCAATTAAAAATTATTAATAAAAATTTTGAAATTATGCAGAAAATTCAAGGATGAAATATTGAAGAAATGCACATTATATTCTATGATAATCTTGAAGAAATGTCATGTTTTGAAAATTTAATTGCACAGATGATTACAGCATCCGGTCGAGAATTGTAGTATCATACGTGGGAAAAGGTGGCGAGTACACATTACTATGAAATTGATTTTCTGATATCCCAAGGGACAAAAATATCTGCCATTGAAGTAAAATCTTCCGGAACCGGAAAGCATGAATCGTTGACAGAATTTAGTAAAAAGTATTCGAAACATATCAAAGAGAGTTTTATTCTATCTCAAAAAGATATCAGTAAAGAAGGAGATATCAAGTATATACCTATTTACTTGACTTCGTTTTTATGTAAATAGAAAGCACGGATATTCAAAATCAAAAGTGCGAAGTACGACAGACACGAAGTGACTGGATATTGGAGGTGAAAGAGGTTGACAGCATATCATTATTTGATTTTAGGAGGTGTAATATATGTTATTTGTTTGTTATCCAAAATGTTCAACCTGCCAAAAGGCTAAAAAATGGCTGGATGAACATAATGTAGAGTATACAGAGCGTCATATTGTTGAGGACAATCCTACTTATGATGAAATAAAGAAGTGGTATAAGCAGAGTGGTCTGCCCATCAAGAGATTCTTCAATACCAGTGGGCTGCTTTATAAGAAAATGCAATTGAAGGACAAGCTACCAACTATGAGCGAGGAAGAACAGTTGGAACTTCTTTCTACGGATGGAATGCTTGTCAAACGTCCTATTTTAGTTAGTGAAGACAAAATACTTGTAGGATTTAAGGAAGCAGAATGGCACGAGATGAGTTGTGACTGACAAGAGACCACCTGAAAAGGTTATGAAATATTTAGAAAAAAAAACAATGTTGAAGTTATAGTTGCTTAAAATAAAAAATACTTACATAATTTTTTTAATTGTGTTAAAATCAATCACTGGGAAAAATTGTGTAATCAATAGATGTAAGTCCAGCAATAATGAATGCGTGTAATCTAAAGTAGTTTATCTGCGTAGATTACACGTATTTTTTGTGTATCAAAATCTGCAAAACAGTATAACTTTTATTAATTTGGTTGTGCATTTTGATATACAAAAAGTTAGAAGGAAACCTTTTGATTTATATTATGAGTTATTAAAAAGGAGGACATTGTTGCTATGATTATCACAATCAGTAGAGAATTTGGCAGTGGGGGAAGAACAATTGGAAAGGAAGTGGCAAAAAAGCTTGGCATTCCCTGCTATGACAAGGATTTAATTGAAAAAATATCCGAGGAAACCGGATATGCAAAGGACTTTATTGAGGAGGAGGGCGAGTATGCACCTAATTCAAACAGCTTTGCATATATGTTTCTTGGAAGAGGCTTGGATGGCTTATCAAATGCAGATAAAATATGGATTGCTCAGAAAAAGGTAATTCAGGAAATTGCAAGCAAAGGTCCATGTGTTATTGTAGGAAGATGTGCAGATTATGTGCTAAATGATAGAAATGACTGCCTAAATGTTTTTGTTTATGCAGACAAGAAGCTTCGCGCAGAGCGTATTGTAAATAAGTATGGAGAAAGTTCCGTACAACCTGAGAAGCGCCTGGATGACAAAGACAAAAAGCGCAAGCTCAATTACAAGTATTTTACAGAGCAGGACTGGGGCAAGAGGGAAAACTATCACTTGTGTATAGATAGTGGTTTTCTTGGAATCGATAAAGCTGTTTCACTTATTGTAGAGGCTACTGGAGGTGAACAGGACAATGAGTAATTCATTAAAAAATAATAAGATGGCAACGATGAATGTTAATAAGTTGATGCTAAACATGGGCGTTCCGATGATAATATCCATGATGCTGCAGGCCGTTTACAATATAGTAGACAGTGCGTTTGTTGCCAATATAAAAGACACAGGGGAATTGGCATTAAATGCGTTGACTTTGGCTTTCCCTGTACAGATGCTTATGGTTGCGATTGGAATAGGAACCGGTGTTGGTGTAAATGCTCTTCTTGCAAAACGAATGGGGCAGGGTGATGTCGAAAAGGCGAGTAAGACTGCTGGAAATGGTATATTTTTGATGGCAGTTATTTATCTTGCTTTCTTGCTTTTTGGCTTGTTCGGTACAAAGAGCTATATTGCTTCTCAGACTAAAAATCCTGTTATTATGCAAATGGCAACACAATATTTGCAGATTTGCTGTGTATATTCATTTGGTATTTTATATTTTTCACTGTATGAAAAGATATTGCAGGCTACCGGAAAGAGTATGTATTCAACAATTGCTCAGATTGCAGGTGCGGTAATCAATATGGTACTTGATCCTATTATGATTTACGGATTGCTTGGCTGTCCGGAGCTTGGAGTAAAGGGCGCAGCGTACGCCACAGTAATAGGACAGATTGCATCAGCATTATGTGGTTTGATATTTCACTTAAAAGCAAACAAAGAGGTCAAAAACGGACTTCGATACATAAAGCTATCCATAAGAATTATAAAGGGAATTTATTCCATTGGATTTGCCGCTATCATTGCGCAGGCTTTAATGTCCATTATGACATATCTTCTAAATGTAATATTGGTTCGTATCGGCGAAAATGTAGTTACCGCATACGGACTCTACTATAAAATTCAGCAGTTCATACTGTTTGCGGCGTTTGGCCTGAGGGATGCAATCACGCCAATCATGTCATTTAACCACGGTATGGGAAGCAAAAAGCGCGTGAAGGATGGAGTAAAATATGGACTCGTATACACTTTGGCAATTATGTTTATAGGCTTTGTTGGACTGGAAATATTTGCAGAACCATTTGCGGGTATTTTTGGATTATCAGGAGAGACAAAAGAGTTGTGCGTCAGTGCGATGAGAGTAATATCTATTAGCTATATTTTCGCAGGAGCCAACATTGCCTTTCAGGGAATCTTTCAGGCACTCGACAGTGGCTTTGAATCACTGATTATATCTATATGCAGACAGTTCCTGTTCGTAATTCCGGTTGCATATATCTTCTCAAAAATAGTAATATCAGGAATGTGTGGCACATGGATAGTGTGGATGACATTCCTAATAGCAGAAGTATTGTCGATGCTAGTTTCGGTAGTGTTTATGAGAAGAGTAAACAAAACCAAAATAATGACTATGAGTTAAAATTAAAGTTTGGTTTTAGACTTAATGAATATAAAAAATTATATTTTGAATAAAATATATCAATAAAAATATAAACCTACATATAATAAATAAACACATATTATTTTTGAAATTCAGAGCGCAAAAAAGTCACAGTCAATTTTGTATATAAAGATGCACAAAGAGAATTGAATAAAAAGGAATATTTTAAAACGATAGGCAGTTGTCCGCAGGTTTTTCGAGCATAGCTACTGCGCTCGAAGCACTGTTTGAGCCCGGTAGGGCGAGTTTGCGAAGAGCGCAGTTAATAGGCGGCGCAGAAAAACAAGGACAGCAATGTGTTTTGAAATGTACCTTTTATAAATTCTATTGTTCGTTATGCTAACAAAATTTTCCAATATGACTTTTGCCCTGTTGACTTCAAAAAATATATGTGTTAGAGTGAGTTTTATCAAAGAGGGAGTAGTTGCATGCTTTGCATGTCCTAGCTTTCGTCAGGACGTCTTTTTAGACCGGAAGCTAGGTGACGATTGTTAAACGAGACTTTTTGTGTACATTTGTTGTGCACAAAAGGTCTTTTTCTTTTGTGCTAACAGGAAAAGGAGTGGAGTCATGAAAGAAATTTATCAACAGACAAAACAGGAACTATTTGAACGCTACGGCAGTGCCACGGGGCACACGAAAGATAGGGCGAAGGAGCTTTTAGAGCAGCACGGAGAAAACGCCCTTACAGAAAAAGGAAAGAAGAGTGTCTTTCGAGTATTCATTGAACAGTTTGCAGATTTGCTCGTTATTATCCTAATAATAGCGGCATTCATTTCCATGCTTTCAGGAAATGTGGAAAGCACAATCGTTATATTTGCGGTAATTATATTAAACGCAATCTTGGGAACTATTCAGTATTTAAAGGCAGAAAAGTCGCTGGATTCTCTAAAAGAATTGTCAGCTCCGCAGGCGACGGTTCTAAGAGATGGAGTTAGAAAAAAAGTTGCTTCAAAGGAAGTCGTTCCGGGGGATGTACTTCTATTGGAGGCAGGTGACATGATTGTGGCTGATGGTCGAATCATAGAAAATTTTTCTCTTCAGGTCAATGAAAGCTCGCTGACGGGGGAATCAACTAACGTTGACAAAAAAGATGAAGACATACAAAAAGAAGTAGCGCTTGCGGACCGAACCAATATGGTGTTTTCTGGAAGCTTGGTTACTTATGGCAGAGCAAATGTCTTAGTTACTGCCACAGGTATGGATACCGAGATGGGGAAAATTGCAACTCTTATGAACAACACTATGGACAAAAAGACACCGTTGCAGGTGAGCCTGGATGATTTCAGTAAGAAGCTTGCATTTGTCATAATGATTATTAGTGCAATTGTGTTTGGCCTTAGAATGTGGCAGGCAGAGCCGGTGCTTGATTCTCTTATGTTTGCTGTTGCGCTGGCAGTTGCAGCTATTCCAGAGGCACTCAGCTCTATTGTTACTATAGTGCAGGCAATGGGAACGCGAAAGATGGCAGCAGACAATGCCATTATAAAAGATTTGAAGGCTGTTGAGAGTCTGGGTTGCGTGTCTGTTATCTGTTCAGACAAAACAGGTACATTGACACAGAACAAAATGACTGTAACAGAAGCATATTTAGATGGCAGATGTATATTACCAGAAGAGTTTGATTTGAAATCGAGCCTTCACAGATATTTTCTGTACATTGCTATATTAAATAATGATTCTTCGATTGTAGATGGAAAAGACATCGGTGATCCGACAGAAACCTGTCTTCTCAACATGGCCAGAAAAACAGGACTTTTTGAAGCGGGCGTGACAGAGGAAGATATCAGAAGCATGATGCCTCGTATGGAGGAAATCCCATTTGATTCTGACAGAAAGCTTATGAGTACGAAATATCGTGTACACGGAGTTCCTACTGTTTTTACAAAGGGAGCTGTAGATATTTTGCTGGATAGAATTGATAAAATAGCAACGGGCGATGGTGTGCGAGCGATAACCGAAGATGATAAGCAACAGATATTAAAGCAAAATCAGATTTTCTCTGAGAATGGTTTGCGAGTGTTGGCTTTTGCGTATAAAGAGTGTGAAGAGGATGAAGCTTTATGCATTGATAATGAGTATGGATATACGTTTGTTGGCCTGGTATCAATGATTGATCCACCGAGAGAAGAGTCGATGGAGGCGGTAGCTGATGCAATCAGTGCCGGCATTATGCCGGTTATGATTACCGGTGACCACAAGGTGACAGCGACAGCTATCGCAAAGCAGATTGGCATTTACAAGGATACTGATATGGCGCTGACAGGACAGGAGCTAGACAATATGACGGATGCGGAATTGGACAGTGTTCTAGACAAAATTTCTGTGTATGCAAGAGTGTCTCCGGAAAACAAAATACGTATTGTAGATGCATGGCAGAGAAAAGGTAATGTAGTTGCAATGACAGGTGATGGTGTAAATGATGCGCCCGCTCTTAGAAAAGCTGATATCGGTGTGGCAATGGGAATCACAGGAACAGAAGTTTCAAAGGATGCCTCGGCAATGATATTGGCAGATGACAATTTTGCAACGATAATAAAAGCCGTATTAAACGGAAGAAATGTATATAGAAATATTATGAATGCCATTCAGTTCCTATTATCTGGAAATCTGGCGGCAATCATTGTTGTACTGTTCTGTTCGTTGATGGCACTGGACACACCTTTTGAACCGGTACATTTGTTGTTTATTAATTTACTCACAGATTCGTTGCCGGCTTTAGCTATCGGTATGGAGCCTTCCGACAAACAATTGCTAGGGAGAAAACCAAGAGATCCAAAGAAGGGCATGCTCACAAAAGATTTCTCATTGCGACTGTTGGCATACGGAGTTTTAATCGCTATAGTCACTCAAACATCGTATTTTATCGGACTGAAAGTAAGCCCTATGACTGCCAGCACAATGGCGTTTGCAACTTTGACATTGGCTCGATTATTCCACGGATTTACATGCAGAAGTAACTCTTCAATATTCAAGATTAAATTTACGAGTAATATGTGGAGTATAGCTGCATTTGTTACAGGAATTTTATTGTTGGCTATGGTATTGTTTGTCCCAATAATGCAAGGACTATTTATGGTTGAACCCCTTGATATGATTCAGATTGGATTGATTGTTTTGTTGGCATTTCTTCCAACAGCATGTATTCAGATAGTTCGAGTGTTAAAAGAACAGACAGGAAAATAAAAAGAAGATAAAACTAGCAAAAAATTGTTAGGTTTACGCTTAAATCAAGTCGAAATCCCGGTTTATGATTTATATGTAAGTATAGCAATAGGAAAGAGTGAGTGTCGTGCGCAATAAAAGAAACAAATTCGTATGTGTATTAATAGCATTAGTTGTATTTATTTCAGGGATCTATTTTGAATATTTCAAAATAGATTCCACATTTGCGTGCGAACCTATTGCAATGAATCATTCTAATATTGCATTTGAAGATCCTATTTTGGCAGATGTACCAGTGTGTACTTCAGAAATGTTAGGATTTCACAAAAGCACGGGACAAGGACAATTAACAATTCAATGTGCAAATCAAAGAAGAGATGCAAAAACATCCCATTATTCTCTGTGTCCGGATATCTTTTCCATAAATGAATGTAAATCTTATACAAGTTTTAAAACTAAAAAAGTTGTATATGGAAATCAAGATGAACTTATTACAAAATATATTCACAAATCTGATGGAAAAAAATGGCTCTAATTAATTCCCAATGTATTCAGCCTAAGAAAGCTTAGGCTTATTGTTATGCGTAAAAAAAGATTGTAAGCATACAGTGATGCTTTATCACATTTTGCATGTGAAAAGGTAAATAAAAATATGCTTAAAGCTGAAAGGAGTTAATTTATGAGTTTTACATATATAATGGGGTTGCTTGGAGGATTAGCCTTATTCCTATATGGGATGCAAATGATGAGTACTGGTCTTGAGGCCACAGCCGGAAATAAAATGAAAGTGATTTTAGAAAAGCTGACTGCAAATAGATTTGTAGGTGTACTAGTAGGTGCTTTGATTACTGCTATTATTCAATCATCATCAGCAACAACGGTTATGGTAGTTGGATTTGTTAATTCAGGGATGATGACATTGAATCAAGCAATATGGATAATTATGGGGGCCAATATTGGTACGACTGTTACGGGACAGCTGATTGCATTAGATGTTGGGAGGATTGCACCACTTGTGGCGTTTCTGGGAGTAGTAGCAATTGTATTTATTAATAACGAAAGGGTAAAACATATTGGAGAAATTTTGGCAGGATTAGGTGTACTGTTTATAGGTATGGATATGATGAGTATCGCAATGAAACCTTTGGCAGATTCAGAAAGATTTATTAGTATTCTTACTCAATTTGAAAATCCATTGTTAGGTATTGTTGCTGGGGCAGTATTTACAGCTATTATTCAATCTTCATCCGCTTCTGTGGGTATTTTACAGACGCTTGCGGGAAGTGGAGTGATTGGGCTTAAGAGCGCTGCATTTGTGTTATTTGGACAAAATATCGGAACCTGCATCACTGCGTTTTTAGCTTCAGTTGGGACAAGCAGAAATGCAAAGAGAACTACATTAATTCATATTATGTTTAATATTTTTGGAACAGTAGTCTTTACGATTCTATGCCTTGTAACACCAATTATTATGATAGTGGAAGGCTGGACACCTGGAAATGAACCCGCTCAGATAGCTAATTTACATACTATGTTTAATATCGTCACTACGTTTTTATTATTACCGGTTGGGACATATTTAGGAAAAATAGCAACGGCTATACTGAAGGATAAGAATGGCGAAGATGAGAAGGGAGAAATGAGCGCAAAGTATTTACTTGATTTTAAACATATAAATACAGAAAAACTAGGAGTGTCTATTATTTGTATGGAAGGTATTAAAAAGGAATTAATGAGGATGCTGAACATGGCAAGAGATAATGTTAGGGAAGCATTTGATGCTGTCACAGCAGGAAATAAAGAAAAATTTGTGTCAGTGGAACAAAGGGAAGAATATGTGGATTTTCTGAATAAAGAAATATCAAAGTATATTACGTCCGCTGTATCATACGAAACAACTAAAGCAGGAAGCCAGATTTTTAATTCCCTGTTTTCTATTACAAGTAATATTGAAAGAATTAGTGATCATGCAATTAATATTGCAGGATATTCAAATATGATATCGGATAAAGGTATTGTTTTTTCAGTATATGCAAATAATGAGTTGGAAGAGATGAAGAAGATATGCCTACAACTCTTCGAAACATTGTTAAAGAAACCTGATGATTATGTTGCTTGGCATGGACAGATTGCTTGTATGGAACAAAAGATTGATGATATGACAGTTCAGTTTAGAGATAACATGTATGCAAGAATTCAGTCTGGGAAATGTTCGGACGAAGCTAGTATCTTGTTTTCAGAGATGCTGACAGATTTTGAACGTATTGGAGATCATTCATTGAACATTGCTAATGATATGTTTAAAATAGCAATTGTTGAAAAATATTAATTATAAACTTTTCCATATTATAGTAAGAATAAAAATAATCTGAAAAGAATACAAATTTTTATTTGAAAACTTTATTCCCCAAAAACTTCCTTATTGACAAATGTATATCGATACTGTATATTGAAAACAGTAATCATTACTAATTTTAAAGAAGGAGATTGCATGTTAAAGTATTCGCGCCAAAGAGAGAGTATTTTAAATAATTTACGAGGCCGATATGACCATCCGACTGCGGCTATGGTTTATGAGAGTGTTAGAATGGAACAGCCTAACATTAGTTTGGGTACAGTTTACAGGAATCTTTCATTGCTGTCAGATAATGGTCAGATTCTCAAAATTTCAACTGGAATAGGTCCGGATCGTTTTGATGGTGAAAATAAGCCACACAACCACTTTGTGTGCAGATGTTGTGGAAATGTCACTGATTTGGAGTTTGTTTTAGACGAAAAGATAGTAGAAGAGGCTTCACAAAGCTTTGACGGACATATTGAAGGCTATGAACTTAGACTTTTCGGTACATGTGGTCAATGTCTTTCAAAAAAAAATTAAATGTATTTTAAGGAGGAAATTACAATGGCAAAATGGGTTTGTTCAGTATGTGGATATGTTCATGAAGGAGATCAGCCACCACAGGAGTGTCCTGTATGTCACGTTCCAGGAGAAAAATTTAACAAGGTTGAGGGTGAACTTACACTCGCTGCAGAACATGAATTTGGAGTATACGCTCAGACAGTAAAAAACAATGATGACATTAGCGAAGAAGATAAGAAATATATCTTTGATCAGTTAAAGGCAAACTTCGAAGGAGAGTGCTCAGAAGTAGGTATGTATCTTTGCATGGCTAGAGTTGCTCACCGCGAGGGTTATCCGGAAATCGGATTATA
>CAZWAG010000021.1:0-24509 GCA_964631845.1 uncultured Eubacterium sp.
ATTTACAGTAGAGGCAGGAGTGCCATATACATATCAGACAGTATTCCAGGCAAATAATGTTAAGAACCAGTATTTATATGGACTTATGATGGGATACGTTGATGGAACATCTGCATCAGCAGCAAACGTTACAGTTAGCAACGTAAGCCTGAAGGAATACGGAAGTGAGCCTTCAACAGATGTAATTACAACAGCTGTGCCAACGCAGGCGCCTACAGTAGCACCTACACAGGCACCAACGGTAGCCCCAACACAGGCTCCTACGCAGGCACCAACGGTAGCGCCAACCCAAGCGCCTACGCAGGCTCCTACAGTAGCACCAACTCAGGCGCCTACACAGGCACCTACAGTAGCACCAACGCAGGCACCTACAGTAGCGCCAACTCAGGCACCAACACAGGCACCTACAGTAGCACCAACACAAGCACCTACTACAGAAAATGCTACAGAGGCAGCGACAACTACAAAAGCAAATTCTTCACAGACTACAACAAAGGCACAGATAACAACATCAAAGAATTCCGGAAATGTCGTTAAAGTAGGAAAGGCTTCAATAAAGAAAATTTATAAGAAAAAGAAAGCAGCAAAGAAAATTACATTCAAGTTAAAGAAAAAGGTTTCCGGTGCTGTAGGATATCAGGTTAGAGTTTATAAGACAAAGAAGAATGCAAAGAAGAATAAAAAGGCAATTCTTAAGAAGACTATAAAGAAGAATAAAACAAAGCTTTATGTAAATAGCAAAAAGCTTAAAAATAAGAAAAAACTTTACATTAGAGTGAGAGCATATGCAAAGGATTCATTAGGAAAGAAAGTATATGGAAAGTGGTCAACAGTAAAGAAAGTTAAAATTAAATAATTATAATATAAAAAAGAGGCTGAAAAGCCTCTTTTTTTAATATTTTATATTATAGGAAAATTCTACGAATTTCCTATAATATAAAAAGTGCTTCGCTAAGGATGCGCACTCGTGCGTAAGGAATTATGTCGCAAAAGCGATTACGCTGGTTGCGAGATTCTTTCTTATTCTTTCTTATTAAAGAATCTTTCATCACCTATGAATTTGAAAAATATTAATTGGATGTGAAAACGTTAGTTTGATAAATATAACATACAAATATATCTGTTATTTTATCTTTCAACAAGAAAAAGTGATTATGATATTTCTAATATACTTATTACTTTATCTTTTAACTAAAATAAGTTAATTAGATAAAATTGAGCATAAAATATACTTAATATTTTATCTTTTAGTAAAAAAAGAGTTAATTTAATTAGTAGTTTTCGGCATGAACTTCAAAGTAGCTCTGTGGATGATTACATACAGGGCATACTTCAGGGGCTTTTGTTCCAACTACAATATGACCACAGTTTCTGCATTCCCATACTTTTACTTCAGATTTCTCAAATACCTGAGATGTCTCAATGTTCTTGAGAAGAGCACGATATCTTTCTTCGTGATGCTTTTCAATTTCACCTACAGCTCTGAATTTTGCAGCAAGCTCTGGGAAGCCTTCTTCCTCAGCAGTCTTTGCAAAACCATCGTACATATCTGTCCACTCATAATTTTCACCTTCAGCAGCTGATTCAAGATTGGCCATTGTATCCCCAAGTCCTGCAAGCTCCTTAAACCACATTTTAGCATGCTCTTTTTCGTTAGCAGCCGTCTGTAAGAATAATGAAGCAATCTGTTCATATCCTTCTTTTTTAGCTACAGATGCAAAATAAGTATACTTATTTCTCGCCTGTGATTCACCTGAGAAAGCATCTCTTAAATTTTTCTCTGTCTGTGTTCCAGCGTATTTGTTTGTAGTCATTTCTTCTATCTCCTTAGGCTTTTCTACTTTTTCAAAATCTGATGCAGGGTGCTTGCAAAGAGGACATATAAAATCCTCCGGCAATTCCTCTCCTACATATTCATATCCACATATTGTACAGCGCCAAATGGTTTGACCATCTTCGGTAGTTCCAACCTCCTGTGGCTTTGGTTTAATATTATTTAAATAATATTCGTATGTTGCTGAAGAAATATCGCTCAATACCTTCATGTCGGTAATCTCGCCGACAAACATTGTGTGAGAACCTAAATCTTCAGTTTTTTCTACCTTTACTGAAATATAAGAATTTGTACCCTTTGTAATATACAGAATGTCGTTTTCTCCGCGCTCACATTCTGAAAAGTCTTCAAATTTGTTAACATCTTTTCCTGACTGGAATCCAAAATGTTTAAACAATTCAAAATCTGCAGCCTGGCTGATGATAGAAACTGTAAATTCTCCGGTTCTCATAATCATATTATGAGTATAGTTGGCTTTGTTTATACATATACTTAACTGATTAGGCTCTGAAGCTGCCTGAATAGCAGTGTTGATAATACAGCCGTTGTCCTTTTCGCCTTCCTTTGCTGTTAAAACAAATAATCCGTAGCTTAGTTTATACATTGCTTTTTTGTCCATGTCTAAATCCTCCTATAATTTTTTTGACAATCATTTTAGATTAATGATTCTAAAATCTAAAAACTGAATGCTTTGTGAATTATGAATCCTATCCATTAAATCTACTAATTATTTTATACAAATTATTGTTCAAATACAATTAAAATAATTTGTTTTTTTTATGATTCTTTTATGTATTTTGACATACATAAAATTAAAAGTGACCTTTTGGCAATCTAAAAATGTAATTTTACTTATCCTTTACGAAATAGTGATGCTGAAATTTACATATGTTTAGTAGTTTTATTGTAAGAGAAAATCTCTTATACAAAAGTGGATTGCTTATACCACATAGAAGTGGTGGAATGGAGGCTTATATGAAGAAAATATGGATGCTATTAGAATTATCATCATTAAAAAAAGAAAATAAGAATATAGTGTTTGTGACATCATCAATTATTTTATCGGTTTGTCTTGGTGCAATTTTGTGGCTTTTAATAGGAAGATTATTTCTGCCGCAATTGATATGGCTCTTATGCTTTATGGGGTATCCCGGAGTCGTTGTTGGTTTCTTTGGTTCGACATTTTACTTATATAATAATGAATTCACAGGGACGAAAAATGTCGAATAAAAAATCTTGGAAAAAACTTTATTTATGTTTTACCAAATATTTACAAAACAATGATTATTGATTTTACATTGGACCTATACGATTGTCGTGTAACAGATTAAAGCGCTTAATGTTAAATTAATTTTAAAGGAGAATTATTGAAATGAAAAAGAAAATTTTAGCAGTTATATGTGCAATGAGCTTGGTTACTCTTGCATTAGTAGGATGTGGCAACTCACAGAATGAGAGTGGTGAAAATGGTGAAACCAAGGAAAGTGCTGAACTTAGTGGAACAATATCTTTGGCAGGTTCTACTTCAATGGAAAAGCTTTGCGAGGCAATGTCAGAAAGCTTTATGGAAAAGTATCCGGGAGTAACAGTAACAGTTGAATATACAGGCTCAGGTGCAGGTCTTGAATCTCTTGCAGCAGGTTCAGTTGATATAGGAAATGCATCAAGAAGCTTAAAGGATGAAGAAAAATCAGCAGGCTCAGTTGAGAATATTGTAGCTATTGATGGTATAGCAGTAATTACAGAAAAGAGTAATAAAGTTACTGATATTAAAGCAGATGATCTTGCAAAAATCTACAGTGGTGAGATTACTAACTGGAAAGAGCTTGGTGGTAAAGATGAAGCTATAGTTGTAATTGGTAGAGAAGCAGGCTCAGGTACAAGAGATGCATTTGAAGAATTATTGGAAATCCAGGATGCTTGTCAGTATGCACAGGAATTAGATTCAACAGGTGCAGTTCTAGCAAAGGTAGCATCAACCGCAGGTGCAATCGGATACGTATCACTTGATGTAGTTGATGATACAGTAAACGCAGTTGCTATCGATAGCGTAGAGCCAACAGAAGAACAGATTCTTGCAGGAAAATATCTTCTTTCAAGACCATTTGTAATGGCTACAAAGGGAGAAGTATCTGAACAGAATGAATTAGTACAGACATGGTTTGAATATATTGAATCAGATGAAGGAAAAGATGTAATTAAAACAGCTGGACTTATTATTCCACAGTAGAGGAGACAAATATGAATCGAAAAGCAATTATAGAAAATACAGCTAAAACTATTTTCTTTATAAGTGCTGCCATAGCTATATTTGCAGTCTGTGCAATTACAGTATATATGTTCATAAAAGGAACGCCGGCTTTGAAGGAAGTCGGTGTTTCGCAACTTTTATTTGATAACAAATGGATGCCGACTGCACAAAATCCATCTTATGGAATTGCATATATTATATTTGCCTCCATAGTTGGAACCCTTTGTGCTGTACTTCTGGGAGTTCCTATTGGTCTGCTCACAGCAGTTTTTCTGTCAGAGATAGCAGATAAAAAACTGGGTAATATTGTAAAAGGGGCAGTGGAGCTTTTGGCAGCTATACCTTCCGTTATATATGGACTTATAGGTATGATGGTTCTTAATCCATGGATGTATAAACTGGAAAAAATAATATATGCAAATGATCCTTCCCATCAATTTACCGGTGGTGCAAATATGCTGTCAGCCATTATTGTGCTTGCGATAATGATTTTGCCAACAGTGATAAGTGTCAGCACGTCATCGTTAAAAGCCGTTGAAACAAATTTGAGACTGGCATCCCTTGCACTTGGCGCTACAAAAATACAAACAATTTTTAAAACGGTAATTCCCGCAGCAAAATCAGGAATTTTGACAGGAATAGTTTTGGGAATCGGACGAGCCCTTGGAGAGGCCATGGCAATCAATATGGTAGCAGGTGGAGCTGTCAGCTTACCTTTACCATTCAACTCTGTCAGAACTCTTACGACACAGATTGTCAGCGAGATGGGATATGCGCAGGGCTTGCATAGACAGGTGCTCTTTACTGTAGGACTCGTGCTTTACATATTTATAATGATTGTCAATTTCATTTTATTAAAGGCACGTAAGAAAGGAGTGGCAGAATGATAAGTAAAACAAGAAAAGTGGTGGATGGTATTGCTTACGGGCTCATATATTTTTGTTCAGCATTGTCAGTGTTGCTACTGCTTGGAATTATTGCATACGTGTTTTCAAAGGGAATAAGAACAGTCAACTGGTCATTTTTGACATCTGTCACAAGTGTACTTCGTGGAACCGTTGGAATTGCAGGAAATATTCTGAACACTGTCATTATAATATTTATTACAATGCTGATTGCGACACCTATTGGCATCGGTTCGGCTATTTACCTAAATGAATACGCAAAGCCGGGAAGGCTTGTTACACTGATTGAGTATGCTACAGAAACATTGTCAGGTATTCCGTCGATTATTTTTGGCTTGTTTGGCTGTGTGTTTTTTGGAGAAGTAATGGGACTTGGTTATTCGCTGCTGACTGGTGCGTTAACATTAATTCTTATGGTTCTTCCTCTAATTACAAGAAATACCCAGGAAGCGCTTAAGACCGTACCTTCCTCATATAGAAATGGAGCATTTGGTCTTGGAAGCGGAAAGTGGCATATGATTAGAACTATACTTATTCCAAGTGCTATGCCGGGAATTATTACCGGGGTAATACTTGCCATCGGAAGAATTATAGGAGAATCTGCGGCACTCCTTTTTACAGCCGGAAGCGCAAAATTGTTGCCGAAAACATTTTCTCAATTGTTAAGCAAACCATTTCAGTCAGGAGGAACATTGACCATTCAGATGTATTTGTCAGCAACCAGCGAAGGTGATTTTGACACTGCATTTGGCATAGCGGTTGTTCTTTTAATATTAGTTTTGTTGATAAATCTTGCTACAAAGACATTGACAAAATATTTTGATGTAAGCAGAAAGGAATAATAACAGTGAAAAAAACAAAAATTTCCGTGCAGGATTTGAATCTGTATTATGGAGACAATCATGCACTAAAAAATGTGAGCATGGATATAAAAGAGAATGCGATAACCGCATTTATTGGACCTTCCGGATGTGGAAAATCAACCTTTTTAAAAACTTTGAACAGGATGAATGACTTGGTTGACAATGTAAAGATTACCGGAACAGTGACAATAGATGATGAAAATATATATGGAAAGAGTGTAGACACTACACTGCTGAGAAAAAAAGTAGGTATGGTATTTCAGCAACCAAATCCATTTCCAATGAGTATATATGACAATGTTGCATATGGTCCAAGAGTACATGGAATAAAAGATAAGAAAAAGCTGGATCAGATAGTGGAGGAAAGCTTAAGAGGCGCTGCAATCTGGGAGGAAGTAAAGGACAGACTGAAAAAGTCAGCACTTGGATTGTCCGGAGGTCAGCAACAGAGAATTTGTATTGCAAGAGCGCTGGCAGTTGAGCCGGAAATATTGTTGATGGATGAACCTACGTCAGCCCTTGACCCAATATCAACAACAAAAATTGAAGACCTGATGGAAGAATTGAAAAAGAAGTACACAGTTGTAGTAGTTACACACAATATGCAACAGGCGGTGAGAGTATCAGACTATACTGCGTTCTTCCTGGTTGGAGAGATGGTTGAATATGGAGAAACAAAATCTATTTTCTCATATCCACAGGATAAGAGGACAGAAGACTATATTACAGGAAGATTCGGTTAATGGGGAGGAATAAAGATGAGAAGCAAATTTGACGAGCAGCTGGCTGAGCTTAATAACGAAATGATAGATATGGCGATAATGATTGAACAATCAATAGGAAAAGCGGTAGATGCACTTGCAAGAAGTGATGAACAGCTTGCGAAAGAAGTTATGGAAAATGATATTTCAGTAGACCGCGCCCAAAAGAGAATAGAGGGGATTTGTTTTAATCTGCTTATCCAACAGCAACCTGTAGCCAGAGATTTAAGAACTATTACAGCAGCCATGAAAATGGTTACGGATATGGAAAGAATTGGCGACCATGCAGCAGACATATCAGAGATGACTATTTTTATGGGAAAGGAAAAGTCAGTTGAAAGTTTTGAACACATAAACAAAATGGCAATAGAAACTGTCATAATGCTTAAGCATAGTATCGAGGCATATGTTGAGAGGGATCAGGAAAAAGCAAAAGCTGTTATAGAGCATGATGATATCGTAGACAGTCTGTTTGCAAAGGCAAAGCAGGATATTATACAATTGATTTTAAACAAGCCAAATGAGGGAGAGGAAGCTACAGACCTTCTTATGGTGGCAAAATATTTTGAGCGTATAGGAGACCACGCTACAAATATTGCAGAATGGGTTATATATTCGTTAAAGACAGTTGAATAATTTACATAGATTTTACATAAAACTATCCATACATTTTACTTATGTTAAGTAGTATGCAATTGTAAGAAAAAAGATTGTATATGAAATGAGGAAAAGTATGGATATTTTTAATGTATTAAGTATGATTGGTGGACTTTCGCTTTTTCTGTATGGCATGACTACAATGGGAGATGGTCTGTCAAAAATGGCAGGAGGAAAGCTTGAAATAATATTGGAAAAGCTGACATCCAAGAAAATTTTTGCGGTACTTTTGGGCGCGGCAGTTACTGCTGTAATTCAATCATCATCAGCCACAACTGTTATGGTTGTAGGTTTTGTTAATTCGGGAATTATGGAGCTAGGCAGAGCTGTCGGAATCATTATGGGTGCCAATGTTGGAACAACGATTACTTCGTGGTTACTGTCATTAACCGGTATAGAGGGAAGTGACATATGGATAAAACTGTTGAAACCATCATCATTTTCTCCGGTTTTGGCAGGTATAGGTATCATATGTATAATGTCAAGTAAGACTGAATCAAAAAAGAAAGACATCGGTAGTATTCTTCTTGGGTTCGCAATATTGATGTTTGGAATGGAAACTATGAGTGGTGCGGTTGCAGGACTTGCAGACAATCCTTCCTTTACAGGTATGATGACTGCATTTTCAAATCCACTTTTGGGAATGGCGGTAGGTACAATACTGACTGCAATAATTCAAAGCTCATCTGCTTCAGTAGGTATACTACAGGCACTTTGTTCTACAGGGGCGGTTCATTATAGTGTAGCGTTACCTATTATTATGGGTCAGAACATTGGTACATGTGTAACATCTATTATCTCTTCAATAGGGGCAAGTAAAAATGCAAGACGTGCAGCTATGGTGCATTTGTATTTTAACCTTATTGGAACAGTATTGTTTATGACGGTATTTTATGGGATAAATCATTTTGTGGATTTTGCGTTTTTAGGAACATCGGCAAACGCTGCGGGAATTGCTGTAATCCACAGCTTGTTTAATATCGGTGCAACCATTATATTATTCCCATTTTCAAATTGGCTGGTAAGGCTTGCTGAAGTTACAATTCCTGATAAAATGCAGGCAAATGTGGAAAATGATAATGAAAAGGTTAACATTGACGAGCGTTTTCTTGAAAGACCTGCTTTTGCTATGGAGCTTTGTAGACAGAAAGTGTTTGAGATGGCTGAAGTTACAAGAAAATCAATTATTTTAGCACTTGAGGTACTGCAAAAGTATGACAAAAACAAGGCAAATGAAGTAAGAAAGTATGAAGAAAAAGTAGACAATTATGAAGATGTACTTGGTTCATATTTAGTTAAGTTATCCAGCAAAAACATATCTACAAGGGACAGCCAGAGTTTGTCTCTTATATTGCATAGTATCAGTGATTTAGAGCGTATATCTGATCATGCATTGAGCATTGTGGATTCGGCGGAGGAAATTAATACAAAGGGATTAACCTTCTCAGAAAATGCGGCAGATGAAATTCAAGTTCTAAGCCGGGCGGTTAGAGATATTTGCTGTCTGACAATGGATTGCTTCTGCAACGAAGACACCTCCCAGGCACTGCATGTAGAACCGTTAGAAACAGTGATAGATACTCTGACTAAAAAAATAAAAGAAGGGCACATTAAAAGGCTTCAAAAGGGAGAGTGTACTATTGATATGAGATTTATTATAGAAGATTTGCTCACAAGTCTGGAAAGGGTATCAGACCATTGCTCAAATATTGCAGTTGAAATGATAACATTATATTCTAATGAATATAATACCCATGAGTATTTTAAGAATTTCACAGATAAGGAAAGAACAGCTTTTCGTGATGAATATAAATCTTTAATTCAAAAATATAAATTTAACTCTATAGTATATGATGATATTAATGTATAATAAAATATGTAGGTTATAGGAAGTAACAAATATATTTATATACTGATTATTCAGAATATATTAAGCAGGGTTTATACAAATAACAGGAGAGAGGTTATGGCTTTAATATATATTATTGAGGATGATGACAGCATAAGAGAAATAGAAGAGTTTGCCCTAATTAATGCGGGACATCAGGTAGTAGGATTTTCAAATGCAAAATCATTTTATAATAAGGTGAGTGGAATTCTGCCGGATCTTATTATGGTAGATGTAATGCTCCCTGATGAGAATGGAAATGAAATTGTAAGAAAATTAAGAAAAAATCCTGATACAAAAAAAGTTCCTATAATTATGGTTACAGCAAAGACAACAGAACTGGATGTAGTAAAAGGCTTGGAAGACGGTGCAGATGATTACATAAAGAAGCCATTTTCTGTAATGGAATTGATTTCCAGAGTCAAAGCATTACTTAGAAGAACAGAGACAGAAGAAGTTAAGATGCTTTATCTGGATGAGCTTGTTCTTAACAATGACAAGCACGAGGTGACAGTGTCCGGAAATGTTGTGGATTTGACATTTAAGGAATATGAGCTTTTGCAATATTTATTGATAAATAAAGGGCTGGTTCTCGGGAGAGATACAATTATGGACCATGTATGGGGACTTAGCTATGAGGGCGAATCAAGGACGCTTGATATGCACATCAAAACTTTAAGACACAAGCTTGGAGAATATGGAAGCCGCATAAGAACAATAAGAAACGTAGGATATGTGATTGAATGAAAAACAAAATAAATTTACGTCTGGTCGGGATAGCTATTATTGCTATACTTGCAACGATGATAGGAATTACAACAGTATATTATAGTTTGTTTAAGGAACAGATTAGAAAAGATTTGTCCGTGAGTGCAACACTTCTCAAAGATACGCATTATTTTGAGTCGGTAAATATTAATTCAGATGATATTGATTTGTCGACAGACATCGAAGAACTCAGAGTAACATGGATTGATTCTGATGGTACAGTATTGTATGACAATGATGCCGGCACAGTTGGGTTGGGAAATCATCTGGACAGACCGGAAATAAAGGAAGCATTTAAAAATGGAGCAGGTGAGTCGGTCAGAAATTCTGACACTATGAAAAAGAGTACATTCTATTATGCAATATTACTTGATAACAATACAGTACTTCGAGTAGCTACAGATGCAAAAAGTATATGGTCAGTTCTATTTTCAGCAACACCGATGATTGCCGCTATTATACTTGTGATTATATTTGCGTGCGTTGCCATTTCACATATGTTAACAAAGCAGTTGATTGAGCCAATTGAGACTATGGGAAACAATATTGAAGATGCCAGCATTGACACGCCTTACAAGGAGTTAGAGCCTTTTGCAAAGACTATCAGAAAGCAGCATATGGATATTTTGTCGGCTGCAAAGGCAAGGCAGGACTTTACGGCAAATGTGTCCCATGAACTAAAAACTCCACTGACAGCTATTTCAGGTTATGCGGAGCTGTTAGAAGCTGATATGGTTGGAGAGGACAGAAAGAATCATATTTATCAGGAAATTAGAAAAAATTCAGACAGATTGCTTTCATTAATCAATGATATTATTCAGTTGTCTGAGCTTGATAGAAGCGAAAACGAACCTGAATTTACAGAAGTAAATATATATGACATTGCAAATGAATGTATGGAAAACCTAAAGATAAGTGCAGACAAAAGAGGAGTAGATTTGAAGTTTAGTGGCGAGATGGCACTGGTTCGTGGCAATAAGGAAATGATAAGAGAGTTGACTGAAAATCTCGTCCAAAATGCAATTAGATACAACAATGTGGGAGGCCATGTATCTGTCCGCATAATAAATAAGGACAGACCTACACTTATTGTTAAGGATGACGGAATCGGAATCCCTGCATCAGAGCAGGACAGAATATTTGAACGATTCTACCGTGTCGACAAGAGTAGATCAAAAGAAACAAGTGGTACAGGCTTAGGTCTTGCAATTGTAAAGCATATAGTTGAACTCCATGATGCAAAAATCATTTTGGACAGTGCACCGGGAGTGGGAACTACGATACAAGTTATATTTTAAGAAATTGTGCTTTTTGATACACTGAATTTTTCGGATATCGAAAAGCACAATTTTTTGACACCCTAATCTAATAAAAAAGCGATTCGCTAAGGATGAGTACTCGGCGCGAAAGAGTTCGCAAGCGAACTCTTTTCTACATTCGAAGAATTTCCACCTTTTTGAAAGTTTGTTATCTATTATATGAAACATCAGAATGCTATAATCTGCATATCATTAAAAAGGGAGGAATTTTAAATGAGAAAGAAAAAGCTTTTAACTGCAGTACTTGCAGCAACAATGGTAGCGACATTATTTACAGGTTGTGGCATGAAAAACACAGACACAACTAAGAAAGACGGAAAGGTAACATTGAAGTTGTTCTCAAATTTGCCGGACAGAAAGAATGGACAGGGACTTGTAGAGCAGCAGATTATTGATGACTATATGAAAGAAAATCCAAATGTTACAATTGAAGTCGAAGCACTTGATGAGGAAGCTTACAAGACAAAATTCAAGGCTTATGCAATGGAAGGCATGCCGGACGTAGTTAGTATCTGGGGTCAGCCTTCATTCCTTGACGAAGTTCTCGAAGCTGGTGTGTTGGCAGAACTCAATCAGGATGATTATGCTGATTACAAGTTCATCGAAGGCTCTCTTAACGGATTTATGAAGGACGGAAAGCTTTACGGATTGCCAAGAAATACTGACGTTGCAGTATTCTATTACAACCAGAAGATGTTCGATGACAACGGCTGGAAAGTACCAACTACATATGATGAGTTACTTAGCTTAGCATCAAAGATTAAAGAAAAAGATTTAGTTCCAGTTGCTATGGACGGTGGCGACGGATGGCCAATGGCAGTTTATCTTTCAGACTTGATGTACAAAATTGCCGGAAGTGACTACTCAAGCAAGATTAGTGATGCAATCGCAAACAAGGATTTCTCAGATCCGGTTTACAAGCAGGCTACACAGCTCTTAAAGGATGCTGCAGATGCGGGTCTTTTCCAGAAGGGCTATGATTCACAGGATTATGGAACAGCTATGAACTTATTCACAAACGGTCAGGCAGCAATGTTCTATATGGGTAGCTGGGAGACGTCAATGGCAACAAACGAAGATATTCCTGAAGAAATTAGAACAAATATCCGCGTGTTCACAATGCCAATCGTAAAGGATGGAAAAGGAACAGCTACAGATATCGCAGCTTGGAATGGCGGTGGATATGCAGTTTCAAATGATTCAGAAGTAAAAGAAGAAGCAATCAAATTCCTTAACTATATGTATCAGCCGGAAAAGCTTTCAAAGTACGGTTGGGAAAATGGTGTAGGAATGTCAGCTCAGGATCAGTCAGATTATATGACAGGAAACGAAACAGAGCTTCAGTTACAGATTGTTGACATTGTAAATAATTCAACAAACCTTTCAGGTACACCACTTAATGACTGTGGACCATCATCTTTCAAGACAAGTATTGAAAGTGAAATCCAGGGAGTATCAAACGGTTCAACATCAATTGACAAGTTCTTGAAAACTATTGGCGATGCGTGTAAATAAATAATTTAAAATAATAACAGGGTACATGGTCGTAAAAAAATGGCCATGTACTTTTTTTGTAAACAAACTAGTTAAATCGACTAAGATTACTCTAACCAATGTGACGATAGTTGGTTAGAACTAAATAAGTAGGTCAATAGTCGTACATAGCAGAAGGGAGTAGGGGAATGAACAAACTATATAGTAATAAACTCGTTATATTGAGCTTGGTATTACCTGGTGTATTGTTGTTTGTGTTTGCTATTTTAGCGCCTATTGCACTCAGTGTTTATTATGGTTTCACAGACTATTCAGGTATGGGGGAACTGAATTTTATCGGGTTGAGTAATTATAAGACATTATTACATGACGAGGCTTTTAGAATAGCACTCCGAAATTCAGCACTTCTTGCAATTGGATTTGTATTTATTCAGCATCCTCTTGCAATGATTACAGCTGCTGTTTTAGATAAATTAGGAGGAAGGGGAGAAAGCTTTTTCAGATGTGTGTATTTTATTCCTAACGTTATATCTGTAGCAGTTATAGCATATTTGTGGAAATTTATATATAATCCTGACTTTGGCCTTTTAAATAAGATTGTCCATGCGTTGGGTGGAAAAGGCGACTACAATTGGCTCAGTCAGGATACGGCAATTTGGGCAGTACTTGTAGTTCTTATATGGCATGGTTTTGGATGGGGTATGCTCATTTACTATACCGGTATCAAAAATATCGATCCTGTTCTCTACGAAGCGGCTGCTATCGACGGAGCAAATCAGGTGACAACATTTTTTAGAATCACATTGCCTCTTATGAAGCCTGTCATTCAGGTAAATGTAACTATGGCAATTATTTCTGCTTTGAAACAGATGGAGACAGTTTATCTGTTGACCAACGGCGGACCGGGCAATGCAACTCAGTTTACCGCAAACTATTTGTATCAGCAGGCGTTCAAAGCATTTAAATATGGATATGGAAATGCAATTTCTGTAGTATTTATTATCATTTGTCTTATTGCCACGGTTCTATTAAACAAAATATTCCAGGAAAAGAAAGAAGTAAAGGAGGCATAATATGGAAAAGAAACGTAAAAAGAAAAAAATATCAAAAATTTTTCTATGGTTAATTCTTATAGTAGTTGCAGTAATTCAAATCTTTCCATTAATTTGGCTTTTGGACTTCTCACTGGCAAGCAGTACAGAGATGTTTACAACAGGAATTTTAGTAATTCCGAAAAAAATTCAGTGGGGAAATTACGTTAAGGCTTTTGTTGACGGACATTTTCTGTTATATTTAAAAAACAGTGTATTGATTAACGGACTGGCAGTAATATTAGTTGTGCTTGTTTCACTGATGGCAGGCTTTGCGTGTCTTAGAATGAAATGGAAGCTAAATATGTTTGTAAAAACATTGCTTTTAATGGGAATGATGATTCCTATTCATGCAACATTATTGCCAAATTATAAAATATACAATGAATTAGGATTAACAGATACCATCTGGGCATTGTTGATTCCGTATGTGGCGTTCTCGTTGCCACAGGGCTTGTTCCTAATGACGAGCTTTATGGAATCTATTCCTCAGGAACTTGAAGAGGCAGCGGCAATTGATGGATGTGGCGTTTACAGGATTTTATTTCAGGTAGTATTGCCACTTATGAAATCATCTATTGCAACAGTCTCAATTATGACGTTCTTAAATAACTGGAACGAATTTATGATGGCTAGTACATATTTGAGCTCTCCAAAGTGGAAGACTCTTCCATTCTCATTGCTTGAGTTCACAGGACAGTATTCATCAAATTATGCCGTTCAGTTTGCGGTAATGTCGCTGACTGCAGCACCGGCTGTAATTGTTTATATTATTCTTAATAAGCATATTACAAAGGGAGTTGCTATGGGGTCAGTTAAAGGATAAAAATGTAATAGGATTGGTATCGAAGGATTGAAAGGGCTTTAGATTACTTAATTTTGTGAGGGGGAAACTATGACTTTTATTCGCACATGGTTAAGCAATTTAAGCATAAAGAAAAAAATAATCTTCTATAGCTATGCGGTCATCATACCAATCTTATTAGTTATATGTACGTTTATGCTGTTTTACAATTACAATTCAGCACAGCGTCAAAATATTGACACAAATTTTCATAATCTCCAAAGTCTTTCGGACAACACGGAAGCTGTCATGAAAGAGGTGGAGGACTTATCTACTTATATTGCGATTAATCAGGATATTAATCAGATATTGATTTCGGATTCCACAGAAGAATTAAATAAAGATCATCAGCTTTGGGACCATCAGTCTCCTATTCAAATGGTAGAGGATATGATGGCTTTGAAGGGTTATATAAATACGGTAGCAATATATCCGGAAAATGGAGTTAAACCCTACCTTCGATGTACAGATTCAAGCTCTTTTATGACAGAACTAAATTTTCTTACAGACACAGATATGTACAATAAGTCGGTAGAACAAAGAGGAAAGGTTTCATGGCGAACAGTAAAAAAAGGTGGGGATGATTTATATCTTGCCTGTAGAGCGGACAAGCTTGTTTTGCACCGAGAAATCTTCAATTCTACAAAGTCAAAAAAATTAGGGTTTTTAGCCATAGGTATTCCACAAAAAACACTTGATAATTATTATTTGGGTGAACTGGCTAGTAACCCTGATAATAAAAGCGATGTAAATCGCAGGACGGGAATTTTAGTTTTTAACAGGGAATATGAGCAGCTGTTTCAGTACGGAGATGTGGAAGAAAAAATAATTAAGCATCTGACGCAGGACAATACAATAAGGCTTAAAGATACAACTACAGATATAATGGAGACCTACAAGGGCTACAATATCTATGTTCACAAGGGAATGAACTCAAATATAACTATATGCAAGATTACTCCAAAGCTTAGCTTTTTGAATCTTGCAGGTGGAATTATTTATATGCCGATTTTAGTGCTTTTTGGAATTCTCGTAGGACTGCTACCAATTCTGTGGTTCGTGTCAAATATTGTTACAAAGCCACTTGGAAAAGTGTGCAACGCTATGGGCAAATTCCAAAAGGGAGATTTTGAACAGCAGCTTACAGTTAGCACGACCGACGAAATTGGACAGGTGGCAGACTGCTTCAATTTGATGGTTAAAGAAATAAGGGAGCTTATCAACAAAAATTATGTCAGTGCGTTAAAGGAAAGGGAGAGTGAGCTTTCTCTGTTGCAAGCTCAGATAGACCCGCATTTCCTATACAACACATTGGATTCACTTTATTGGCAGGCATGCAATGATGGTAACGACGAAATTGCAGAAAACGTTTATACACTTTCTCAATTTTTTAGATTAGTTCTAGGCAAGGGAAAAGCGATGGTTGAGGTTTCAACGGAAATTGAGCTGATTAACAGATATCTTGATATCCAAAAAATGAGGTTTGTAAAGAAGATAGATTACAGCATAGATATTGAAGAAGATATTATGGATGCGATTATACCAAAGCTTATTTTGCAGCCTTTTGTAGAAAATTCAGTTGTTCATGGAGTTCAGAATTCTACCGAGACATGTAAGATAAATATTAAAGGCACCAGTGACGGAGAGTTTATAACCTTTGTTGTTCAGGATACCGGAGTGGGAATGTCAAAGGAAAAGGTAGAGCAGATTCGAAACAGCATAGCTGAAAAGCAGACAAATGCTGAAAGTAATTATGCGATTAAAAATGTTAAAGAGAGATTGGAACTTACATATGGAAGTCAGTACATTTTAAATATTGACAGTGAATGTGAAAAAGGAACGGTTGTCACGATTAAAATTCCTGTCAGGAAGGGGGAAATATGTCACTAAAACTTCTTATTGCAGAAGACGAAGAAATGATTCGTATTGCTATGGAAAAATATATTCAGCTTCACACAGATAGATTCAGCAGGATATATCTCGCTAAAGATGGTGTGGAGGCTTTGGATATCATAATTGAACATGAACCGGATTTAATGCTTCTGGATATCAATATGCCGGTAAAGAGCGGTGTAGAGGTAATGCAGGAGGCGAAGAAGATGGGCGTAATGCCTAGAACAATTATTCTGAGCGGGCATGAAAATTTTGAGTATGCGCAGCAGGCCATTAAGTATGGAGCTAGTGAGTATATGCTAAAGCCTAGCCGTTCTTCAGACATTCTAGCAAGCATAAATAGAGAAGCAGATCAGATTGATGGCATAGAAAAGAATGATTACGAAGAGGAAAGCGGTTCGCATTATGGGGTAAATAAGGCAATAGAATACATTAACGAGCATTACAACGAAAACCTTACGCTTCAGAAGGTTGCAGAGATTGTTGGAATCTCTTCAGGCTATTTGTCTACCTTGTTTAATCAGGAATTAAAGTGTGGCTTTGCAGATTATTTAAATAAAATCAGAGTTGATAAGGCATGTATTTATTTAGGACAAAATTACTTTAAGTCATATGAGGTGGCATATAAGGTAGGCTTTAACGACGAGAAATATTTTTCTAAGGTGTTCAAAAAATTTATAGGAAAATCTCCAAGCGAATACAGAAAAAGCAAAGCGTAATCTACAATGGTGTAATTGCTGATAATAATGGCATAAGTATTGTTGATTTAAAATAGTACTAAATATTTATAGCTTAAAATATTGTCATTAAAAGTTTAGTAGCATTTTATTGAGGAGGGAAATCATGAAGTTAAAATATATTGAAACGACATTTGAGAATAATGTAAAAAAGACTACAGAATTTGAATCAAAGTTTACTGAGGATACCGGAATAGAAAATAAAGTTATTAATATTTATCCTAATATGAAATTCCAGACTTGGGAAGGCTTTGGTGGAGCTTTTACGGATGCAGCAGGATATGTTTACAGTCTGATGTCAGAAGAAGACAGACAGAAGATGGTTGAGTCATACTATAAAAAAGAAAATATGAATTACACATTGGGAAGAATTCATGTTGACAGCTGTGACTTTTCAGTGGAACAGTATGAAGCTATGAGTGATGAGACAGATACTGAGATGAAGAACTTCACAATTGAGCGAACAAAAAAATATATGCTTCCTTTACTTGAAGACGTTCAAAAGGTTACAGGCCGTGAGATTGAAATGATGATTGCACCATGGTCTCCACCTGTATTTATGAAGACGAATGGAGAAAGAAGCCACGGAGGAAAGCTCAAACCTGAATATAGACAAATGTGGGCAGAGTATTTGTGCAAATACA
The DNA here is from genome assembly GCA_964631845.1 of uncultured Eubacterium sp. Classification (GTDB taxonomy): domain Bacteria; phylum Bacillota; class Clostridia; order Lachnospirales; family Lachnospiraceae; genus Eubacterium_G. The sequence continues at coordinate 17,950 of CAZWAG010000021.1, forward strand.
TATGTGAGCTGAGAAAGGCAGGCTGTAATGTAGTCAGAATGACAATTCAGAATGAGCCTGCAGCAGTTCAGACATGGGATTCATGTGTTTATACTGCAGAGGAGGAAAAGGAATTTATAAGAGATTTCCTGTATCCTGCATTAGTAAAGAATAATCTGTCAGATGTGGAAATATTTATATGGGATCACAACAAGGAGAGGCTGTTTGAGCGTGCCTGCACTATTATAGATGAAGAGACTGACAAGATGGTTGCAGGTCTTGCGTTCCACTGGTATAGTGGAGATCATTTCGAGGCGTTAGATTTGGTTCAGCGCAGGTTCCCGGGAAAGAAAATGGTATTGTCAGAGGCATGTATTGAATATAGCAAGTTTGACAAATCAAACTATTTGGACAATGCGCAAAAATACGCACATGATATCATTGGAAATATCAACAATGGTATGACAGCCTTCTATGACTGGAATCTAGTATTGGACGAAACAGGTGGTCCAAATCATGTCCAGAATCTATGTGATGCGCCATATCTGTATGACACAAAAAATAATGAGTTGATGGAGAGAAATACGCTCGCATATATCTGGCACTTTAGCCACTTTATGGAGCCGGGTTCAATCCGCATCGGCTCAACAAAATATACGGAAGCCATTGAAGTGTCAACGATGCTGACGCCATCAGGAGAAATAATTGCTGTGCTTCTTAACCGCACAGACGAAGATATCGATGTGTGCTTTAGATTGAACGGAGAAATTTGCAATATTTGTGTGAAGGCAAAAGGAATTGGAACGGCGATAATTGAGTAGAATGGCACGGAAAACATACAGTCAGAATTAGAGAAATACCTGGTACATGATAGTGCTGGGAATTGATTTAAATTTAAATGCGTTAAAGTACCTAATAATGGACTTTTGATTTGATAGCATAGAGTTATCAAAAAGTTATCAAAAAGTCAAGGAGGTTCATTATGAAGGGTTATACAACAAGTGCAGGATATATGGGATATGTTGACGGGGAGTACATGCTATTTGCCAGTGAGTCAGATTATTATGAATTTTTAGAGGATTAAATGTATAAATAATACACCGTACAAAATATGTACACCAAAACTAAAAATAAAGCATTATCTTTTAATAGGATTTAAGGTATATTATATTTGTAGTATGCTTTCAAAAAAAGTAAAAGATTTTAGGTTACCCCACTAGATATCTTTTACAATATCTGTTAATATTGAAAGCAAAAGTATTACGAAATATAATGAAAAACTAAGAGGGTGATGATATGAATTTTAAAAAGTTTTTTAAGAGTGAAGATGGAGCGTCAGCTGTCATTGTTGCTTTATCCTTTACCTTTTTGTTAGGCGTAGCAGCTTTAGGTGTAGACTTAGGCTCCGGCTATACAGAAAAGGTTGATATGCAGGCGGCTTGTGACTTTGCAGCATTAGCTGGAGCAAAGTATTTACCAGACGCAGGACAGGCTAGAACAAAGGCGTTAGATTATATCACTAAGAACGGTTTTGATAATACAAAAGCTGATGTGTCTATTTTAGACTGTGGACAAAAGATTGTAGTTTCTTTAAAGGAACAGAAACCTACATATTTTGCAGGTGCTATAGGTATCAACAAACTAAATATTTCCACTAAGGCAGTTGCAGTATTAGATTCTACACCGGGTAATGGTGATTTTGATTATGCTATTTTCTCAGGAAGTGAGACAGCAGCATTGAGTTTAAGCTCAGGTGTATATAATGTAAATGGTAAGGTTCATTCAAATGGTACTCTTAAAGCTACATCACATGCAGCAGCAAGAGGATACTCGTCTAACAAGGGCGGATATTTAGATCCATGGAACTGCGATATAATAAGTGATGATGGTCAGGGTGGAACAACAAAGACTGCTGTAACTAATACCACTCCGGAAAAAACTGGTGTAATTGATATGCCTATGTATTTGGGTGAAAATATGGATGCGCTTATTCATGAGCCAGAATTACCAGCGGAAGATTATTGGGAGAACACAATTTCTACAGATCAACTTGGTACTTGGGCTCAGGCAGGTAAAGATTTCAAATCATATCTAGGAGAAAATAAAAGAGTTCATTTAATAATAACCAGTGGTGGTGCCGTATGGTTTGATTATGCTTGTAAGACTAGTGCAGATTTATATGTAGAGTGTTCAAAAAATGGTGCTGGATTACAAACGGGAAGTAAATTTGAGATTAATGGAGATGTTTATATAAACAACACCTCAGGAGGTAAAACTATATTAAATTCTAATAGTAACGGAGTTATTAATGGAAATGTATATGTATTAAAAGGTGGCCTAGAGATTTCAAATCTTACAATTAACGGAAATGTGTATGTTGACGGACAACTTACAACAAATTCTGGTACATCGTATATAAATGCTCCGGACTTTATTTTTGCTGATTCTATTAATACACAAAACAGCTTAGTAGTGTCAGGTACTATCGTTACAAACGGTGATATTTCTTTTGTTGGTGGTGAGGCTACAGGTATTTCAAACGCAACATTGTCAGTTTATTCCCGTCACGGTAATATTACTATGAATACAGCGAACTCAACCTTCCACGGTATTGTCTTTGCACCTGAAGGAAAGATTAGCATGGTTGCAAATGGAACCATATATGGAAAGATTATTGGCTATGAGGTTGCTATTAATACTGCAACATTAGATATAGGAATTTTGGATAGGGATTTGGGCTTTGACACAACCAATCCAAATCCAATTGATACCAAGAAAATTCCTAAGTTAGTTGAATAACCTAATAAAATATTATAAGTAGTTATTTGAAATGGGCTATAAAAAAACTAAGAAACAAGACCTGTATTGGCATCTGCCAATGCAGGTCTTGTTCTTTTTGTAAAGAAAAACAGGAAGCGTTTCCATTAAAAGTACAAAAAGATAAAACCATTTTTATCAAAAACTTAAAAATCGGCTTGTCGCATTTTTTTGTTAAATTTCAAAAAAATGTTAGGTTTTACTAAAATAAAAAAATAAAATTGTTTCAAAAATGGGAAGATTGTGCAAATCTAACAAAAAATAAAAAAATAATTGTTTGTTTTTGTTCAATTATTGTTAAAAATTTTTTTATTTTTTACAATTTTAGTGTAAACAATAACTGCAGTATTGTTCAGGAAGGGAATTTATTGTGTTGCTTTTTTCTAATATTAGGGAACAAATTGGGTTTCATAATGCGAGGAGGAAAGTAATATGAAGAAGCATTCAAAGATGCTAAACAAGTCGATGGCTTTAATGCTTAGTATGGCAATGGTTGCCGGAAGCGTTGGAGTCCAAACTACGACAACAAAAGCGGCTGACAAATCACAGCCTTGGCTTTTGTCAACAGACAGACCGGCATATTCATCATCAGTAAATGGTGGAGATGTTGCAAGCTTTGCAACAGATGGCAAGCTCGGAACACAATGGGGTGCTGCTGCAAATAAGGCAGACCAGTGGCTAGATGTTGACCTTGGCGGAAAGGCAGACATTAGCAAAGTTGTAATTGATTGGCAGAATGATGCCAGCTATGGTGTTGCATATCAGATTCTTGTTTCAGATGATGAAGTGAACTGGACAAAGATTTACGAAACAAAGAACGGTACCGGTGGGGATGTAAAAGAGGTATTAAGAAACGACGGAACAGTTGATTATAAGTATTACGAAGATGTACTGAGTACAACTTCAGCAGATGCTTACAAGCTAACACAGAAGAACGGAAGATACGTTAGGGTATTAATTAATTATAGTAAGTCACAGGCATACTCAGATGACAAGAAATCAGGTTGGGGTGCTTCAATTAGAGAAATTCAGGTATATGGTATTGGAGACGATGATTGCGTTCAGCCTGTCTCAGATGCAAAGAATATTGCACTTAATAAGAACGTAACAGTCTCATCATACTCACAGCCATGGTGGGCAGCAGAGCCTCTTGCCGGTTCAAATGCTGTTGATGATAATTACGATAGCTACTGGTTATCAGAAGGCGCTGATGATGTAAAGAGCAAATGTGACCAGAACCTTACAGTTGATTTGGGGGCAAATCATACAATCGGAAGAGTTAAGGTTCAGTGGCAGACAGAGTATGGTAATATCTGGGACCTTCAGGTTTCCAGTGATGGAAAGAACTTCAAGACTATTTACAGACAGCTTGAAGGTAATGGTGAAGATGAAGATATTCCGGTATATGCTACAGATGTCAGATATGTAAGAGTACAGGGTATTCTTATGGGACGTGGCTCAGGATACTCAATTAGAGAAATTCAGGTATATGATTACCAGAACGGGGATGACAAGGTAACATATAATATCCCATCAATTCCGGAAAAGGAAGTAGTAAATGTAGGCAAGGGAAGCTATGTTATCGATGATGCAAATCTTCTTCAGCCTAGAGAACCAAAATACGTAACAAAGAATGTTAAGAATGCTATTCCATCAAATGACTGGTGGACATCAATCGTATATACACAGTACAGCGATGTAATGCCTGCATTACCTATGGCATATAGCTATTCAAAGACAGGTCTTGGAATGTACTATGCAGACGGTATTTATACACGTGTAGACAATGGTGGTATGGGTGCAGACAGCAAGTACAAGGACGTAACTGTAGGAGCATCAAACATTACAGGCACAGCTTCAGCCAGACTTGACAGCTATGGTGACTGGTCAGTAAATGTTGCATTCAGTGATAATGATGAAGCTAAGATGCTTTCTACATTAGTTAAGGGTTCACCTTACGTTTACAATACATTCTCAGACAGAAATGCTGCAGAAATCAATGTAAGTGACCTTGTTAAATATTTTGATAAGGATGGTAAGGAAATCCTTACAGAAGACGGCGAAAAAGTGACAATTGATCACTTTGGTATAGAAGCAAAGAACGAAAGCGAAGCACCTGGTGATGGAAATAAAACACAGTATCACTACTATGGTGTTTATTTACCAGAGAACTCAACAGTAGTTAAGGTTGGTAACAAGTTAAAGATTAACCTTGGAAGCAATCAGAACTATATGGTAGTTGGTGCATTATGTGTAGATGAAGCAATCGAACTTCTCTCAAAGGATACGGTTGCAAATGCAAGCACAAAGATGGACGCAGAAGCAGTTAAGCAGCTTGCATTTATGTATCAGCATGCTTACTCATACGTTACAGATACTGTAGTTAATTATTCATATGATGAAGCTACAGCAAAGTGCTCAACTACTTATGAGACAAAGATTGACCAGAAGAGAACAGGTAATGGTATTTCATCTTCAACACTTATGTGTATGATGCCTCATCAGTGGAAATATACTGATTCTTCATATAAGACAGAAAACGGTGGAGCACTTACATACAAATCTGTTCGTGGTGATATGAGAATTCATGAAGGAAATTCATTTAACTATAGCCAGAAGTTCGGAGGTGTTATTCCACAGTATACAACACCGGACGAATCAGGCAGCTATGACAATGAGTGGATGTATGCTTACCTTGAGCAGTTCACAGACAGCGCACTTAAATCATATTGGGTAGCTGATCCATATTGGCAGGGTAAAAAATCTCATCCAATCGCAATGGGTATTCTCATTGCTGAACAGTTAGGTGAATATGAAGTTAGGGATAAATTGATTAGCACATTGCGCAAGATTATGGAAAACTGGCTCACATATGATGGAGAAGAGGATTATCCATACTATATGTACTACCATACAAGCTGGGGTGCAATCAGTGGTGATGGTGGAGACCACGGTATGGCAATTAACTTATCAGACCATCATTTCCTCTGGGCATACTTTATATTCCCGGCAGCTGTTTTGGCTTCATATGACAAGCAGTTTGTAGCAGATTACGGTGATATGATAGAAGTATTAATCCGTGACTGTATGAATCCGGACAAGAATGATACTGAACTTCCATTTATGAGAAACTTCGACGTATATGAAGGTCATTCATGGGCTGGCGGATACGGCGATAATAACAGTGGTAACAACCAGGAATCAGCTTCAGAAGCTACATTCGGTTGGGCAGGTCTCTATCTTTGGGGCTTAGTTACAAAGAATGACGAATACAAGAATGCAGGTATCTGGGGTTATACATCAGAAGTAAATGCAATCGAGCAGTACTGGTTCAACATGGACGCAGGTACAGAGCTTGATAGCAACAACTGGGCACCGGGCTATGGTACAGATGTATATGGCGATGCAAATTGCGACGTTCTTCCATACATTGGTATGGTTTGGGGCTTAGGTTACACAAACGGAACTTATTTCTCAGGAAATCCATGTTGTATTATGGGTATTCATTTACTTCCGGTTACACCGGCTATAACATACATGGGATATAGCAAGGAAAAGGCTGGAAAGATTTGGACAGAATACGAAAGAATTCAGGAAGCTTATCAGGCAAAGATTGCAAAAGAAGGAGCATCAGATCCGGAAGGCTGGTATCATATTCTTTGGCCATTCATGGCACTCAGCGATGCTGACGGTGCAGCAAGCAGATGGGCAAAGGAATACACATCACATCTCAATTCAGAAGGAAATTATGTAGATGGTGTTCT
>CAZWAG010000022.1:0-24121 GCA_964631845.1 uncultured Eubacterium sp.
GAACCCATAACACCCACAATTCTCAACAATAATAATAAATACAAAATAAAAATATATTCTATAACTACCTTTTTATTATTTTACTTTTTCTTTATAAAAAAATTTTTAAATAATTCCACCACTAATGTAATAATTAACGCTGGAATTATTGATAGTATTGCATCCGTAATACCATTTACTATAAAATTTCTCATTTCATAACCCTTCATATTAATAAACTTTTTACTCAAAATGCTGACACAATATATAAATAATAGTATAAAAATGTTAATCAGATTTACAATAATATAGCTGTTTGTCAACAACTAGTATGATACACAAATTGCTACAATAAAGCAAATAGAGTAATTTATCATACTGTCTATAATATATATGCTTGTTTCCTTATTTTTCTCTTTATTTTGATTATTAATATACTTAAACCTATCCATTGTATCTATTGCTATTAAATATATTTTGACTTATGCTCAAAATAAGTCGATATCTTTTTGTTTTATAAGCTCACATGCGGTGTTATAATTCAGCCGTGGGGGTATCAAATTAATATATGGGGGTATTTAGTAGTATGGAACACACTGCGTCATATGACATACACTCTTTAGAAGAAGAAATTTTATTTCTAAAAAAAGACCATAATGAAGAACCTCGCTTACAAAAACATAGAGAAAGCCTTGCAATGAATTTCAACGAAACAGTATGGAAAGAATTAAAAGCACGCAATGTATAAACTAAAACTCAGAAAAAAAGGGACTATAAAAGATTCCTAAATAACAGACCTGCATTGGCATATGCTAATGCAGGTCTTGTTAATTCTATACTTCTATTTACATGTCAATTTTTTATCCTGAATAATAAATTCTTTATTGCACACTTTTAATGCTGCATTTTTATGAGTAATAATAATGCATGTTTTTTGATTTAATGATTTTATATTGTTTAGTACGTTTTCTTCTGTCCTGGCATCAAGTGCTGAAGTCGCCTCATCAAGCAACAATATCGGTGCTTTGCTAAGCAAAGCTCTTGCTATCGCCAATCTCTGCGCCTGACCTTCCGATATGCCAAGTCCTTTTTCACCAATAATTGTATCAAGTCCATCCGGAAGCTTCTCTACAAAATCATATATATCACTTATCTTGAGAGCTTCATTTATTTCACTCTCACTTGCATTTGGATTAATCAGCAGTATATTTTCCCGAAGCGTTCCACTAAACAAATAATTTCCCTGTGGAACATATGAGAACAGGCTTCTTGTATCAGGTCCCGCCTCAATGTAGTCTCCATTTTTTTTGTACAGTCTGATAGTACCATTTTGAGGTTTAAATACACCTAATAACATTTTCATAAGTGTGCTCTTTCCAATTCCTGAAATACCTCTTATAGCGACAAAATCACCTTTATTCAAAGACGCATTTCCTTCCTCCAACACACTTTCACGTCCATAATCAAACTGAATATTTTCAAATTTTGCAGTTTCAAATTCATTGTAAAATTTATCTGCATTTATTATCTCTTTTATATTTTCTTCAGGAATTTCTTCTATCTCAATAACTCTCTCAGCAGATGCCAGTATCGCATAGTATTGAGGAACAACTCTTGTCACGTTGACAAACGGTGTCTGAATCTGTGAAATCAGCTGAAGAACCGCTGTAAGCGTTCCGTATGTCATAGCGCTTGTGCAAACCTTAAACGCACACCATACTAATGCAAACAAATACCCAGAATTGAAGATAAAAGAAAAGCCTGCATTTGCCATTATGCTTACATGTCTTCTCTTCATCTTGGCATTATAATTAATTTTCTGCAGTTCATATCCTTTTTTGCCAAACGCCTCTTCAACGCCAAAGGTTTTGACAACCAATATGCTTTCAATGGCTTCCTGAAAAAAGGATCTTACTTTTCCATCAGTTTGCTGAACTTCTTTGTGAAGAGTCTTTAATTTGCCTCTGAAAAGCAATGTGATTGCTGATACAACTATACCGGCAAAGATGAAGAGCATAGTAAACTTCCAGTCAAAAATAACAAGCACAATAAATGCACTGACAAACTGGGTTATGTAATAAAGCATATCCGGAATAATTGATGTAATTCCGTCTGAAATAATCTTTATATCACTTGTAATTCGGTTCATCAATTCACCGCTATGATAAACGTTTATATCATCGTATTTTTTGCAGAGGATTGACGTGAACAATCGGTTTCTCATATCCATCTCAAGCCTTGCCTGAACTTTGATATTAAGGCTTTGGGTCAGCACTCTGACAATCAGTCTTCCTGTTATAACCAAAAGAATTATAATAGCAAAAAATATTATTCTGTTTCTATAATAAACAAACTCCTGATGGTTAACTGCTCCTGCTGCTTTCTGGGCAACATCAATTGCGTATTTGCTCACAAGCGCAAGCAGTGTCGTAACTGAAGCTAAGGCAATGTTGGAAATACTTAGAATTATGATAAACGGTATTTCCTTTTTGCCATTTTTAATTATCCATCTTAAGCCCTTTGAATTTTCTTTCATTATCTTTTCCTTAATACTTTTCTTTTTATTTTTCCTAAAAAGCGTCTTACTTTTTTGTACAACTTTCTAATTGGGATTGTGTTTACCCAAACAACGCAATAAACTCTGTACGAAAGCTTATCTGTTTTTATTGCTTTTCCCTTGCGGGTAAAACCTGATACTACCCCAATAATCTGTTCGTCTCTTATTCCATTCTCATTGTATAGCTGGTTATCTCCACGCATTGTATATGTATGACCATTTACATTCACAACTCTGTGCAATACATATTTCCCATCGTCTCTGACGTATAGAGGGATGTCATACTTTTTCAAAGGGAAGTCCGGCGCTGTAAGAGTAACAGTGTCCTTATTGTTTCTCAACATAGGAAGCATGCTAAAGCCCTTGGGGGTAAATGACACCTGTCCACCGGCGTTTATCTTTTCACGCATAATCGGAGCAATATCATCCATTGAAACTAATCTATTCAAACAAATCCTCTCCTTTTACCTTTTCAATAAAGGCATCAACATCATCTTTTGCTGTCTGTTCGTCTATATCGTATTCTGACATAACACTATTAATCAATTTTTCTCTTGTTGTGCCCTCAAGCATCTGTTCGAACAGAAAGGCACCTGTTTCATTTAAATTCATCATTCCATTAAAGTCCAGTGTTGCCTCCCCGATTGGAACAACAACATTATTTCCCGCAACATTTCTAATAATAAATCCTTCTTTAATCTTCATTATACTCTCCTGATTTTATTATACGCAGTGGCTACTGCCTCATCGCTTATATTACACCCCATCCTGTACAACGGTGTTTCCTGCAATATCTGTTCCATATTCGAAAGTACCAAATCCATATTTTCTTCTTTGCTTAATTTTCTGACTGTCTGCTTGAAAAATTTCGATATAGCATTTTTTATGCTTTCCTCTTCAATCCAGTTTTCACTGCTTCGCTCCAGAAAAACGATAGCCCCAAGCTTAACAGAAGTATTGATGTTCGTATCTGTTTTTCCACTCCACGGAGTTCCAAATACATACCACTCATCATCAATTTTCCTAATACAGGGCTTGTCATCGTTTATAATAAAAGCCTTATCACCAAAATGCTTTATCCACAAATTTGTGTGGGTGGATTTTCCTGTTCCGCTGTCAGCAGAAAACAAATATGCATACCCATCTACCACAACCGCTGAGGAGTGTAGCATACAGCCGTTATATTTCAATATATATCGATTGAACATTGCCCCTGTGTAAATATATTCGATTGTTTCTAAATCTGAATTATATATACTGTTTTCCAGTCTCTCTTTATAAAAGTCAACACCAAAATCAATACATTCATCGGCCTCTTCTTCCGACCAGTCTCCCCTTGCAATATATTCCTTTGCCTGAGAAGCCGTCCTGTCATAATATGTAGTCATAACAAGTCTGATGCCTGCTATTTCATATCTTTGCTTTAAAATATTTGTATCTGACACTATTTCAAACCTACCATCTTTACTATATTGTCATGTTCTTTTACTGCCCGTTTTCCATATAGAAATTTTTTATACCACTTTATCAGGCCACCACGTTTTTTTGCGTTTCTCACAAATCTTTCAATGTATGCCAAAGGCAGCAATAAAGGAGTCTTATTTTCAAACCACCTGCTGTGCTCCTTCATATATTCGTAAGAAGGAAATGCCCAGCGAAACGCTGATAAGGAAAATCTACCACCTGTATCGGAATTATTTTTCCTAAGCTGTCCCATATCCCCATCAACATTTTCAAATCCAAACACTCCGGCGCTTAAAATATACTGTTCAATAATTTCCATTGATTTTTGCGAATTGCTTTTTTTAAGTTTAACTTCAGTGCCAAACCATCTGTTACACAATCCAAAAATTACATTGGCAAAATCAAATAAATTAAGTTTTTTTAGTTCAGCCCAGAACCAATCCCAGTCAATTTTTTCAGCATATTTATTTAGCATCACTGCAACATCAGTTACCATCCTCACTCCACAGCCTGTGTAATAAAAATGCTGAGCCATATGATAAAGAACATACACGAAATTGTATTCATAGTTCAACTCAAATATTCCCTGTTCATTTTTAGTAACATTTGAGAAAACGTCTGAAAAGTATGCTTCATAATCAACTTTTCCATTCATTTCCTTGCCATGACCTATGGCTGTGTGAATTTCTATAGTAATATTTTTTATATAAAAAACTGTAACCGAGCTGTCGCTTTGGGATTCATTTATTGTCGCTCCCATTTTTTTCAGCAAATTGATTACATTGTTTTTGTCTTCAGGTCTTATGAGAAGGTCAATATCTCCCATACTTCTCAATTCATCACTGGGATACAATTTTGAAATTGACACACCCTTGATAACAACAAACGAAATATTATTATCAAATAATTTATTTGTGACAACTTCAAATATCGCTCTGTTCTTTGAGCGAGCCATAACCTGTGTCATAAATCCCTTTTTATAATTGTCTAAGAGTTCTTTTGGCACATTGTCACATTTTTGTAAGCTGCTGTATATAACGGCAACATTATTATGTATAAGGCACATTTTCGTTAAATAATCTGCAGAAATCCTTTCAAAATCAATTTGCAGATTATCATCATTATTTATACAAGCTGATATTAAATTTATAAATGCTTTCTCTGTATAGTTCATTGTACCCTTCCATAAGTATAGAAACACCTACGCTTTTTGGCGGTAGGTGTTTTCTAATTTACTTATAATCATATCCGTAGCCGTAGCCATATCCATAGCCACCTTTGTATTGTTTACCATAGTATCTACCATAATATCTTCCATAGTAGCCACCATAATATCCACCTTTTCCTTCAGGATCAACCTTATTTAATACTGCGCCTAAAATTCTACATCCTGATCGTTTCAACTGCTCAATCTGCTTTTGCGCATACTTATAGCTGATGTTAGCCTGAGAAATGAGGAAAATAACTCCATCCGTCTGCTGTGCAACAATGGCAGGGTCAATTACCTGACCAATAGGCGGTGTATCTATTATTACATAATCATAGTTTTCTTTTGTAATCTCAAGGAGCTTTGTAAAATTATCTCCGGCTAACAGCTCGGCCGGATTTGGAGGAACCGGACCTGATAAAACCATATCAAGATTTGTAATATTTGTCTTGTATATAACATTCTCTACCTGTTCAACTCCTGACAAATACTGAGTCAGTCCCTTTATTGCCTTGTTAATCTTATATCGTCCAATCAATACTGACTTTCTCAAATCGCCATCAATAAACAAAACCTTTTTTCCTGATTCTGACATTGACACAGCAAGGTTAAAGGCAACCATTGATTTTCCTTCATTAGGAACGCAGCTGGTAACAGAAATAACCTTTACATCATCACCACAAAACTGTACGTTTGTTCTGAGGGTTTTGTAAGCTTCTTTTGTTTTAAAATCTAAATCTGATATTTTTTCTAAATTGATATTTAACATATACTTACTCCTCTCCCTCTTTATTTTGTTCTATATTTTTTTCTTTTTTCTTTGACTTTTTATCCTTCTTCTTATTGGACGAGCCATATCCACTTGAATACGCATATCCACTGCTTGATGCACTCTTTAAAGGAATTGATGCAAGAACACTGACTCCCAGTCTCTTTTCTATATCATCAGGTGTCTTTATAGTATCATCAAGAATAAACATTATGATTACAACAAGTGTCGAAATACCAAAACCGAGTATAAAGCCTAACATTGTATTTTTTTCAACATTTGGGCTAGATGGAGATGTAGGAAGATTGGCCTCATCTACGGGATTTACGGCCTCAATGCCATCCATTACTGTTTTTGTCTTCTCATTTGCCACATCTCGAACTTTATCTGCAATTTTCTTTGCAAGCTTTGGGTCAGTACTCGTAACAGATATATCCATTACACGCGTATCCTCCTCAAGCTCAACATTTATCATGGATGCCAGCGACGATGTCGTCTGATCTAAATTAAGCTCTTCAATTACTTCCTCTAATACCGGTCTGCTTGTAAGCAAAACCTGATAGTCATTTGCAAGATATGTAGCAAATGCGAGATCACTTGTTGTGAGTGTTTTTTCATCCGGATCCTGCTTGCTCAAAATATAAACCTTTGTAGTTGATACATATTGAGGATCAATAAAATATTCTGTGTATGCGAATGCGATTCCACCTACCAAAATACCTACAAGAATGATAACTGTAAGTCGGTTTAATATTGCACCGAAAAGACCTCTTATGTCTATTTCTATTTCATTTCTAAAGTTTTCTGTTTCCATTTATAATCCTCTCAATCAAATGTATTTTGAATTTAAAATTCTGTTTGGGTTTCTAATAAGAAGCCATTCCAGATAATCATCATTATATGTATGTTTAAGGTAATTAATGCATTCTGTCCAATGTATACCTCGTTGTCCTGTATTATGAGCATCCGTAGAAATTAAGTGTAACAAATCACAATCAATCAGCTTCTTAACAAATTTCTTATCTCTTCCAATTACAGAATCAACATTGACCTGTATGTAAGCTCCCATCTCAATAATGTGTTCAATATTTTGTCTGTTAATAACCTTGAAGGACGCGCGAAGGCATTTGTATCTCTCGCAGTGCGCAACAATTGGAATGTACCCATTATTAAGCAGTTTGCTCAACGCTTTTATCATATCGTTATAATTAACCGATGGATAAAATTCAATCAAAACATATTTACTTTTTGCTAATGTAAATATTCTTTCATCATCTAAATATGCAACTATGTCATTGCAAGACATAATTTCATTTCCAAGGTAAAGATGCAAATCCGAAAACTGTTCCTCTGCTCTCGTCTTCAGAATATCAAAATGGTCTTTGATTAGCTGCACATCAGGCGTACAACCATCCACATCAAAATGTGGCGTCACGATAATATTTCGCACCCCCTGATTGTATTCTTCCTTTATCATCTCTATGGATGTTTCAAGGCAGTCCGCTCCGTCATCCACCTTGTATAGGATGTGATTATGAATATCCGTTAAACCAATCATATTAAGGTTCCTCCAAAACGCCATAACCCAAAATAATTATATCAAAAATAGATTTATCATACAACGTTTTTATCAATATCGTATGAATTTTATGACAAACAAAAAAGAAGCAGGAAAGCCCGCTCCTTTTTAACAAAAATTATTCAACCTGTGCCAGCTTTGCAGCCTGGTCTGCAGCAATACAGTTGTCAATTATTTCTTCAATATCGCCATTCATAATCTGTTCAAGTCTATGTGTTGTAAACTTGATTCTATGGTCTGTTACACGTCCCTGTGGGAAGTTGTATGTTCTGATTTTTTCTGAACGGTCACCTGTACCAATCTGACTCTTTCTTGCAGCTGATTCCTCATCCTGCTTTTTCTGGCATTCCAATTCGTACAATCTTGCTCTAAGAACCTTTAAAGCTTTGTCCTTATTTTTAAGCTGTGATTTTTCATCCTGACATGAAACAACTATGCCTGAAGGAATATGTGTAAGTCTAACAGCTGAGTCCGTTGTATTTACACACTGTCCACCGTTACCTGAAGCACGGAAAACATCAAATCTACAATCATTCATATCTATTTCAACATCAACCTCCTCAGCTTCCGGCATTACAGCTACGGTTGCTGTAGATGTATGGATACGCCCACCAGACTCTGTAACCGGAATACGCTGTACTCTGTGAACACCACTTTCGTATTTAAGCTTTGAGTATGCGCCCTGACCATTTACCATAAACACTACTTCTTTAAATCCACCAAGACCATTTTCATTGAGTGAAATTAATTCCGTCTTCCAGTGCATAGTCTCAGCATACATACAATACATTCTGTAAAGCTCTGCCGCAAATAACGCAGCTTCATCACCACCTGCGCCACCACGAATTTCTACAACAACGTTCTTGTCATCATTTTCATCCTTTGGAAGCAACAAAATTTTCAATTCATCTTCAAGCTTTGTAATCTGCTCTTTAGCTTCGTTCATTTCTTCTTTTGCAAGCTCTCTCATCTCTTCATCAGACTCTTCCTCAAGAATTAACAAACTATCCTCGACAGTATCCTTTGCAGCCTTGTAAGCCTTATACGCTTCAATAATAGGTGCAAGATCACTCTGTTCTTTCATAAGCTTACGGAAGTTATTTTGATCCGCAACTACATTTGGATCATTTAACTGTTCCATAATCTCTTCATATCGCTCTAATATTCCATCTAACTTATCAAACATTTTTATTCCTTTCCGGCAACTACTACTCTGCTGTTGCCTGACAAATCTTTAAAAACGTGTATGTCCCTGTATCCATTTGACTGCAATATATCCGGAACACTCTGTCCCTGATCATATCCAATCTCGTAAAAAATTTTTCCACCACTTCTCAGATATTTTAATGCTTCTTTTGATATTATCTGATAAAATCTTAATCCGTCATCATCCCCATCCAGTGCATTGGTTGGTTCATGTTCTCTTACTTCCGGCATTAATTCCTCAATATCCTTAGTTTTGATATATGGTGGATTTGATACAATCACATCAAACTTGTCATTAACATTCTCAAACAGGTCTGATTGTATCAGTTCTATATCTGCATCAATTATTTTGCAATTATGTTTTGCGACCTCTAACGCTTTCTCAGAGATGTCCACTGCAGTTATCTCACTATTTTTATAAAGCTTTTTTAAGGAAATTGCAATACATCCCGAGCCTGTACACATATCAAGAATCTTGAGTGGTCTTTTGCTCTGAAACAAATACTTTGAAACCTCTTCGACGAGAAGCTCTGTATCCTGTCTCGGAATGAGCACATTCTCATTCACAAAAAACGTATATCCCATAAATTCCTGCTGCTTTGTGATATGCTGCAATGGTATATGACCTGCCCGTTTTTTTATGTTCTCGCGAAAGCGCTCTGCCTGCTTTTCATCAATTGTAATATCGGGCTTCATATAGAATTTTGCCCTGTCAATTCCAAACATGTGCTCCATCAAAATCCAAACATCTATAGCCGCATCTGCAATCTGTTCATTATCCAGTTGTTTAATCGATTCGTTGATAATATCTTTTACTAAAATTTCCAATTATATCCTGAACCTTTTCTTATCTGCTTATATTCCTTTGGCAACTCATTTTTTCTTCTGTCTTCTTCCAGTTCAATACCGTTTTCGCGAAGATACTGCTTCCAGTCAAACACAGCTTCAACTGCTGCAATTGCCACCTCAATCATATCATCTGTTGGTTCTTTTGTTGTAATTTTCTGCATCCAAATACCCGGTTTGCTCAAAAGATTTATAAATGCATTTTCAGATGAGCCAGCCTTTTTGATAAACTCGTATGATATTCCAGCAATAACCGGCACCAAAACAATACGAACTAAATATCTAAGCCATACTATATCTGTTCTGACAAGCATAAATATAGCAATACTTATTATCAAAACAACAAACAAAAAGCTTGTTCCACATCTCTTATGGAATCTTGAGCTTGCTCTAACGTTTTCAACATTTAATTCGAGACCATTTTCAATGCAGTTAATACACTTATGCTCTGCTCCGTGATACATAAATGTTCTTCTTATATCCTTCATCAGAGAGATCAAAAGCAGGTATAAAATAAATACAACAAGCTTAGTAACCCCTTCAATTGCCGGAACATGCTCCTGTGTTATTCCCGGAACATAACGCTCCATTATATCAGCGATAAACAATGGCAATACCATAAAAATTCCAACTGCCATAACAATAGATAAGGCAACAGTAAAACCAATTATCACCTTTTCTGCTTTTTCGCCGAATTTATCTGTCAACCAAAGTTCCAATTTATCAGGTTCTGTAGCCTCCTCATCAAAAAACTCTGCAGATTGTGTCAGCGTCTTGATTCCAACCACCATTGAATCCACAAATCCAAAAATTCCTCTGATAAAAGGTAATGATATTATTTTCTTTCCTTCTGTAAAAGGAACGTGTTCCTCCACGTCCACATCAATTTCATTGTCCGGCTTTCTGACTGCCACAGCATAACGATTCTCATTTCTCATCATAATGCCTTCTAATACAGCTTGTCCGCCAATGCCTGATGAACCTAATTTTTTTATTTCTGACATATTATTTCCCCTAAGAAAATAGGTTGAGAATTTCTTCCCAACCCGTTATTTCTTAAATAATTATTTGATACCATATTTCTTGTTGAACTTATCAATTCTACCACGAGCTGAAATAGCCTTCTGCTGTCCTGTGTAGAAAGGATGACATGCTGAGCAAATTTCAACATGAAGTTCTTTTTTTGTTGAACCTGTTACAAATGTATTACCACAGTTACATGTAACAGTTGCTTCGTGGTAATCTGGATGGATTCCTTCTCTCATTACATTCACCTCTTTAATTTCTATTTGATTGGTAACACTATCGTTTACCTATAAAGAGTATGCCGAATCTCCCGAACTACCTCCGACAACTCAATAGCCTAGATAGTATACCATAGTAACAAATTATTATCAAGCATTTATTTATTTGCTGCTGTAATTTGTTCTTATACGGCTAATCTTGTCAATAAATTCTCTATTATTCTTTGTCTGCGTAAATAAATTGAGTATCTGTTCTACTGCATCTTCCTTGCGCATGCCATTTATTTCTTTTCTAATAATATATGATGCACCAAGCTCTGCGCTGTCCAGCAACAAGTCTTCTCTTCTTGTTCCTGATTTTGCAATATCCACTGCCGGGAAAATTCTTCTCTCTGAAAGCTTTCTATCGAGAACAAGCTCCATATTACCCGTTCCCTTAAATTCCTCATACACAACGTCATCCATCTTACTTCCTGTGTCTACAAGCGCTGTAGCAAGAATTGTAAGACTTCCACCTTCACGCATATTTCTGGCTGCACCGAAAAATCTCTTTGGCATATGAAGCGCAGCAGGATCAAGACCACCTGACAATGTTCTACCACTTGGTGGAACTGTCATATTGTAGGCTCTGGCAAGTCTTGTAATACTGTCAAGAAGAATAATAACATCCTTTCCGTGCTCTACAAGTCTCTTTGCCCGCTCAATTACCATCTCTGACACTCTCTTGTGGTGTTCCGGTAATTCATCAAATGTAGAATAAATAACTTCTACATTTTCTCCCTGTATAGCTTCCTTTATATCTGTTACTTCCTCCGGTCTTTCGTCAATCAGAAGAATAATCATTTCCATTTCCGGATTTTGTGTCAAAACAGCTTTTGCAGTTTCCTTTAACAACGTTGTCTTCCCTGCTTTAGGTGGAGAAACAATCATACCTCTCTGTCCCTTTCCAATAGGGCTCACCAGATCAACTATCCTCATTGCCGTGCTGTGTCCATCTGTATCTAAATGTAATCTTTCATTTGGAAATACAGGAGTCAAATCTTCAAAGTTAGGTCTGTTTAGTACCTTGTCTAATGCCTCACCATTTACTTTATCTACATAATAAAGAGCTCCAAACTTTTCATTTTCTCTCTTTTCTCTTACTCTTCCGGTAACAAAATCACCAGTCTTTAATCTAAATCTTTTAATCTGTGAAGGTGCTACATAAACATCGTCGTCTCCCGGAAGATAATTGTCACATCTTATGAATCCAAAGCCATCAGGCATTACCTCGAGAATACCGGTTCTAATTGTTCCATTTTCATCCGGGACCTCATCCTTATGCTCTACCTCTTTTTTAGTTCTATGATGCTTTCTTGCTGCAGACTGCTCAGCTTCCTCTTTCAAATCACTCTTAGCCTTTTCACTTGATTCTACATTTTCTACTTCTGACTGCGCTGAATCTGTATTTGCCCGTTTTGTCTGCTCAATAATCATATCAATAAGCTGACCTTTTCTAAGTGAAGATACTGATTTTATGCCATTTGATTTTGCAATTTCACGCAGTTCGCTAACTGGCAAAGAATTCAATTTTTCTCTCATATTCTTTCTCTCTTTCAATTCTATTTTAATCTATTCTTTGGAAATAGTTGGGGGATATCCCTCAAGACAATTAGATTAGCTATCACTATTTTCTAATATATTAGCATATGTTTTTAAAAAATCATAGTGAAAATTTTAAAATTGTGATATTCTATTAATTGTGAAATTTTACATATTTAAATATAAAATATAGATTTTGGAGGTTTGTTATGACTACTAACGAAAAAGCATTACAATTACACGCTGATCTGGTAGGCAAATTGAGCACGGAAGCAAAATGTCACGTAAACACTCGTGAAGATTTATCTGTCGCTTACACTCCCGGTGTTGCAGAGCCATGCCGAAAGATTGCTGAAAACGAAGATGACGTGTACAAATATACATGGAAGGCAAACACAGTTGCTGTTGTTTCTGACGGAAGCGCTGTTCTCGGCCTGGGAAATATAGGTCCAAAGGCTGCGATGCCTGTTATGGAAGGAAAAGCTGTGTTATTTAAGGAATTTGGCGACGTGAATGCCGTTCCAATCTGCCTTGACACTCAGGATGTAGACGAGATAGTTGATACAGTGGTTCGTATTGCTCCCGGCTTTGGCGGCATCAACCTGGAAGATATATCAGCCCCAAGATGTTTTGAAATAGAAAACAAATTAAAAGAAAAATTGGATATTCCGGTGTTCCATGATGACCAGCACGGAACTGCTATAGTTGTTCTTGCAGGTATTATCAACGCATTAAAGGTTGTAGGTAAGAAAAAGGAAGACTGTAAGGTTGTTGTAAACGGCGACGGTTCAGCAGGTATTGCGATTTCAAAGCTTTTACTCAGATATGGCTTTAAGAACCTTACTATCTGCGGTCTCTACGGAATTCTTTCAAAGGATATTGAAGACCTCAACTGGGCACAGAAGGAAATGGCTGAAGTCACAAACCTTGAAGGCAAAAACGGAGTTCTTAAAGATGCTATGAAGGGCGCAGATATCTTTGTCGGTGTATCTGCTCCAAATATCGTGTCAGAAGAAATGGTTGCTTCAATGAACAAAGACGCAATTTTATTTGCAATGGCAAATCCAACTCCGGAAATTATGCCTGATTTAGCAAAGAAGGCCGGCGCACGAGTTGTTGGTACAGGTCGTTCAGATTTCCCTAACCAGGTAAACAATGTAGTTGCATTCCCTGGTATTTTCAAGGGTGCTTTGGAAGGCAGAGCTAAACAGATTACTGAAAATATGAAGCTTGCTGCTGCTCTTGCTCTCGCAAACCTTATATCAGATGACGAGTTAAATGAAGACAATATTTTACCGGAAGCATTTGATCCAAGAACAGCTGAGGCAGTAAGCAGGGCTGTTAAGGAAAACATTTAATCTTTATCTGACAAAGCTTTACATACAAATCATTACACTTTATATTTTTAAAATATTCATACAAAGAAATATACTTTATAATTAATAAACTAAGAAGAGGGGGGATGAATCATGACAACATGGCAGAAAAAGATATTATCAAAAATAATAGCTTTTTGTTTAATTTTGTCAGCCTTCTGTTTTGATACAATCGATACAGATAATTTATCCTCCCGATTTTTATGTCATAATGAGCAAAACAGCAGTTTAATTATAAATCTGTCTACTCATGACGACGTTTATTATTACGATACAACAAGTGATAATCTATCTTTGACAGGCAAATTGTCTTCGACAAGGGGTAAACAAAATTATCAGAAGACAAAACTGTTATCTTCCCCTTTTGGGATCAAGGATTTATTTAATCTCACATTACTATTCTTTATATTGGCAAACTGGTATCAATTTGATATATGTACCAGTCACACTCAAATCATACGTTATATTCACAACCAGGACGGTAAAAAGAGCCTCAACTAATTATTTTTGAAGCCTATGTACACATAGGTTTATTTGTGTACGCAAAAAATAATAATTGGAGGTAATGATATGAATTTTACACAAAATATAATCGTAATCGTAATGACTCTTATTGTATTAGGTGGTGGTGTATTTGCATGGTGGAATAGCCGAGTTGCAGATGACGACTTTTCTAATACTATCGAAGATAAGGATGACGAATAGGGAAACGTCAAATTAGGGGGGAGTTTACATATAAATAGCAGGCCGGCTAATTATGCCGACCTGCTTTCTTCAATTTATATTATTTTATATTAGTCTATTTATTCAATTTATTTATTACATACTGATAAATTTCCTGACTGTTATCCTTCTCCTCCCAGGCTGAGCACATCTTTGATGCGCTTGCTCTGTCTGGTGCAGTGACATTTACCTCTATTAATATATTATCTCCTTCCTTCACCTGACAATGAACAACATACTCTCCGTTTGCCGCTCTGTAATAATCAGATACTGTGCCCACTTCATTTCGTAATTCATATTTATTGTCAATGAGAAACATATCTACATCATCGATTATTGGATTTGGAATCTTATTTTCAAAAAATTTAAGACTTTCGCGACCTTCTGCTGTTAAGTAGTAATATGATGTGTTTCTAATTATATTTGAAAATACAAATCCATCCTCAATCAACTCATTCAGCGATTTCTGTACAGTGAAGTAGTTTGTGTATTCGTTGTCATAAAAGAACTGTGATATCTGTGTGTTTGTCAGTGGAAATTCAACCTTGTTAAGCATATGCATTATTATTAATTTGTATAGTGTATCTGCCTTTAAAGCCATAATTTACTCCTGTGTAATTTGTTCTATTAAATCTAATATTTCCTCTTTTCCCTGTTTAGTCTGTGCTGAAAACGGCAGCACAACTGTACCTGGTACTACCTGTAATTTTTGTTTGATTATCTTAATGTTTTTCTGAACCTGACTTCTCTTTATTTTGTCAAGCTTTGTCGCAATAATTATTGGCTCAAATCCATTTGCGAGAACCCACTGGTACATATTTACGTCATTTGCCGAAGGCTCATGTCTGATATCAATCAGCAAAAATACTGCACGGAGCTGCTCTGATTTGTGAAGATAATTTTCAATCATCACTCCCCATTTTTCTTTTTCCTTCATTGACACCTTTGCATATCCGTAACCAGGCAAATCGACAAAGTATAGTTCTTTATTTACGTTGTAAAAATTGATTGTCTGCGTTTTACCTGGCTGTGATGATGTACGAGCTAATGCTTTTCTGTTTACAAGTCCATTTATAAGGGATGATTTTCCTACGTTTGACTTTCCTGCGAAAGCAATTTCAGGCATATCATTTTCAGGTAATTTACTTGTTATTCCACATACTGTTTCTAATTCAACATTTTTTACTATCATAAATATTTCCTACTTTATTCTTCTAAACTAACTTTTAATACCTGCTTCATTTCATTTGCAAATACTATTGTCATTCCATCAGTTATCTCTGTAGATAATTCTTCAACCTCAGGCTTATTTTTTTCAGGAACTACCACTGTTTTTATACCGGCATTTTTTGCTGCAAGAAGTTTTTCCTTCAAGCCTCCAATTGGCATAACCTTTCCTCTCAGGTTGATTTCACCTGTCATTGCAACCTTACAATTTACAGGAATTTCAGTTACTGCCGAGAGAATTGCTGTCGCCATTGTAATACCCGCTGAAGGACCATCCTTTGGTGTTGCGCCTTCCGGTACATGAATATGAATATCGTGTTCCGGGAAGAACTGTTTATCCACTCCATAGCTTTCAGCTATGCTTCTTATGTAAGTAAGTGCAATATCTGCCGATTCCTTCATAACATCGCCAAGCTGACCTGTAAGTTTCAGAGCTCCCTTTCCAGGCATTGTGTTTACTTCAACCTGCAAGGTTGTACCACCAACTGCAGTCCACGCAAGTCCTCTTACAATACCCACATCGTTCTTTTCATTTGCAAGATCATCTCTATACTTTTTACGGTCAAGATATTTTTCGATATTCTTTGATGTCACCTTGAGATGCTTTCTTCCATCCTGAACAAATGCTTTTGCAGCTCTTCTACAAATGCGGGATATTTCTCTGTCAAGCTGACGAACTCCTGCTTCTCTTGTGTAATACTCAATTATGCTGTTAATTCCTTCATCAGTGATTGTCAGCTGACTCTTTCTAATTCCATTCTTCTCATATTGCTTTGGAATTAAATGATTTTTTGCAATATGGAATTTTTCGTTTGCTGTATATCCCTCGACCTGTATAATTTCCATTCTGTCATACAAAGGCTCCGGTATAGTGTTTATATCGTTTGCTGTAGCAATAAAAAGAACGTCTGATAAATCAATTGGAATCTCTACATAGTTGTCTCTAAACTTTGAGTTTTGTTCAGAATCCATTACTTCTAAAAGCGCTGAAGCCGGATCTCCATGTACACTCCTTCCAAGCTTGTCAATCTCATCAAACAGCATAACTGGGTTTGATGAGCCTGCCTGCTTGAGGCCCGTAGCAATACGTCCGGGCATTGCTCCTACATATGTTTTTCTATGTCCTCTTATCTCAGACTCATCATCTACGCCACCAAGGCATACGCGAACGTATTTCTTATTTAAAGCCTCCGCAATTGATTTTACTATTGATGTCTTACCTGTTCCCGGCGGTCCAACAAGACACACAATAGGGCTGTCACCCTTCGCCTCTGTAAGGCTTCGCACTGCAAGGAACTCAAGTATGCGTTCCTTAACCTTTTTGAGTTCGTAGTGATCTCTGTCTAAAATCTCTTGTGCGTTGTTCAAGTCCGGATTTTCTTCCGTTTTATTGTCCCATGGAAGCTCTAAAAGATTTTCAATGTATGTGCGTGATACATTTGCCTCAGGACCATTGCTTGCATAGGTTTTTAATCTGGAAAGTTCTTTTAAAAGTCTTTCCTTCACATATTCCTTTGCGTTGAGCTCATTTATTTTCTTTTCAAGTTCATCCAAATCAGACAGAGGGTCATCCCCCAATTCTTCTCTGATAACCTGCATCTGTTCACGCAAAAGGTGGTCTCTCTGATTTTTGTCGAGACGAGCCTTAACCTTTTGAACAATTTCGCTTCTAATCTTACCAATCTCATTTTCATCTCTCAAAAATGACGCTATTGTTTCAAACTTATTTATAGTCTCGTCCTCTTCCAAAAACTGTTGCTTCATTCTATAGTTTACTTTTATTCTCATAAGTATTTGAAGCATAAGTTCTTCCAATTCTTCTATTTTTAATAGACTGTTCAAACCTGATGGTGTGAGTTCGTGTGTTATGCTATCGTATGTTACAACCATTTCCTTTAACTCACGAATAAAAGCCTCTTTTTCATTTTCTGACATTGTATTTGGCAGCTTTTCAATCTCTTTGACATCTCCTTCATAGAATTTGTCATTTTTAGAAAAGCTGATAATCTCACCTTTGGCCTTTGCCTCAACCATTACTCTGACAATATTGTCGGGTAACTTATTTAGCTGTCTTACAGTTACAATAGTACCAATATGATATATGCCATCAAAACCCGGTGTTTCTTCCACCGGGTCTTTTTGTGCTGTTACAAATATTTTTTGTCCTTTTATCATTGCATCTTCAACTGCTGCAATAGATGATTTTCTACTAACGTCAAAATGAACTGTTGCCCCCGGAAGTATTGTCAATCCTCTAAGTGGAATAACGGGGATCCCCATATATAATTCTGACATACGTTCTCCTCCAATGCTCACATTTTGAGCTGTAAGTTTAAAACATGTTTTATGACTTGCTTTTCTCAATGTGATATTACATTATCTTTTCTTTTTATTACGCCAATTTTTTATGCCGATTTTTCCTTTTTCTTTGAAGATTTTTTCTTAATTACAGATGAATATTTCAATTCCGGATCAGCATATCCGTTAATTACATCCGCATTGACAATACATTCTGTAATTGTCTCGTCGGATGGCGTCTCATACATCGTATCCATAACTGCATCTTCAAGAATAGAGCGAAGTCCTCTTGCACCGGTTTTTCTTTCAACTGCCTTTGCAGCAACTGCTCTTACTGCATCATCTGTTATTGTAAGTTCTACGCCATCTAATTCAAACAGCTTCCTGTACTGTTTTACTAATGCGTTCTTTGGTTCAGTTAAAATTCTGCCAAGTGCTTCCTCGTCTAACAAATCAAGAGAAACTGTAACAGGTACACGTCCAATAAATTCAGGAATAAGACCAAACTTCGTCAAATCCTGTGGCATAACCTGCTTAAACAATTCATCTAAATTGTTATCTTTATTTTCTTTAATTTCAGAATTGAAACCGATTGAACTCTTATCAAGTCTTCTCTCAATTATTTTTTCTAATCCGGCAAACGCTCCACCACAAATAAACAAAATATTTGTAGTGTCAATTGGAATAAGTTCCTGATGCGGATGCTTACGACCACCCTGTGGTGGAACTGAAGCAACTGTGCCCTCTAATATTTTAAGTAACGCCTGCTGAACGCCCTCACCAGATACATCTCGTGTAATTGATACGTTCTCTGACTTCTTTGTAATCTTATCTATTTCATCGATATAAACAATACCGTGCTGTGCTCTCTCAACATCATAATCAGCCGCCTGAATAAGCTTTAAAAGGATGTTTTCAACATCCTCACCAACATATCCTGCCTCTGTGAGTGTGGTTGCGTCTGCAATGGCAAATGGAACATTTAGAATCTTTGCCAATGTCTGCGCCAAATATGTTTTACCTGAACCTGTAGGTCCCAACAGGAGAATATTTGACTTTTGAAGTTCAACATCCAAATCCTTGCCTGCAAGAACTCTCTTGTAGTGGTTATAAACAGAAACTGACAATACTTTTTTTGCCTCGTCCTGTCCGATAACATACTGATCCAGAAACTCTTTTATTTCCTTTGGCTTGAGCAAATTAATTTCTTCAACCTGCTCTTCTTCTCCATAGATTTCTTCCTCTATGATTCCCGCACATATTTCCACACACTCATCACAAATATAATGTCCATCCGGTCCGGCTATAAGCCTTCTTACCTGATCTTCATTTTTTCCACAAAAATCACACTTGTGCATTTCGTTAATATTTGTCATAATTCCCTCTCAAATCTGTTGATTTAATCAACATTTTACTTGCAACATAAGGCACCACTATTGCGGTGCCTTATGTTTATATTATCTGTCCTTAATTACCTCATCAATTAAGCCATATGCCTTTGCTTCCTCAGCGCTCATCCAATTGTCCCTGTCTGTATCTTTTTCTACAACATCAATTGACTGTCCTGAATTTTCGGCAAGTATTTCATTAAGTTTTTTCTTGGTTTTTAAAATATGTTCAGCTGCGATTTGGATTTCTGTAGCCTGTCCCTGTGCACCACCGAGTGGCTGATGAATCATCACCTCTGCGTTTGGAAGAGCATATCTCTTTCCCTTTGCTCCACTTGACAAGAGAAATGCACCCATACTAGCTGCCATACCGATACATGTTGTTGACACATCACACTTGATGTAATTCATTGTATCATAGATAGCCATACCAGCTGTAACAGAACCTCCGGGGCTGTTGATATACATGTGAATATCCTTTCCCGGATCTTCTGATTCAAGGAACAACAACTGTGCAACTACTGTACTTGCAACAGCATCGTTGATTTCTTCTCCCAAGAAAATAATTCTGTCTTTTAATAATCTTGAATAAATATCATATGAACGCTCCCCTCTGGAATTCTGTTCAATGACATAAGGTATTAATGCCATATCTATACCTCCTTATAATGCAGAAACATTATTTTGCTTCATCAACAACTAACTTAGCTGCCTTTCTCATGCAAATATCGTTTCTTAAATTCTTCTTATCATCATCTGATAATAAATCTGCAACCTTGTCAGCTTCCATCTGATATCTGGCTGCCATATCTTCAATTTCCTTATTGAATTCTTCGTCTGAAGCTTCAATGCTTTCAGCCTTAACGATTGCTTCAAGAACAAGGCTTGATTCTACTCTTGCCTGAGCCTGTGGCTTAACCTGCTCTGTAAGCTGTTCAACAGTTGAACCTGTAAACTGCATATACTGGTCAAATGAAATACCCTGCATAGCAATATTCTGAGCGAATTCTTCAACCATCTGTTCTGCCTGTGCTTCAATCATTTTTTCAGGAATGTCCATCTTAGCATCCTTTACGATTGCTTCAATAACCTTGCTTTCCTTTTCGCTTTCAGCATTCTTTACTTTCTGCTCTTCTAAATTCTTCTTGATGTCTGCCTTGTATTCGTCTAATGTATCAAATTCTGAAACATCCTGTGCGAATTCATCATCAACCTCAGGATATTCTTTTACTTTGATTTCCTTGATTGTAACCTTGAATAACGCTGGCTTTCCTGCAAGCTCTTCTGCCTGATACTGTTCTGGGAATGTAACATTTACTTCTACTTCTTCGCCAACCTTCTTGCCGATAAGCTGTTCTTCAAATGTATCAATGAAAGAATGTGAACCAATAGTTAATGGATAATCTTCACCCTTTCCGCCTTCAAAAGCTTCGCCATCCACAAAACCTTCAAAGTCGATAATTGTCTGATCACCATCTTCAACTTCCTTGTCATCAGCTGCTACAAGTCTAGCGTTCTGCTCTTTAATCTTATCAAGCTCTGCTTCAACTTCTTCATCTGTAACTGTTGTATCAATAGGATCTACCTTGATGCCCTTGTATTTTCCAAGTTCAACTTCCGGCTTTGTTGTAACCTCTGCTTCAAAGATAAATGGCTGTCCTTTTTCAATCTGCTTAACTGAAATTTCAGGACGTGCAACAATTTCTAATTCGCTTTCTGCTGCTGCTTTTGCATATGCTTCCGGAATAATATCGTTTGCTGCATCCTCATAGAAAACAGCTGTGCCATACATCTTTTCTATCATTGCGTATGGAACTTTTCCCTTTCTAAATCCAGGAACATTGAATCTATTTTTATTCTTCTGATAAGCCTTTTCAATTGCCTTATCAAACTCTTCTGCTGAAACTTCAACTGTAAGCTTAGCTGTGTTATTTTCTAACTTTTCTACCTGTAAACTCATTACATTTCCTCCTTAATATATAAACGGGATGATCCCATTCACTACTTTTTTACTTGCGTCAGGGCGCAATTTACCCAGCGCAGAAAAATATTATACCATAACCATCCAAAAATGTCACTATTTATAATTATTTTACTTTTTTACTTTTTTGTCCCATTATTGATTATAAATTGTAATTAAATATACTGAATTGCAGCTGCAACCTCTTTGCTTGTCTTTTCATCAACAAGAAGCTTGATAAGTTCCAATCCCTGTTCAAGCGCAACTCCTAATCCTTTGCCGGTAACTATGTTTCCATCAACTACGACACCACCGCCATATTTTTTGCAATCCATTTCTTTCTCAACAGAAGGATAGCTTGTAGCATTCTTGTCTTTAAGTAATCCCAAATGGCTTAAAATACTAGGTGCTGCACATATTGCGGAAACAATCTTTCCTTCATCGTTATACTTTACAATCTGTTTTGTAAGTTCTTCACAAGCCTCAAGATTAGTTGTTCCCGGCAATCCTCCCGGAAGGAAAATGCAGTCTCCTTTTTCAAAATCTATATCTGCGATTTTTTCATCCGCATACAATTTGATTTTATGAGAGCTCTCAATTAACAAATCATCTTTTATAGATACAGTAACTACATCAAGTTTTTTTGTTCTTCTAAGCAGATCAATTACCATAAGTGCCTCTACCTCTTCCATTCCATCTGCCAAAAATGCATAAACCGTTTTCATTTTTTATGTCTCCTAACTCATCTTTTTATTTTGTTGCAATACTAGTCCAACTCCTCCAATTGTAACATATTACTTGCATATCTAAAACTAATTGTTGCAATTATCTCTTACAAATTCTAAAATTATCTTAATAAATAAACCGAGGAGGTCAATATGGAAATAGAAAGAAAATTTATTCCAACTTCACTTCCGGATAATCTGGAATCATTTGAGCATCATCACATACAACAAGCTTACTTAAACACTGCACCTGTTGTCAGAATAAGAAAACAGGACGACAAATACATTCTCACATACAAGGGTGGAGGCATGATGGCTCGCGAAGAATACAATTTACCTCTCAACGAAAAAAGCTACTATCATCTTCTCGCAAAATCCGACGGCAATGTTATAACAAAAACAAGATATAATATTCCTATTCATGATAATCTAATCGCTGAGCTTGATATATTCGAGGACAAATTTGACGGAATGCTTCTTGTCGAAGTTGAATTCGACTCGGTTGAGGCTGCCGAAGGCTTTGTCAAGCCAGACTGGTTTGGTCAGGATGTGACTTATGACAAAAAATATCACAATAGTTATTTGAGTAAGTTAGAATAACTTTTCCGATGAATATTGTAAACTGAATCAGAAAAATAGAAACAGACCTGCATTGGCCATTTCCAATGCAGGTCTGTTAGTTAGAGGCTTTTTTCAACCCTTTGTTCTTATCTTAATATCCTGGTTTGATAACTGTATTTCCCCAATCAAAGTCTACCTTTGCATATGAAGGAGTAACCGGCTTAAGAATTGTGTCGTAAAGGAAGTCGTGACTATCCTTTGTATTCATTTTGCATCCCTGATACAAATAATCTGAAAGTTCGTATACGCTATAGTTTTCAACCGGACTATATACATATGTTCCATCTGCTAATAATGCGTAAGCTCTTACTTTATATTTAGCAGTAAATGCTGAAACAGTATTTGCACCAAAATCCATTGTCTGTACAAAATATTTAGCTGTCTGTGACTCTCCATAAACTGTATCTACAACACCAAGAGATGTTGACTGATAGTTTATTACGTATGGAGTGTTTGCACCTACATACATCTGTGAATCATCTGCAAGGAAAGTATTTCCATTCAAGCTTGCAAGACCGTATACCATACCAAATGCCTGTACCTGCTGTCCCTTAATGGTTGGCTCAACTGAAGCAACTACTCTGCTTCCGCCTGTTCCATTAGAAATTGTAGTACTTACCTGGTATCCCTCAATTTTAACATTGTCATTCAACTCAACCTCTGGCTTTGAAACAGCTGTTGTTTCAGGTTCCTTTGTTGTAGGAGCCTCTGTAGGCGCTTCTGTTGGTGCCTCTGTAGGCGCCTGTGTTGGTGCCTGTGTAGGCGCTACCGTTGGTGCCTGTGTTGGTGCCTGTGTTGGAGCCTGTGTTGGTGCTACCGTAGGTGCTTCTGTTGGTGCCTGCGTTGGCACAGCTGTTGTGATTACATCTGTTGAAGGCTCACTTCCGTATTCCTTCAGGCTTACGTTGCTAACTGTAACGTTTGCTGCTGATGCAGATGTTCCATCTACGTATCCCATCATAAGACCATACAAATACTGGTTCTTAACATTGTTTGCCTGGAATACTGTCTGATATGTGTATGGCTTTCCTGCCTCTACTGTAAATACTGTATCCTGATTGATTACATCCCATGTTCCGCCATGCTCAGCATCACTCTGAACTAACAGCTGGAACTTTCTGGCTACATCAGATGTTACTGTAACTGTAGCCTTATACCATCTTCCTTCTGTAAGTGTTATTTCTGTCTGTTTCAGCTGTGATGACCAGTTGTCACCTGCTGTGTATGCCGGAACCTTTACTGATACAGAACCGTTTGAATTATTTGTATATTCTGCTCCGTATTCTACCCAGTAATCTGCTCCGTTAAATGCAGTGTTCTTTAACAATTCTGCGCCTTCAACTAATGCGCTTGTTGTAGTCTGAGCTGCTG
>CAZWAG010000023.1:0-23173 GCA_964631845.1 uncultured Eubacterium sp.
AACTCGCTGTCCAAATCTGTTACTGTTCCGTTAAAAGTAATTGTTACTTTTTTAGATGAATTTAATGCATTATATCCAATCCTCTTAACATTCTTTGGAATTACAAATGAAGCTATATTTGTTCCACTAAATGCTTCATCGCCTATTGTAGTCAATGTTTCCGGAAGGGCAATGCCTGTAATGTTGCTGGCACCTCTAAATGCTTCTTTTCCGATATATTCTAACTGCTGTGGAAGCTTAACCTCTTTTACACTCCTGTTAAATGAGAAAGCCTTGTCACCAATTGCCGTAATGCCTAAATCCAAAGTTACACTTGCACTATTTCCGGTATATAACAGATACACATTGTCTTTTGTAATATATGAATCTTCTTTCTTAACAATCTGTTCCGGGAATACAGTCATAAGCATTTCATATACATCCTCATAGGTCTTATCATCCGGTCCAAGCTGAACATCATAATAATTTTCTATCAGACTCTCACTAAACATATTGCTTAAGTTGCTTATGCTAATGCCATTTATCTGTTTAGAATTGTTTACCAATGTCATTTCTTTTAATGTATATAGCATTCCTGTCTGTGTCATATACTTTGTGCTGTCGATGTTCTTAAGACTTGTAGGGAATGTAATTTTAGTTAACTTCTGGCATCCACCGCACATATCCTCATTGTATTGATTTCCTCCATATATTACAGACTGGATATTAAAAGTAGTACATCCCTCTTCGATAACTAATTCTTTTCTTTCTGAAGGAACTCGAACTATATTAGTTCCATCCTTTGTATAAATTACACCATTGATTGATTTGTACTTTTTGTCCTTTGATGATAAAACAAAATTGTTTGTATATAAGTAAGTTATATTTTTCACTTTGATAGGTGTATTGAATGTAATTGTCTCAACGTTTGTTGATTTGCCTGTCAACGAATAAGTTCCATTGATTTCATCAGTACCTTCATCTCCGGTAGTTCTTGCAAATGTGAAATCACCGGGCATTGTAATTGCCTTAAGTGAATCGCATCCCTTCAAAGCACACTGACCAATTGATTTTACACTCTTTGGAATAGTGATTGTCTCGATAGGTGTACTCTGGAAAGCATACTTACCAATCTTTTTTACTGAAGAAGCAATGTTAACACTCCTGAGATTTTTACATCTTGCAAAAGCATTATCTGATATAGAGGTTACACCCTTTTTTATTACAACCTTTTTGATTTTGCTATTATCTTCAAATATCATTTTCTTAGGCATATTGCCCTTGCCCTTTACAGTTAAAGTCCCTGATTTTAATGTGTATGTGACCTTGCTCTTTGCCGCACTTACATCTGTTGTATGATAAAATCCAATTAGCAATGTCAGTGAAAAAATAACCAATAACGTTCTCTTAATATTTTTCATATGAACATACCTCCTCTGTGTATTTTCTTTGTTATATCTATTAAACGTAGTAACATCCAAAAATATTGCAGCGTTTATAAAAAATTTTCAAGATAGAATCTCGCTTACGAGATTCTCGCGCCGAGCGCTGTCGCTTTTGCGACATAATTCCTTACGCGCGAGTGCGCATCCTTATCGGAGCGTTTTTTATAATATAGGAAATTCGAAGGAATTTCCTATATTGATTAGGGTGTCAAAAGGTCGACCTCTGAAATATTTTTGTCAAAATGCACAAAAGAATTTGATAAAAGGATATATTTCAAAACAATAGGCAGTTGTCCGCAAGTTTTTCGAGCATAGCTACTGCGTTCGTAGCACTGTTTGAGCCCGGTAGGGCGAGTTTGCGAAGGACGCAGTTAATAGACGGCGCAGAAAAACTCGGACAACAACGTGTTTTGAAATATACCTTTTATCTATTCTTTTGTGTATTTTGACAATAAAGCTTCAGAGGTCGACCTTTTGACACCCTAATCCTATATTTATAAAAAACTGCCACTTCACGAATTATAATTCGCAAAAGTGACAGCTACCTTTAATCTATTCCTCCGGTTGAAAAATAACCTCATCCGGATATAACAATCCTAGCTTTCTTGCCATTTCCTCAACATAATCATCGGTCTTCACGTAGGACTCCTGATCCTTCAATTCCTCAGACAGCTTCAATTCATCATCATACTGCTTCTGAAGCTTTGCTTCCTGCTGCTTGAGTTCTTTTAATGTGTTATGCTTTTGAATCATCTGGGCACCCATAACCGTACAGAATAAAACCACTACAATTGAAATCATAATAATCGTTCTACGACTCTGAATTCTTTTCATTCTGATACGGTGCAATCGACTTGAAGCTCTATCGTTCTGGCCTGTGCGTTGTGCCTGACCTGTTCGCTGTTCCTGACTTGTTCTTCTTCTAGTCTCCTGCGCCTGTCTCGTTCTTTGGCTCTGACTGGAGTTTTGCGCCTGTCTCGTTCTTTGGCTCTGACTGGAGCTTTGCGTGCGTCTCGTCCTTTGAATTGAGTCTTGTGCCTGCCTCGACCTTTGACTTGAGCTTTGTTTTGGTCTTTGTACCTGTCTTGTTTGCGACATTTCTTCACCTTTTTCCTACATTTATTTTTAAGAGTCTTAAAAATCTTCTTTCTCTTAACTCTAATCTTCTCTATTTTTAGTTTAATCACTTTCAAAGGTTTTTTCAATGGTTTTAGCAAAGTAATAATCAACCTTTTTACAAGCTTTGCGAGTGCTGTCGTAATTCTTCTTCCGACAATCCTTTCAAAAGTATACATTGTCAAAAGAATCAACACTATCACAAACGCTCTCGGGATACCATAATTGTATCTTAAAAACATATCAAAAATATAAAGCGAGGCTGTTGTCCAAAAAATAACATCCTCCACAATCTCTCTTGCCACAGAAGGTTTGATAAGCCGTCTAAATATATTAATCGCGTCGTAACATAAAATTAGAACAATACCTGTATACACACTTATCGCAAGCAGCGTTACCTCATGAAGCACATCCGGGCTTATCTGCATTTACTTAAGCATTCTTTTGAGAACACTCTTTCCCTTCTTCGTAAATGACTTTATTTCTGTATACTCAAATGAATCAATCTCTCCATTTATAGAAACCTCACCTTTATCAAGGTTAATTGCAGTAACTTTTATGTCCTTTCCCTTAATATGTACAACTCCCATTGTGGTTTCTAAAATAACCTTGCACAAATCAAACTCAATTACATCTGTGACTCCTGTCAAAGTTGTTTTGCTTCGATTGTGCATTGTAAGATTATGATTTTTAACTGTACTGCTCTGTTCCATATTGCCACCTTCCTATATGACAATATATTTTAAAATCGTAAAATATATGACTTGCATTTAAATATTGTTAAATCTAAATCTGTCACTTTTAGCAGGACATTTATACATTGTTCAATCTAAATCTGTCACTTCCATCTGAACATCAAAAGCTTAGTTTACAGCTTATCTTAAGTCAAATCCTTGTACATCTCTGCTGCAGCTTCTTTTTTGACAGTTTCGCTCAAGCTCATAACTTCTACTTTTACCGTTCTCTGTCCAAACTGTATTTCAATAATATCTCCAACCTTAACATCATATGAAGCCTTAACTACTTTATCATTTACAAGAACTCTTCCGGCATCGCACGCCTCGTTTGCAACAGTTCTTCTTTTAATAATTCTTGATACCTTTAGGTAT
This sequence comes from uncultured Eubacterium sp., assembly GCA_964631845.1. GTDB lineage: Bacteria > Bacillota > Clostridia > Lachnospirales > Lachnospiraceae > Eubacterium_G. The sequence goes on from CAZWAG010000023.1 coordinate 3,650, forward strand.
TTATCAATTCTCATATGTTTGAAAATTCCTTTCAGTTTATTATGTTTTTCTCAACACAAAAGGACTGTTACCAAAGTAACAGTCCTTTATGCTTATAAGCTATTAACAATAATTAGTCGTTAAGAGCTTTCTTTAAAGCTGCACCAGCTTTGAACTTAGGTACGTTAGCTGCTGCAATTGTGATTGTTTCCTTAGTTGCAGGATTGATTCCCTGACGTTCTGCTCTCTTTGCTACTTCAAAAGTACCAAATCCAACTAACTGAATCTTTTCATCTTTCTTTAATTCTGCTAATACAACATCTGTAAAAGCTTTAACAGCCTTAGCTGCATCTGACTTTGAAATTCCAGCTTCTTCTGCGATAGCTGCTACGAATTCTGTCTTATTCATCTCGATTTCCTCCTTGAAATATTATACGATACGATTTCGTCTTGTATCTATAAATTTTATACTCCATTTGTATCCTTTTGTCAAGGAAATTGCGCCTTTTTAAAGGCTTTTTGGTATTTTTTTACGCCTCCATCTGTCTTCCCAAAAATGAGGCTGCAACACCGGCAAGCTTTTGCTCTGTAATTGTTACATTCTGGCCTTCTTCCTTCGACAAAATAATTACACTTCCAATAATATCTCCCTCACATATGATTGGATATATAACCTGACCTGTCTCAACAATCGCATCCCCCTTTACTATTGGGATACATTTTTTTGCTCCGTCAGCCGTCGTCAATGTTGCCCTGTCCTCTAACAGCTGCTCCAAATCCTTGCTTATATTTTTTCCAATATAATCTCTGCTTGCGCCTCCGGCTACAGCAATAATCTGATCTCTGTCGCTGATTAATATTTTGTATCCCGAAACCTGCGCCAGACTTTCCGCATACTGCTTTGCAAAGTTATCAATCTCACCTATAGGAGAATATTTTTTCAAAATAACCTCTCCGTTATGGTTTGTAAATATTTCCATAGGGTCTCCCTCTCTGATTCTGAGGGTTCTACGTATTTCCTTTGGAACAACTACTCGACCTAAATCGTCTATTCTACGCACAATACCTGTTGCCTTCATATAATAAAAACCTCCATTTACACATTTCTAATTTGTTTTTAGTATCTGTAAATGGAGGCATTTTATACCTAAAATTCTATTGATGTGACACTGCCATTTTCCTTGTCTTTTTTGACAATTATTTTTTTATCAATTTTTGATTTTAATTCATTAACATGGGAGATAATGCCCACAAGCCTATTGCCCTCTGTAATAGAAGTTAGCGCCTTCATTGCCTGATTTAGTGACTCGTCATCAAGGGAGCCAAATCCCTCATCGACAAACAGAGTATCTATGCGAATTCCACCTGATGAACTGTAGACCTCATCGGACAATCCAAGTGCCAGCGCAAGAGATGCCTGGAAGGATTCACCTCCCGACAATGTCTTTACACTTCTCTCTGAAGCATTGTAATGGTCAATTACATTCAAATCCAGTCCACTTTGTTTTCTCTGATCTTTTGGCTGTTCCACACGCTTTAATTCATAATGTCCATTTGTCATTGTCATAAGTCTGACATTTGCATTTCTGAGAATTCTGTCAAAATAATACATTTGAACATATGTCTCAAGCATAATTTTAGCCTTTGAATTCAGCTGACCATTTGCTGTATATGCAAGAGATTGAACCATCCTCCATTCCTTTTCAACCTCAATCATAGACTCTAAATGAGTTGAAATAGAATCCTTTGCTCTTGCATTTCTATTAATTCTCACCTTGATAGTATCATCATAGGAAGCAACAGCTATTCTCTCTCTCGTCAATTCTTCTTTTGTGTTTTTAAGCTCTTCTACGTCAATATCTGACTCGTCTTTGATTGTGTTTGAGAGAGTCTTTATTAATTCCTTTGCATTTTCTATTTGTGCTTTGCAATTATTTAATCTTTCTTCTTTAGTCTTCAACATATTGTTTGATTGTTCAAGCTGTAGCTCAAGATTTCTGATATTGCTTTCTGCCATTTCCTTAGATTCATACTTGAGAGTTTGTCTGGTCTGTTCAAGCAATGTAAATGCGACTTCTTTTTCAGTCCTTGCGCTGTTAAGCTTTTCACTGATTGCCTCGAGCAAGCTTGAAAGCTCTCCCTGCTGTTTTTCAAGCTTAGGAATTCTATCGTCTAACGCTTTTCGTTCCTCAACTTCCTGCTTCACTTTATTAATGCTCAAATCTTTATCTGAAATTTTTTTATCTATAGTATTAATTTGATTCTCAACATTAACAATAATGTCAGAAACAATTTCAGCCGTCGGCAATCCATCTCCACTGTAATGACATTCCTTAACTTCATCTATTTGAGAAATTGCCTTGTTGATAGCTTCAAACAAAACTTCACATTCCTTTTGTTTTGAATTTATTTTTTCGCTTAAAGTTCTTACGTTTTTTTCTAATACTTCAACCTTTTCCTTAAGCTCATCAATCTCTTCCTTTGTTAGTATCTCTTCCTCCAAAATTGCAGGCTTTGGATGAGTTTTAGAGCCACATACCGGACATGGCTTTTCGTCCTCGAGACTTTGTGCCAAAATGCCTGCCTGCTGGCTAAAGAATTTATCTTGGGCATTAATTAATTTTTCTCTTTCTTCTTTCCATTTTAAGTTAACCTGCTCGAACCTCTGTCTGTCATCTGCCAATAACTCTATTTTATTCTGACAGTCTAAAATATCACTAAATATAGCTGACAATGTCTCCTTTTTTTGACTCATGAGAGATTTTTCATTTTGCAGATTTAACAATCGGACATCCACACCTGACAACTCATTTTTTCTATCCTTTGCTTTTGCAAGGTCTGCTTCACATTTAGCTATATTGTTTCTAGTATCGTTGCTTTGATTCTCATAGTTTAGGACATCGGCGCTCCATTTTTCATAATTATTAAAATCGTCATTTAGTTTATCATAATTATCTAAGCCTTCCTTTTCACTCTTAATTGTGTAGCTTAGCTTTTCTCTTTCCATATCATTTTGCTTTTCAGCTTCGTATTCCGCCTCATACTGCTCTAAAAGCGGAGTCTGTATTTGAATAAGCTCATTTGCGCCAGCGATTTTTTCCTTAGCGTCACTGATAATTTTAGCACTTCCAATTTGCTTATTAACCTCTTCAATTTTCTCATCGAGCTTTGCTATTTTCTCTTCTTCAGTGCTATGCTTTAATTTGTCACTTTCAATAAGCTCTTCTAATACCTGTATCGTCTCACTGATACCTGACTCTGTTTTATTGTCGCAGACCTGCTCCCATTTTACAGTTAACGGGTCATTGTCGTCGCAATCAACATCATCCATATACTGGTTAATACTCTTTTCTTTGTCTTTGTACTCTCCAAAAAGTGTCTTATTTTTTTCTGCAATTTTTCTCTGAAAATCAACATAAAATTCTGTGTGAAATAACTGTCTAAAGATTTCACCTCTCTTGTCAGTTTCCGCGAGCAACAGCTTCAAAAAGTCTCCCTGCGCAATCATAGCAATCTGAGTAAACTGCTTGTGATTGAGTCCAACCAGCTCCTCGACAGCTTTTGTAACACTTTTAGCTTTTGTGACCGGCGTTCTTCCGTCAGGATAAATCAATGTAGCATCAGCCTTCTGCACAGTAGTACCCTCGCCTTTTTTTGCCGGACGAACATACTCCGGGTTTCGAATAACTGTATACTCTTTTCCCTGATATTCAAACACCATCTCAACCTCTGTAGGTGTCTCAGGTTTTGCGTACATACTTCGAAGCATTGAGCTCTTTCTGTTATCTCCACTCGCTTCACCATAAAGAGCAAATGCAATCGCATCAAATATAGTTGTTTTTCCAGCTCCAGTATCTCCTGTGATAAGGTAAAGTCCCTTCTCACCGAACTTTGTAAAATCTATTGTCTCAACTCCGGCATATGGGCCAAAAGCGGACATTTTAAGTGTAATAGGTCTCATTATTCCTCCCCACTGCATAAAAAACAGCTCACATATTTACCGTGTAATAGTTTTCTTTATTCCTTCCCTTGTATCTTTTCCATTAATTCTCTGGAAATCTCAACCTGTTCAGGTGACATTTCTACTCCATTTTGCATTTCATAAAAATCTTTAAATATCTCAAGAGGGTCCTCTTTTATCTTTTCAACGTTTCCGACAGACATCAGTTCTGCTCTTGTTCGCTTATTGTCATAGTCAAGCTTCATTATCTTTGGATAAATCGTTCTGAGCTTGGCCATTGCTTCCGGCACATCCTCCTCGTCTGTGAGTGTAATATGAAAATAATCTTCAAGGTCTAGCGCATCATAAAAACTCTTTGCTGTAATATCCATGTATGTACCTTTTATTTCTTTCATATCATACATTGGAACAAGTGGAATATCATGAAATTCGATATTCCCTTTTTCTGTCACATCTATTACAACCGCAGCCTTTTTTTGATTTGCCTCGGAGAATGAATACTTGAGCGGACTTCCCGCATATCTTGCGTTCTCCCCGATTTTCTGTGGACTGTGCAAATGACCTAATGCCACATAATCAAAAGTTTCAAACAGCTCCACTGAAATTTGATCAAGTCCACCTACAGTGATTTCCTCCGATTCACATCTGTCCGCTCCATTTACAAACTGGTGTGCAATCAAAATATTTCTCTCATCTCTGTTTATCTCCGTATTGTCTATGACTGTACGAACCGCTTCCTGATAATCCCTAATCTCTTCTTCGGCAAAGAACGGTCTAACCAATGCAGGTTTTATGAACGGCAGCATATAAATGTTTACCGTTCCATATTCATCGCTCATAACATGCTTTTCTATAGTGCCCGAAAATGGCTTTGCAATATGAATTCCCGTCCTGCTAATAAGCTCTGCTCCAAAGCCTATTCTTTCAGCACTGTCGTGATTTCCCGCAATAATAAAAGTTGGCAGACTTCTGCCTGCCAACTCATTCAAAAACTCATCAAGGATTTTGACTGCCTCTGTTGACGGAATCTGCTTGTCATAAACATCTCCTGCAATAAGTACAGCCTCAATCTTTTCTTCGTCTATAATATTTAAAATTTGTTTGAGGATGTATTTCTGATCCTCAATCATTGAAAACTCATTTACTTTCTTTCCGATATGCAAGTCTGCCAGATGTAAAAACTTCATACTATGCTCCTAAATAATTATTTTGAAGCTTTAAAGGATGCAAGTCTTACACTTGTGCTGCCATCATTCTTTGTACAATGGGCAACGAATTTTGCTCTGCCTAGTTTTCCACAACTGATAACGTAATCTCCAACAGCCATAAAGCTGCTGATTCTACCTGAATAAGTCAACAAAACTTCCCTTGTTCCGTCTTCTGAAGTTCTGATTAAATCTCTTCCATCATCAGAAATAGAAAAGTTGTAGCTTCCACTCGCAACCTTCCTCTGCTTACCACTATAATTATAACTTACAACGGATTTTTTTAACACTACATTTTCTTCTAATTTTTTGCCCGAACCGGAAAACTTCATCGAGTAAACCTTACCTGTTGGAACGACATAATAATCACTTCCGGATTTTACTTTTTTACACTGGTCATAATATAATCTCTTTTTAATCACTGCCGGATTTCTACCGCAGGCCATTCTTTTTGGCTTTGAGCCTGTTTTTGTAAATCTATATATATAATCACCTCTAACACCATTTACAGTAGTGTTCCAAGTGCAATAAATGTATTTTCCTTTTACGCTTATTTCCCTAAAGCCGCCCTGCTTTACTCCATTCTTTGTGTTAGAAACTATAACCCTTTTGATACCGGTTTCAGTATTTAGGCGCATAAGATCCGTGCACTCATTTTCTGTCGAAAATGCGTAGTAAATATATTTTCCTGATTTAGATGCAAAACCGCTGGATACTCCTCTTACAGTCCTTGCCTGAACCGGGCATACTGATACTGTAAGCATCGCAATAACTAGTAATGTTGTAAATAATCTCTTCATGCGCTCCCCTTTCAATCTTATTTTTAAAATTAATGTTATTGTTTATGCAACAACTTATTCCAGTAAAAATATACTGTTACAAACATATCATTAATTTCAATTCATTAGTAATATTTATTCAAACTTTGCACCCAAAGTAGCAGCGATAACTGCCTTGATTGTGTGCATTCTATTTTCAGCTTCATCAAAGACAACTGAGTGCTCTGACTCAAACACTTCATCAGTTACTTCCATTTCCTTTAAGCCAAACTTTTCATTAATCTGTTTACCTACAGTAGTATTCAAATCATGGAATGCCGGCAGGCAGTGCATAAACACTACATTCTCTGCTGCATTGTCCATCAAATCCATTGTTACTCTGTATGGCGTAAGGTCATTGATACGTTCCTCCCATACTTCATCAGGCTCACCCATAGATACCCACACATCAGTGTAGATGGCATTTGCGCCTCTTGTAGCAATCATAGGATTTTCTTCAAATGCGATTGAAGCTCCGGTCTCCTGTGCGATAGCCTTGCATTCTTCAATCAATCTCTGGTCCGGCCAGTATTTCTTTGGTGCACATGCAACAAAGTCCATACCCATCTTTGCACAACCAACCATCAATGAATTGCCCATGTTGTAGCGGGCATCACCCATATATACAAATTTGAGACCTTTGAGATATCCAAACTTCTCACGAAGTGTAAGGAAATCTGCCAAAATCTGTGTTGGATGGAATTCGTTTGTAAGACCATTCCATACAGGAACTCCTGCATACTTTGCAAGATCTTCTACTATTGTCTGTTCAAAACCTCTGTACTCAATGCCGTCAAACATACGTCCTAAAACACGAGCTGTATCAGGAATGCTTTCCTTCTTACCAATCTGTGAGCCATCCGGATCAAGATATGTTACTCCCATACCCAAATCATGAGCAGCAACCTCAAAAGAACATCTTGTTCTTGTGCTAGTCTTTTCAAATATGATAGCTATATTTTTTCCTCTAAGTACATCGACTAATTCGCCAGCCTTCTTTTTTGCTTTAAGCTCTGCTGCCAAGTCAATTAAGCCTTCTATCTCCTCCGGTGTAAAGTCGAGTAATTTTAAGAATGAACGATTTTCTATATTCATAGTTTCCTCCCAATATATTTCAAGCATTTATGCTCAAATTTATTATTAATTGATACATTCACTATTTCTTATTGTATTTTAAAGAATTAATGTACTCTCTTATATTAATACTCTTTCCCAATTTATTCAACCTTGGGAGCTTGTTGAGAGTCTTTTTGTTGTACTTTTGAATGTTCTGAGCAATCTGAAGTCTCTTTTCTTCAAGTTCAAGCATTCTTGCCTGATATCTTTCTTCACGTTCAAGCCTTCTCGCCTGATACTTTTCTTTGCTAACCTCGATGTTTTCGCCAAGCTTTTCTTTTGTAGCCTCGATATTTTCTTCAAACTTCTCTCTGCCGGCTTCGATGCTTTCTTCGAGCTTCTCTTTTCCGGCTTCGATGCTTTCTTCGATTTTCTCTTTTCCGGTTTCAGCCTGAGCTGCTACTGTAATTGCAGAATTTCCAACTACATCCTTTAATTGATTACCTATTGAGTTCATTTCCTCTGCAATAATATCTAACTGTCCAAGATTCTTCTTTATGCCCATCAAATTCTTCAAAGTCACAATCATATCAACAATAAATACGATTAAGGAGACAACTATCAATATATAGCCTAAGAAATCAGGCATCTTGTCAATGATCCAATAAACAGATGGGTGGATAAATTTTACAACAAATACAGTTCCCATACCCCACATAATACTGTATGACAAGCAAATGTAACCATTCAGATTAAATGGATTGTCACTGTAATCCCACCATCTCATATGAAATATCTTGTCAAGTGCAAAACCCCCGATGCACTCGACTGTAGAGCATATTAGCGCACCTCCAAAAAACAGAATCACCCAATTATCTTTAAATGGTAATAATGCAAATAATACCCCAAGCATTCCACATCCATAAATTGGACAGACAGGACCATTTAAAAAACCTCTGTTTTCAAGTCTTCCGATGGTAATGGCAACATATGCCACCTCGACGCACCATCCTAAAAAGCTGTATGCAAAAAATAATAAAGATATCTCATATGCTGAAAAAATCATTGCTATAACCTCCTGTAAGATAATATATTATAGCAACAACCTTTCCAAGTAACAAGAATATAACATTAATATTTGAGACAAATTTGATAATGGGGCGATGTTATTCATTTGATTTCAAGATTTGTTTGGTGTTATTGATTTGATTGAAAGAGCTGTTTTATGTTATTGATTTGATGCCGAGATTCATATGATGTTTACTTAGCTTGGTATCTGCGGGAGTTTCAAGGTTTATTAAAACGACTAGTAAGCGCTGATTTGATAAATATCATGCCTGTTTTTTGCTTTTGATTTTATCAAAACAGCTTGTATGCGCTAGTTTGATAAATTTAATTTCTTCAGATTTATCAAAACAGCTTATAAGTGTTAGTTTGATAATTTCTGATGATACATTTTTCGCTTTGGTATCAATTATGTGATTTATAGAGTTTTGATACCACCTTCTAACTTGATTCTACTAGATTTTCAAACTTTCGGTATCAATTACGTAGTTTGTCGCATTTTGATACCAACTGCTAGTTTGATTCTACTGCATCCTCACATTTTTGGTATCAATTATAAGATTTGTAGCGTTTTGATACCAATTTAAGGTTTTTGTTTCTTAAAGTTTGCTTGAGCATGGTATCAAAATAAAGATTTCTATTATATTGATACTTTCTTATTTTTTAATATAGCTGTTCCAATAGGTAGACATATTGCTCAACCTCTTTGATTGCTGTGATGTTTACAAAAGGCCTTCATCGATATCTTCGATGAAGGCCCTGCTAGTTAATAGTTTTCTACGAATTCTTCTTTGTATGAATTCTTTTCCTAGGAAATCTCTTTTTTCCTAGAAACTATTTTATTTAAATTATTCTACTTACATAAACATATCAAATAACTGTGATAACAATCCTGTTGCCGGGAATGTAGCAGCAAACACTAATGACACGATAGTCATAAGCTTGATAAGGATGTTGATTGATGGTCCTGACGTATCCTTGAAAGGATCACCAACTGTATCACCAACTACTGCTGCCTTGTGAGCTTCACTGCCCTTACCGCCTGCAAAACCACCTTCGATGTACTTTTTAGCATTATCCCAAGCTCCACCGGCGTTTGACATGAAGATTGCCATCATAACACCACAAACAAGTGCTCCACAAAGCATACCGCCGAGAGCTGAAGCACCAAGTAAATAACCAACTACCAATGGTGTAACAACTGCCATAACACCTGGTAAAATCATCTCGTGAAGAGCTGCCTGTGTTGAAATACCTACACATGTTTTGTAATCAGGCTTTTCTGTTCCCTTGAGGATGCCAGGCTTAGCCTTGAACTGACGACGAACCTCTTCAATCATCTTGTTTGCAGCCTTACCTACTGAGCTCATAGTAAATGCTGAGAAAAGGAAAGGAAGCATACCACCAATCAAAATACCAACTACAACTGGTGCTTCTAATATATTAATTGCATCTAAGCTTGCAACTTCTGCGTAAGATACGAACAATGATAATGCTGTAAGTGCTGCAGAACCAATTGCAAAGCCTTTACCAATAGCTGCTGTTGTATTACCAACTGCATCTAACTTGTCTGTAATATCACGAACGCTCTCATCAAGACCTGACATTTCAGCAATACCACCTGCATTGTCAGCGATAGGACCATAAGCATCAACTGCGATAGTCATACCTGTAGTTGAAAGCATACCAACTGCTGCAAGAGCAATACCGTACATTCCAAAGAATGCATATGAAGCTAAAACACCTGCAACAATAAACAGAATAGGAATAGCTGTAGACTTCATACCTACTGAAAGACCACTGATAATATTTGTGGCTGAACCAGTCTGTGAGCTGTCAGCGATTTCCTTAACGCTCTTATAACGTTCTGAAGTGTACATTTCTGTAACCTTACCGATAGCTGTACCAACAATCAAGCCTGAAAGTATAGCAAAGAAAGCCTTGAAATCACCAAAGAATGTATATGAAAAGACTGCTGATGCAATAATCTCAATAACTGTTGCACCGTATTCACCAAAGTTCAAAGCCTTCTGTGGGTCTGAACCTTCACTTCCTCTTACAAAGAAAGTAGCGATAACTGATGCAAGAACTCCGACACCTGCAATAACAAGTGGGAAAATAACGTGGTTAATAGTAAAAGCGTCTTTTCCGGCAATCATATAAGCAACTGCGAGAGTTACAGTTGAAACTAATGCTCCAACGTAGCTTTCAAAAAGGTCTGCTCCCATACCTGCAACGTCACCTACATTGTCACCAACATTGTCAGCGATAACAGCCGGGTTACGTGGATCATCTTCAGGAATACCTGCTTCAACCTTACCAACCAAGTCAGCGCCAACGTCAGCAGCCTTTGTGTAAATACCACCGCCAACTCTTGCAAAAAGTGCAATAGATGAAGCTCCTAAACTAAAACCTGTAAGAATACTAACTGATTCATTTGTGAATCCTGTAGTACTGTTTACGATTATGAGGATTACACTCAATCCCAAAATACCAAGACCTACAACACAAAGTCCCATAACAGCGCCGCCTGAAAAGGCAATAGATAAAGCCTTGTTCATACCACTTTCCTTAGCTGCATTTGCTGTTCTAACATTTGCCTTAGTAGCAACTGTCATACCAAAGAATCCTGCTAAAGTAGAAAGTAAAGCACCGGCTATAAAGCAGATAGCTGTAAGCCAATCAATACCAAATCCTAAAATTAAAAATAATACTGCTGCAAATATAATTAAAACCTTATATTCTGCAAACAAGAAAGCCTTAGCACCATCAGCGATGTTGCCTGCGATTTCCTTCATAGTGTCATTGCCCGCTTCAGCTTTGTTAATCACCATGGCCTTGTAGCCTGCAAATAACAATGCGACAATACCGGCAATAGGGGCTAAATAGATTAAAGTGTCCATATCTAATCCTCCTTCATTCCTGTTATGAAATGATTGTTAAAATAATAACAATCATAATAATATGAAGATAATTTACCACTTTTGGCAAATTAAATCAATGCATTTATTTATCAAATAATGTCTAGTTTTTCACTTTAGATAGTGAAACAGACATTTAACACTATATTTTTACATATGACATACAATCTGAAAAAATACCTTCTATATAAAAAGTATTAATTTTTTACTACTATGATTGGGGTGCCAAAAGGTCACTGTACAATTAATTTTATTTACTTTAATTTTAATATTGTAAAAATAATTAAGTGTATGTTATAATTTTGGTATCTTTACGGATATTTATACTTAATAAAAATATGTAAAGACTGAAGAATATTTATATGGAGGAGTACTACTATGAGACATGAATTAGATCACATCGATGAACAAATTATTAAATTGTTACATCAAAACGCTCGTATCCCCCTTAAAACAATAGCGAGCCAAGTATTTTTGTCCTCACCGGCTGTATCTGCAAGAATCGAAAGACTTGAGCAGAATGGTATTATTACCGGATACAATGCCAGACTTAATCCGGCTGAATTAGGATACCACATCAAGGCATTTATTAACCTTGAAGTTAATCCGGGACAAAAAAAGGATTTTTATCCTTATATTAAGAGCTGTAACAATGTAGTTGAATGTAACTGTGTTACCGGTGACTATGCTATGCTGATAGAAGTAATGTTCAAGAGCACAGAAGAGCTTGACCACTTCATTGGCGAGTTACAGACATTTGGTAGCACCAAAACTCAAATTGTATTTTCTACTTCGGTAGAGCATAGGGGCATACCGTTATCGGAGGATTAGTATGAAATATCTAAATGAATGTAATTATATCATTAAGATTTTAAAGAGTGTGATTAATGGATCTGCTCTTGCAGATTCTAACGAAGAGCTTGATTGGGACGATTTGTATATGATTGCCGAAAAGCAGAATATATTATCTCCTATGTATTATGGAGTATGTAAGCTCAGAAACTGTGACAGTATTCCACACTTTAAGGATTATGAAAAAGCTTACAAGCTTTCTTTGGTTGAGGACTCAAACAGAGATCGCGAGGTTGATGCTTTAAAGCCAAAATTCAACCATGTAGGTCTTGACTTTATGACATTAAAGGGAAGTGTTACAAAGCACTTGTATCCTGATAAGTCTATGAGATATATGAGCGATATAGACATTTTCTATAGAGGAGCTGATTCATCTGTCATAGACTATATAATGCAGTCTAGTGGATATACAATCGAACATACAAATGATAGAGAAACAGCCTATGTAAGCTCAACAACCAATATAAAAATCGAAATGCAGACCGCATTAATCGATAAAGAGCACACTCTTTGGAATGAGTATCTCAAGGATGTTTGGGATTACGCCACTTATGTTAATCAGGGTGAATACAAAATGACACCTGAAATGCTTTACATCTACCACATTATACATATGGCAAAGCATTTCTTAAATGGTGGTATTGGAATTCTCCACATCGCAGATATTTATATGATGCTTAGATATGCTGCCAATCCAAACGTGAGCGATCCACTATTTGGAATGAATGGATTACAGGATGTGTTCCCTGATATTGATGTTAAATTAATTCAGGATGGTTTAAATCAATGCGGGCTTGCCCAATTTGAAAAATGTCTGAGAAGAATTGCAGTTCATTGGTTTGGAACACGATCATTTGCTTCATATGTTATAGGTCAGGATGAATGGCCGGACGAGACAGAAAAAAGACGTATGTACAAGCTCATGAAGGGCTTTGTATTTGCAAACGGAGCATACGGAACCACTTCACAGCATTTAATAAACGAGGCTGTAAAAGAAGGCGATGATACTGCTTCTTTCAAGAAAAAAATGTTTTGGGGTAAAACAAGTGCTACCAGCCAGAATGAAGACCTTGAAAAACCAAGCAAAAAGAATCCATTCAAATGGGCGAAGTTTGGTTATGACAACGCTGTAAGAAAGCAAAAGGAATCAAAAAAAGCGTTTAAAGCAATGAAAAACGTGACAGATAAAAGAATTGAAAAAACTATGGAACTCATGGAAATTTGTGGGTTGAGATAGGTTAATAAAACCGATGGGTGAATTAATTTCATCCATCGGTTTTTGTTCTAATCTTTTTAAATAAATTTTTAATAGTTGTCCTTTACTAAAGAAACAACATCGGAATTTATTTCTTTTATTCGTTCATCACTTTCCATTTCTGCAATCGACATCCACTTGTAGTCAATCCCATCAATACAAAATTCATCTTTCTGTATTTCGCGTGGGAAACTTAAAATATTACATTTATACAACCGATGAGCGTATGTCTTATTATGTTCTTCTTTAACAGAATATTTTGTCTGAAATTCTTCGGCAATATATTCCAAAGAAATTTTATCCTTTTTAATATGAAGTTGGTTAGATAAATGTTCAATAATAAACTTTTCATTATTGTCTGGATTAGTCTTATAGTTCATAAAAAACCAACATTTCCAATCCTTATCATAATACAACAAATATTTATTTGAGAATTCTTTGTAATCATCCTTTAATGCAATTAAAGAATGATAATGCTTGATAACGTTCATATTCTTAATATCCTCATATAACATATGTTCAATATTTCACCCCACACTGCTTATTATGTGTTTTCTCTCCAAGCAATTAAGATAAAATATCATTATAGAATAATTCTAATTTATTAGGATTATCATGTCAATACATACTTTATGTGATTTTACTTTGAATATGTGACATTTACTCTTTTACTTTCACCACTGCTCCTACTTCTTTATAAATCCTCTTTTGGAACAATCCCTTAAAGATTCTCTTTATATAGAATACCGGCAATAACCAGTGATATTTTCTACATATCGGATGGTGCATATACATTATTTCAACCGGTAAAAATATTCGTGATATCAAAAACTTTATCTTTCCTGCCCAACTAATTTTGTCCCCCGAATTATTTTCCACGCCGTTTTTAATTCTATTTGCCTCAGTGCCATAAGTTCCTGAGGTCACAATATATTTAAGCATCTTTATTTGACTTGGTGTAAGCGAATTATCTAAACCTATTCCTCCCAAATCAAATATTTTCTCTGATACATTTCTAATAGTAACCTCAAACTCATCAATTCCCAGCTTTGCAGTTTCTTTATTTATATATTCCCAGTTCATCCGGTATTTCTTTTCTTTTAAATATACATAGCAGTCAAACAAAATACGCACACCCGTACCCGCCGAGCGATAATGCTTGAACGCATGTAAAATTACATAAATATAGAAGTCTTCATCCGAAAATCTATATTCACAGGCAGTGCCCTCCACTTTAATCAAGCGAGACAATATATCCTTATAATAAGGCCACCAAAGTTTTTCATCACTGCCAACTAATGAGACATGCATTTCATAGCATCTTGTATATCCTTTGACATATACATCATCATAGCTTGTATTAAATACTTCCACTTCATAATCGTGAGCAACAAACCAGTCACGTACCCACTGGCGGAAGTTTTCATCAAAAAGAATATCATTATCACTCATTTGTCGCATGCCTGCTGCCGGATACATATCCTTTAAAATAACACCCTTAAGTGGCAAATGCCAACAGCCTGCTTCTTCCATAGCAGAAAATAACTCTCTTCTGCCCATGTCAAGCTGTGCATTTTTTAAAATAGCATATCTCTTTCTATCCTGCCATGCTTGTACAATTTCCGAGTCAATATTTATTTGATTTAATATCGGTTCAATTGCATAGCAAAGAAGAGATTCAATTCCGTTAAATCTCGCGAGCTTATACATTATTGACCAGTCAATAGATGATGCACGTTCAATATCAAGCCTAGTATTGTTAAGGGCACATCCCACTATATAAAAAAGGTCCTCAACCATTTTTGTTGTCAATTTTGTTTTCTGCTTTCTTTTCATTAATAAATCCTTTGGTAATCTGTTTTAAATAAATTAATCACATTTAAGAATAGTTTAATGCTTTTTGTTATTAAACGTCAATATCGCTTCGATAATGTTTTTTGATATATTTCAGGGAAGCCATCGCCACTCCCGCAACAGCCATTCCCAACATATTAAAAATTATATCGTCCACCTCCGCATTGCCAATGCTGAACCAATACTGTATGAGCTCAATGCCCACGCTTAACATCAACCCTGCTGACATCATAATCGCCAAGGTCTTTCTTCCTGACATTTTGTTGCCTATAACACCTGCAAGTCCAAGCCCAAAAGGTATAAACATATCGCTGTTTAATATGGTGGTTCTATATATTTCATCGTTTGTAGGATTATTTATAAATGTCATAAAAGGTGTTAGAGAGACATAATAATATCCTGTGCTTCTTTTTATAATAGTAATGTAGATTATAATAAAAAATCCCAGAACAAAAAGAACACCGTTAAGTGTTCTCCAATGTTTGTTTATAAATATTCCTGATATAATCCATATAAGTGCCCCGATGATTGCAAAGGCAATCATGTATGATATTGGGAGGGCGTAAATTTTTGTTAACATATGTGTTCCTTTTTATTAATAAACATACAAATAAAAGTATTATTATTAAATAAAATTTTTGTGTTTATTTCTCCTAATCGTATAACTTTATAATATCTTCTCTAGTCATGTCAAAAATTGGTTTCACAAAATCTTTGTTTGAAACTTCCACATACCAATTCCATACCCTATCTATGTTTGGCATTTTCACACCAAAAATATCTCCTAATTCTTTTATTAGTCTCAATCCATATGGAAAATCCGTACTAAAATATCTAGATTCGAAATCCGGAACCCAGCCTTCTCCTTCCTCTATCATTGGCGATTTCAATCCTTTAAAAGCATTAATACTTCTAATCTTTTTGGTCATTCCCTCTACCGTAGAGTTTTCGTAGTATTCCTTCAACGAAACTACATCTTTTAAGTCAAGAGGAATCACTTTACACAAATTTTGAAGTTCATCATCACATGCTATCAACATTTCTGACGCAAAATCACTCCATTCCTCATAAAACAAAAAATTTTTTGGATATAAAGTTCCTTGTTTATAATCTTTAAATAAAGAGAAGAGTCTTGTTGTGTGAAGAATCGGATTTGATGGAGTTAATGTAACACATAAATAATTTGGTAATGCTACACATTTAATATCAAATAATTTTTCTAACATAGGACTTATCTTTGTGGAGCATTCAGACGGTATGCTTCCAACTTCAAGTTTACTCTTTCTTCCAAGCATACATACTGATTTACCATATTCATTTAATCTTGAAATACTATGTACTCTTTGTAATCCAAAAAGAACTCCACCCTTCTCAACTACTTTTCTAAAAGCGATTTCAGCTCCTCCACATCCTGGAACAACACCCACCATTTGATTAGGTTTAATATATTTATGTAACTGTTCCCCAAATTCGTTAAACATTTGTGCCGGCAAAGTAATCCAAATGATTTCAGAACCCACCACTGCATCTTCAAGATTATTTGTAATCTTATATAACTTACCAGAGAACAAATAATTCTTATTATTGTCTAAAACATCTATATTCTTTTCCCATTTATCAACTTTTGGAGTATAGATAATAACTTTGTGACCTTTATGAGCAAACTCTGCTGCCATTAATGTTCCTATATTTCCGCCACCAACTACTGTTATTTGCATGTTCTTCCTCTCAACTAAAAAACTTCTTTAAATGCATGAATCAGCTTAGCATTATCCTCTTCATTTCTTACTGCAAGACGTACAAACTGTTTATCCTCCATTTTTATCTTGCTCGATAAATCCTTAATAAACAGATTATATTTAATAAGCATAATCTTTGTTAATTCTTTAGCACTCATTCCATTTACTATTTCAACCATAACGTAATTAGCTTGTGAAGGAATGACTCTTATTCCTTCAATATTTGATAAATCTTGAATGAATTTTTTTCTCACTTTCTTAATTTTTTCAAGTGCAACTTTATAATCACCTTTATATTTCTCAGCAATCTGCATATAGAACTCCCCATATGAATTAATATTCCATATAGAAACTTCCCTCTTAATTTCGGCGATTACTGTCTCATCTGATGAAACTAAAATACCTAGTCTGATTCCCGGAACTCCATATGATTTAGAAATCGACTTCACCACAACAAGATTGCTATATTTTGAGACAATGTTTTCATTAATAAGTGTGCTATCTTCCTCTTCTGCAAAATCAACAAAGGATTCATCTACAATAATCTTAATATTATTCTCTTTACACCACTGTATTACTTTTAAAACATTCTCCTTGTATATATAATTTCCACTTGGATTATCCGGATTAATTAATACCAGTGTATTAATATTTTTGTCTTTAAAATATTCAATTATTTCATTTGCAGAATACTCTAAATTTTCATTTGAAGGTGTGAAAATAACACTTTGACTATCATTATATCTGTTAGGATACTCCTCAAATGTAGGACGAATGAATCCAGTTCTTCCATCCAGTTTTTCCATCAGGCATTTTATGAGTTCCGCCGCTCCATTTCCAACAACAATATGTTCCTGATGAACATCAAAATTTTTAGCAGCAAGTAAACTGTTTACTTTCATTCCTGACGGATATTCTGTCAACAATGTTTCAAAACTAGTTTTCATTTCATCTATCAGTTTCTGTGGTGGAAAGAATGGATTTACTAAATAGCAAAAATCTATTAATTTAGGATATCTCCAATATCCGCCATATCTAGACTGAATACTTGCAACTTTTTCGTCATCATCTGTTGTAAACATAGAGGATGCAATATCCAAGTCCTGAATGTCATCTATTTCATACCACAGTTGTCCTTCCAATTTTTTAGCTTTTATTTCCGGACTATCAAGCATTGTAATAACCCTCAAAACCTGTTCATAATACTCGTTGTTGCCCAATGCTTTTGAATATGCTTCCAAAAATGGAACATAATGAGTCTCTGAAAAATGCTTACTAAACTTATAAATATTAACTGTCTTATAATATTTAGGTATATCATTAAAGACAAATTTTTTGCCTGGAACAAATGCTTCAATAGAATCATCTTCTCCTAGCTTAATACAGGTTCCATCCATCCAGCTCTCATATTTGTCCACTAAGGCAAGAGTCTCTCTTGGATCATCCAAAAGACATTCTAATACACTATCTTCAAAAATCAAATCAGATTCTAAAAGCAATGTATCTTCACTTACAAGATAATCCTTTGCAAGCGCTAAAGAATATATATTATTTGTCTTATCATATATAGGATTCTCTACATAAACTATCTTAGTATTAACATCTAGTGTTGATATGTATTCAACTAATTTTTGCCCTTCATATCCAATAACAATAATAATCTGTGATAAATGTAATTTATCCAATTGGTGTAACGCTCTCTCGATCAACGTCACCCCGTTTACTTTTATCATACACTTTGTATTGTCTTGAGTTAATTCCTTTAGTCTCTTTCCCATTCCAGCTGCTAATATTAAAGCCTGCATTTGTATCCTCCTATTTTGTACTAATTTTTATCCTTTATTTCTTCATAATTATGTTCTAAGTCAATTAAAATAGGTGTATGTTTCCATACTCTTTCTTCTTTTGGTGGTAACTTCATATAGTCACCATAAGCTATAGTCAATACTTCGTTCCATCTTTTTGTTATGTAGTATTTTTGATTTTCAAATTGTACTAGTTGCAAATCATCAAAGGTATCATTTGGCAATTCGTACGTCATAGCTTTAAGCGTACATGTGTCAAAATATCTATTGCCACCTATTCCATTTTTTATTAATCTTTGCTCAAAAAACAAGCTTACACTATGATGTTTTTTCTTAGGTATAATTTTAAGTAAAAAATTACACACTAATTGTGTTAATTTGCCAGATTTGGAAGACATATGTGATCTGGCATATAACGTTTTGAGAAAAACATCAATTTTCTGCAAATTTTTTTTTAGTTTTGTATTGGCTATATAGTCACACGGAAATATATCCACGAAAATTCCTTTATGATATTTATAATTCTCTTCATTCGGCTGAAGAAATGTCGTTTTATCTTTTCTTAATTTTACAAATAAATTGATGTAGTCGTTATCTTTTTCAAGCTTTGTCAAAACATATCCTTCTATGGGACTTTTTGATAGAATGTCTAAAAATTTATTATAATCTTCTCTTGGCATATAGATGTCAACATCATCATCCCACGGAATGAATCCCTTATGCCTAATTGCTCCCAATAAAGAACCATACGCCAGTGAATATCTAAGATTGTTGTCAACACATATTTTATGAATAACATTTAATATATCTAATTCAACTTTTTTTACTTCTGTCAAAATATCAAGATTCAATTTTCTTCTCCAATCAATTTGTTTATTTTACAAGCATTTCTTTTACTTTTTCTCTAATTCAATTTATTTTTTAATATCTTTTTCAAAACTGTTAGGTAATATTGAAATTAATGGCCACACATATTTATTTTGCATTGATTATTTTTATTAGTCTGTTCCCCCT